>JBDSLV010000616.1:0-6400 GCA_039916205.1 Mesorhizobium sp. | reverse complement strand
ACATCAATCAGATCCCGACCCGGCGCCCGTTCCATCGCCGCCGCAAGACCTGCCCGTTCTCCGGCGCCAACGCGCCCAAGATCGACTACAAGGACGTGCGTCTGCTGCAGCGCTACATTTCCGAGCGCGGCAAGATCGTGCCTTCGCGCATCACCGCCGTCAGCCAGAAGAAGCAGCGTGAACTCGCCAAGGCGATCAAGCGCGCCCGCTTCCTCGGCCTGCTGCCCTACGTGGTTCGCTAAAGCTTTCAAGAGCGGGCGGCTCGCCGCCCGCTCTTACTTCACCGACGCGACGGGCGCGTTTGGGTTGAATTCAAAAATCCCGGGTTGGGGCCAAGGCCTCTAACTGCCGCGACAGGCAGGACAGCGACACCAGCGCCAAGGCGCCCACGCTTCCTGACCTGTTCCAGAGAATTCAGTGCCGATCCGGTGGATTGGTGCGCGACTGAAAGGAACAAAATCATGGACGTCATTCTTCTCGAACGCGTTTCCCGCCTCGGCCAGATGGGTGACACCGTCAAGGTCAAGGACGGTTTCGCCCGTAACTTCCTGCTGCCGCAGGGCAAGGCGCTGCGCGCCAACGAAGCCAACAAGAAGAAGTTCGAAGGCCAGCGCGCTCAGCTCGAAGCCCGCAATCTCGAGCGCAAGTCGGAAGCCGCGCAGGTTGCCGAAAAGCTTGACGGCAAGAGCTTCATCGCCGTTCGCTCCGCTGGTGAAACTGGCCAGCTCTATGGTTCGGTCTCGACGCGCGACATTGCCGACCTGTTGATCGCCGAAGGCTTCACGGTCAACCGCAACCAGATCCTGCTCAACCAGCCGATCAAGACCATTGGCCTCACCAATGTGGCGATCGCGCTGCATCCGGAAGTCGAAGTCACGATCACGCTCAACATCGCTCGCACGGCTGACGAAGCCGAGCGTCAGTCGAAGGGCGAGACGCTGACCACCGCCGAAGCCATCTACGGCGACGACATCAACGACAACGCCCGGCCGGAGAACTTCTTCGACCCGAACGAAGGCGACGAAGACGCCTGATACCAACAAGCGCCTGCGTGTTCGGACGAACAACAGGCTCTGATTCGGTCCAGTCACCCTGGACCAATGCCCGGGCCTCTCGCCCGGGCATTTTTATGCCAAAAGGAACTTTTCGGCACCCTATATATTGATGCAGAATTAGGCGCCTGTCTGACCGAGAGGGGACATTTGGTCATGAATATTCTGCTCAAACGCGTTCTTGCCCGCCTTGTGCGCACCGGCAATCTCAAGGTTACCGGGCCAAAAGGCACGACAACTGTCTTCGGTGATGGCAGCGGCGAACTGGTGCACATGCACATCAAGACCACGCATGCAGAACGCGCCATTACCTTCGATCCAATGCTTGCGGTGCCGGAATCCTACATGGACGGCGAACTCGACATCCTCGATGGCGGCGTGCTGGGCCTGATGCGAATTGCTTTCCAGAACATGGGCAGCGGCGGCATCGACGCGACCTGGTCGAAGGCAATCGAGGGCTTGCGGCACGCCTTCCGCCGCTTGCAGCAGATCAACACCGCGTCGCGTTCGCGCCGCAACGTGCAACGCCACTACGATCTATCGGGCGACCTCTACCGGCTCTTCCTTGATGAGGACATGCAGTATTCCTGCGCCTATTTCGAGCAGCCGGACATGACGCTTGAAGAAGCGCAGGCGGCCAAGAAGCGCCACATCGCCGCCAAGCTGCGGTTGAAGGCCGGCCAGACAGTACTCGATATCGGCTCCGGATGGGGCGGGCTTGGCCTCTATCTGGCCAAATCCTTCGATGTCGATGTGCAAGGCGTGACCTTGTCGACCGAGCAGCATGGCGTCGCCACCGACCGCGCCCACGCGCAGGGCCTCGAAAGCCGCGTCCATTTCGAGCTCAAGGACTATCGCGAGCTCAACGAACGTTTCGACCGCATCGTGTCGGTCGGCATGTTCGAGCATGTCGGCGTCAACCACTACCGCACCTTCTTCGATAAGGCGGCGACACTGCTCAAGCCCGATGGCGTCATGCTGCTGCACACGATCGGCCGCTCCGGCGTGCCGTGGGCAACCAGCGCCTTCATCCGCAAATACATCTTCCCCGGCGGCTACATCCCCGCACTTTCGGAGGTGATGCCGGCCATCGAGAAGTCAGGGCTTGTCGTCACCGACGTTGAGATCCTGCGCCTGCACTACGCCGATACGCTCAAGCATTGGGGCCAGCGTTTTGCTGCAAACCGCGACAAGGCCAAGGCGATCTATGACGAGCGCTTTTGCCGCATGTGGGAGTTTTATCTCGCTGCCTCCGAAGCCGCCTTCCGCTGGCAGGACCTGGTTATCTTCCAAATCCAGATCGCCAAGAAGAACGACACTTTGCCAATGTCGCGCGACTACATGGCCAAATGTGAAAAGGTGTTGGAGATGCGCGACATGGGTCATCGTGAAACCGCTTCCGTCAAAAAGAGCCCGGCTGTCAGGCCAGCCCGCCGCCGCAAGGTGGCCGACCAGGAATAGGACCAACGCCGCGCTATTCAGCGCTTGCCATTGACAGCCCCTGCCGTGAAAAAGGCCTCGTGATCGTCGCGAGGCCTTTTTCATGATCTATGTCCTCTACATCGCCACTTCATTGGCCTGGCTGTGGCTGGTGGAGGGGGTGCGGCCAGACCGCTGGGATATTGCCGGGGCCGTGCTTTGCATCGCCAGCGTTTCGGTGATCCTGCTCGCACCGCGAGGAGCCTGAGCCATGGAACTGCCCGCCCCGCTTCGACAGGCTGTCGACCGCATCCTCGAAAAGGTGCCGCTGCCGGTGCTCAAGCAGGCAGCGAAAACCTTGTCGGACCGCTACCGCGCCGAATTGCGCGACGGCCGTCAGCATATGGCCGAGGACATGGCGGTGAAAGCCTATCTGGCGACGCGACTGCCGGCGACTTATGCCGCGGTCCGCGCCAGCCTTGACGCGCTGAAGGAAGCGCGGCCGGAGTTTGCGCCGAAAACCTTGCTCGATGTCGGCGCCGGTCCTGGTACGGTGCTTTGGGCCACGACTGATCTCTGGCCTGATCTCGAGCAGGCGACATTGCTGGAAGCCAGCAGCGCCGTGCGCAAGGTGGGCGAGACGCTTGCCGCCGACACGATGGCAGCACGCATCGCCTGGCTGGCCGGCGATGTCACCATCGACCTCGCCGATTTGAAGCCAGCCGATCTGGTAACCGCGGCGTATGTGCTGGACGAGATCGCGCCGGCGTCATTGCCCAGGATGGTTGACCGGCTGTGGCAATTGACCGCTGACACGCTGTTGATCGTCGAGCCGGGCACGCCGGCGGGCTGGCAGCGCATCCTTGCCGTGCGCCGGCAATTGATCGAGGCGGGCGCGCATGTGCTTGCCCCTTGCCCGCATGAGGCGCCATGCCCGCTCGTTCAACCCGACTGGTGCCATTTTGCCCGCCGCGTCGCCCGCTCTCGCCTGCATCGGCTCGCCAAGGATGCGGAAGTGCCTTGGGAAGACGAAAAATTCATCTACGTCGCCGCTTCGCGACAATTGCCTGCCTCGCGCCATGCACGGGTTGTGGCGCCGCCAAAGTCCGGATCAGGCAAGGTTTTGCTCAAGCTTTGCCAGGAAGACGGCAGTGCCGGCGAGCGGCTTTTCACCAAGCGCGATGGCGCGGAGTTCAAGCTGGCGAGGCGGCTGGACTGGGGCGACAGGTTTCCCCTGGAATAGCCGGCAGTGGCGTTTCAGGCCTCGTCCAGAAAAAATTTCCAGGCGATGTCGAATCCTGGCGATGCCGTTCGACCATTGGCGTTCTCGGGCTTTTCGAGACGCCAAAGGTGTCAAACGGCACCCGCCAATAGGAGAAACACAATGAGCTATATCGCAGGATTTGTCGCCGCGGTGCCCGCCGCCAACAAGGACGCCTATCGCGAGCACGTCGCCAATGCGGCATCGGTGCTGAAGGAGTTCGGCACCACGCGCATGGTCGAGGCATGGGGCGACGACGTACCCGTTGGCAAGATCACCGACTTCAAGGGCGCCGTGAAGGCGAAGCCAGATGAAGTCATCACCTTCGCGTGGCACGAGTATGCCGACAAGGCAGCGGCCGACGCCGCTTACCAGACGATGATGAGCGATCCACGCATGGCTGAGATCGTTGCGTCCATGCCTTTCGATGGCCAGCGTATGATCATCGGCGGCTTCACGCCGTTCATCGACCTGAGCACATCAGGCGAGACCACCTATATCGATGGCTCGCTGGTGCCGGTGCCGGCCGCCAACAAGCAAGCTTACCTTGCCATAGCGGCCAAGCAGGCGGCTGTGATCAAGGAACATGGTGCCACCCGTGTGGTCGAAGCCTGGGGCGACGATGTGTCCGACGGCGAGATCACCGACTACCGGTCTGCGGTGAAGGCGACCGGCGACGAGGTCGTTGTCTATGCCTTGGTCGAATGGCCGTCAAAGCAGGTGCGTGACGACGCCTGGAAAAAGGTGATTGCTGACCCGCGCATGTATGCCGACACCATGTCTTACGACAACCAGCGCCGGGTACATGGCGGCTTCGTCACGATCCTCGACGCCTGACCCCAACAACCCCTATTCTCGAAATCCCGGAAGGAATTCCATCATGCGTTATGCCTGTCTCATCTACTATCATCCCAAGACGTTGTTCGGCGGCAGCCCGGCAGCCAATGCGGCCCTTGCCGAATGCGCCGGATATGACGATGTCCTCAAAGCCAGCGGCCATTTCGTAACCGGCGAGGCTCTGGTGTTGCCCGAAGAGGCGATGACCGTGCATGTCCGCGACGGCAAGATGTCATCCGTCGACGGGCCGTTCATGGAGACCAAGGAAATCCTCGGCGGCATCATCGTCATCGAAGCGCGCGACCTCAACGAGGCCGTGCGGGTGGCAAGCGGCCATCCGCTGGCGGCGATCGGCTTCGTCGAAGTCCGGCCGGTCGTCGACTTCAGCCAGCCCCCGCCTGTCCTGTGAGCAGCACCGGCCCGCGCCACGCCCTGGAGGCGGCTTACCGCAACGAGGCGCGGCGCGTGCTGGCGACGCTCATCCGCCTGCTTGGCAGCTTCGACGCGGCGGAGGAGGCCTTGCATGAGGCCTTTGCCGCCGCCGCCGAACAATGGCCGCGCCAAGGGGTGCCGGCCAACCCCTATTCCTGGCTGGTCTCGGCCGGCCGCTTCCGCACCATCGACCGCTGGCGACGCCAGTCGCGGCTGGCCGGCGCCCTGCCCGAGCTTGCCGCCCTGGCGGAACCGATACCGGAACCGGCGATGCCCGAAGAGATCGGGGATGACGAGTTGCGGCTGATCTTCGTCTGCTGCCATCCGGCATTGGCGCCGGACGCGCGGATCGCACTGACCTTGCGCGAGGTTGGCGGGCTGACCACCGAGGAAATCGCCCGCGCCTACCTTGTGCCGGCACCCACCATCGCCCAACGCATCGTAAGAGCCAAGGCGAAGATCCGCGACGAGGCGATCCCTTACGAAGTGCCCGACCGCAGCGATTTGCCGGCCCGGCTGGAAAGTGCATTGCAGGTGAACTACCTGGTCTTCAACGAGGGCTATGCGGCGACGCACGGACCAAGCCTGACGCGGGCCGACCTTTCCAGCGAGGCGATCCGGCTCGGCCGGCTTATGGTCGGACTTGTCGACCAGCCAGAGGCGCAAGGTCTTCTTGCCCTGATGCTGCTGCACGAGGCGCGGCGCCGCGCCCGGATCGACGCTGCCGGCGACCTAGTGCTGCTGGAAGACCAGGACCGCGCCCTGTGGGACCGTGCGCTGATCGCCGAGGCCGACAGCCTGATCGGCCAGGCGCTCGCTTCGCGCCGCGTCGGCCCCTACATCCTGCAAGCGGCAATCGCTTCCGTCCATGCCGAAGCGGCGAGTTCGGCCAAGACGGATTGGACCCAGATCGTCGCGCTCTACGATGTGCTGGGCCGCGTCGATCCCTCGCCGGTTGTGGCGCTCAACCGCGCTGCTGCCGTCGGCATGCGCGATGGACCGCAGGCTGGACTCGCGGCAGTCGAGGCGGTGCTTGGACAAGGCGGACTCGACGGCTATCATCTGGCGCATGCCGCGCTTGCCGACATGCACCGCAGACTTGGCCACGCCGAAGCGGCAAGAATCTCTTATCGGAGAGCGCTTGAACTGACGCGGCAGCCGGCCGAGCGCCGGTTCATCGAGGCGCGTCTTGGTCAGCTTTGAGGGTATCGTCGCATCCAGCCTAGCGCTTGTTTTCTTGTTTTGTTCTCGGTATAGAAAAGCTAGGCTCGTTGTTTCGATTCGAGTCAATTGTGATTCTTTCCACTGAAAAATCAGGGCTGTGAATCGCGGGCATCAAAGCCTATTGGACAGGCACTGGTGCAGATAAGTCAGCACCGACTTGTCCCGTTCTGATATC
>JBDSLV010000615.1:0-8695 GCA_039916205.1 Mesorhizobium sp. | reverse complement strand
TCGCCGCTCGTGTAGACCGGGTCCTCGGCGCGGGCGCGGTATTTGTAGCAAACCTGCCGGCGGCCCTCGTCCTCCAGCCGCGTCTGCCACATGAAGTTGCCGGCGAAACGTGCCGCGTGGCCGCCGCCCTCGACATAGCGGTCGACGGCGTCGCGCATCTCCCAGGTCCAATATTCGTCGTGGCCGACGAAGACGGCACAGTCGTAGCCGTCGAGAATCTCTGGCGAGACATGCAGGTCGTGCTGGCTGGCGAGATCGATTGCGTAGCCGGAACGCTCGGCAAAGCGGAACATGTGGCTGTCATAGCTTGCCCAGCCGGACGAGGCGTATTTCTTCGAATGCCCAGTCGCCAGCGCCCACTCCATGTGGGGATAGCGCGGTATCGTTTTTGGAGGCACCGCGACTTCCAGTGGCACACGCGGTGCGCCTTTGGGCAGCACGACAAAGCCACGGCACCAGGGACGCTGGGTCGACACGACGGGCGAATATTGGTTGCGCTCCGGCCCGGTGATGCCCTGGTAATGGTTGGAGCCGCCCCAGGTGTTGTAGGCAAGCCAAGTTCCTGTCGCCGCCACTTGCAGCACGCGTCCGGGCTTCTTGCCGGCTTCTGGGGCGACGATGAAAAGATGGTGGCACTGGATCGGCTCGCGGCCGTCGGCTGTCAGCGTGATCCGATAGGCGCCGGACGGCCAGTCGGCACCGACACGAAATTCGAACGACGCTTGCCAGCCGCAGCCCAGCGCCGAACATTGGTCAGGCGTGTCCTGCCAGCGCGACTCGATGCCCGACGCCTCGAACACCTTTGTCTCGGTGCCGCCATCCCGAACAATCGCCATGCCGAACTGAGTGGCCGTCGAGCTGACATGAAGGGTCACCGTCTCGCCGGGCCGGTAGGAAAATCGGTCGCTGTAGCACCAGATTTCGCCACGCTCGCCATCCATGCCGGGCCATTCGTAATAGTGGCCGCGCACCGCGTGGCGGCGCTGCTCGGCCGTCAGCCCGAAATCGGGGAATTCAGTAGGGAGATTGGTCATCATCTGGCTCATGCGGAGAGATATTTCTTGAGGAAGGTGCGGGTACGCTCCTTTTGAGGCGCGCGGAACATCTCGGCCGGCGGGCCTTCCTCGACGACAACGCCGCCGTCCATGAACAGCACCCTGTCGGCCACTTCGCCGGCAAAGCGCATCTCATGGGTCACGATCAGCATGGTCATGTGCTCGGCGGCCAGCTGTTTCATCACCGCGTTGACCTCGTCGACGAGTTCGGGGTCGAGTGCCGAGGTCGCTTCGTCAAACAGCATCACCTTGGGCTGCATGGCCAGCGCACGCGCAATCGCCACCCGCTGTTTCTGGCCGCCGGAAAGCCGCGACGGATAGGCGTCGACCTTCTCCGCAAGGCCAACCTTGGCCAGCAGACCGAGCGCCAGCTCACGCGCCTCCAGTTTCGGCATGCCTTTCAGGATCACCGGTCCCATGGTGATGTTTTCGAGCACGGTCAGGTGCGGGAACAGATTGAAGTGCTGGAACACCATGCCCATCTGCTGGCGCACCTTGTTGATGTGCCGCTCGAAAGCCTGGCCAGGCAGGGACTGGTTGACCTGCACGCCGTCGAGCCAGACCTCGCCGCCGTTGAGCGATTCCAGATGGTTGATGGAGCGCAGCAGCGTGCTCTTGCCCGAGCCGCTTGGCCCGATGATCGCCACGATCTGCCCGCGATCGACTGAGAGGTCGATGCCCTTGAGGACTTCGATGGCGCCGAATGATTTCCGTGCGTCGCGGACCTCGACCATTGGCCGCTGCGTGCTCATCGCGAAATCTCCACGTTGCGTTCGAACCGACGCAGGCCTGCTTCGAGCACGAGGTTCAAAATGTAATAGAGCGCGGCCGCGGTGATGTAGAATTCAAACGGCCGGAACGTTTCGCTGATCGCCAGTTGCGCCGAATGAACCAGTTCGGCGATGCCGATGATCGAGACAATCGAGGATTCCTTCAACAGTGCGATCAGATTGCCGCCGATCGGTGGCGCGGTGTTGCGGACAGCCTGCGGGATCACGACATAGCGCAGCGCCTGCCATTTGCCGAAGCCGACGCTGCGAGCGCCTTCCATCTGGCCGGCATCAACCGAAACGATGCCGGCGCGGATGATATCGGCATTGTAGACGGCGAAGTGCAGGCCAAGCCCGATGATGCCGGCGGCGAGGGCTGGGATGTCGATGCCGATCTGCACCAGGCCGAAATAGATCAGGAAGAGCTGCAGCAAGAGCGGCGTGCCCATGAACAGCCACATGAAGGCACGCACGGGATAGGCGACGATCCTTGGCGCGTAGAGCACGATGACGGCAAACACGATGCCGAAGGCGAAGCTCAGCGCGCCCGCCGAAACCGTCAGCACCGCCGTCCACCAGGCGCCGGTCAAAAGCAGGTCCCAGTAGGGCAGAACGACAGAGAAATCCAAGCCTTGCATCGCGCCCTCCGGTCAGATGATCGCGAAACGTTTGTCGAGCAAGTCGACGACCCGGGCGACGGCATAGACCATGACCATGTAGAGCAGGGCCGCCACGCCAAAAATCTCGAACGGCTTGTAGGTCGAGCCGATAAAGCGCTGGGCCGTATAGGTCAGCTCGACAACCGAGATTGTCGACACCAGGGCCGATCCTTTCAGCAGCGCCACCGTGTTGACGCCGAGCGGCCGGATCATCAGCCGCGCGGCCTGCGGCAGCACCACCTTGCGCAGCGTCTGGAAGCGGCTGAAGCCTATGGTGCGGGCGGCCTCGGTCTGGCCTCGGTCGACCGCAACCAGCGCGCCCCGGATCGATTCCGCCATATAGGCACCGATGTTGAGGCCAAGGCCGATGAAGCCTGCGGTGAACGGCTCCAGATTGATGCCGATCTGCGGGCCGCCGAAATACAGGACAAAGAGCTGGATCAGGCAGGGCGTGCCGCGAAACAGGTTGACATAAAGCGCGCCGATGGCGCGCAGGATCGCCGATCTCGACATGCGCGCGGCCGCGGTCAGTGCCGCGACCGCTAGCCCCAGGATCAGGGCTAGCGCTGTGATTTCGATCGTCACCAGCGCGGCTTCCACGAAGAACGGGAAGACGCGCTGCATCAAGGAGAAATCCATGGGCTGGTCCAGCAGGAGTGACGCTCGGCTTCAGCCGGCTTTGGACGTCAGGATACCGGCGGAATTAGCGGATGTCGCTGCCAACCCATTGCTTGGAGATCTTCTCGTAGCTGCCGTCGGCCATCATGGCATCCAGCGCCTTCTGCATGGCCGCCTTGAGCTCGGGATTGTCCTTGCGGATGGCGATGCCGATCGCGACGCTGCCGCCTTCGATGTTGGGCGTGTCGAGCTGGCGGACCTTCTCGCCCGTCTCCTTGACGGCGATCATGACCGGAATGTTGTCGACGACGATTGCGTCGACGCGACCGGCCCGCAGCTCCAGCAACAGTTCAGGCAGGCCCTTGTAGGTGCGGATGTCCCAGCCGCCCTTTTCGCGCGCCCACTTCTCATGCGTTTCGCCCAGCGTGACGCCAATCGTCTTGCCTTTGAGTTCGTCGAGGCTCTTCACCGTCGAGGCTTCGTTGACGAACACCGCGCGGCCGGCATGATAATACGGGCCGACAAAATCAACGACCTTCTCGCGCTCCGGCGTGATCGTCATCGAGCCGACGACGGTGTCGTATTTGTTGGCGAGCAGGCCGGCGATGATGCCGTCCCAGGCTGTGGTGATGATCGTGCCCTTGACGCCGATGCGCTCGGCGATGGCCTTGCCGATATCGGCGTCGAAGCCGACGACCTCGTTCTGGTCATTGACGAAGTTGAAGGGCGGATACTGCCCGCTCATCGAAATCTTCAACTCGCCCGCGGCCTTGATCTTCTCGAGGTCATCGGCCCTGGCCGAAACCGTGGTGAAGGTCGATGCAAGCAGCAGGGCCGCGACCGCGATGCCGGAAAATACTCTGTTCATCTGTTTTCCTGTCCTCTGGATGGAGCGCAACGTGTTGTTCTTGGGAGGCGTAGGCCGCTTTCCTGAGATCGATGATTGCCTTCGAGGAAACATTGCGCAAATAGATAATGGGAATAAGGAGCATAGATTTCAGGAATGATTACGCGGCCCGAACGCCTGGTCTGGGATCTCGACTGGAATCTGCTGCGGACCTTCGTGGTCATCGCCGAGGTGAAGAGCATCACCCGTGCCGCCGAGCGCCTCAACCTCAAGCAGCCGAGCGTCAGCAACGCCTTGCGGCGGCTGGAGGATCGGGTTGGCCGCCGGCTTGTCGAACGCGACGCCACGCGCTTCGACCTGACCGAGGTCGGCAAGCTGCTCTACGAGCAGAGCGTCGAGGTGTTCGGCACTATATCGCAACTGCCGTTGTTGATGCGTGGCGTCAGCGACGATGTCACCGGGCATGTCATGATCGCCACTGCCAGCCACGTCGTGTCGCCGCTGTTCGATCGCGCTCTTTCGGAGTTCCACCGCAACTATCCGCGCGCCAGCATTACCATTTCCGTGGCGGCGAGCACCGAAGTGACCAAGCAGGTGCGGGAGCGGCGCGCGTCCTTCGGCATCTGCCTTGTCAGCCAGCGCGATCCGGCGCTCGATTATCATATGGTCTACCGGGAGTTCTTTGGCTTCTTCTGCGGGCCGCAGCACAGGTTTTACGGCAAGACAGGACTGACATTGGCCGACCTGCGCGGCGAGCCGTCCGTCTCCTTCCAGACAGACTCGATCGCGGATGCATTGCGCCCGGTGGCGCTGCTGCGCAGTGAGGCGAGGCTGGACGCCGATGTCGTTGGCGTTTCCTCCAGCCTGGAGGAGGTCAGGCGCATGATTGTTGCTGGGCTCGGCATTGGCCCGCTGCCGTTGCATGTGGCGCGGCGTGACGTGGCGGATGGAACGCTCTGGCGGCTGCCGCCCTATGACGCGCCGCCGGCCATCGACATCTTCCTGCTGGTGAACCCTGACAAGGCGATGAACCGCGCCGAGAAGGCGTTGCTGTCAGGGCTGCAGGCGCTGATTGCTGAGACGCCCCTCGAGGATCGCGTCTACAGCGGTTGAACAGGCTTTTCGATGAGCAACGCCAGCGCGCGTTCGCGCATGGCGTCATCCAATGGAACGGAAGCGCGGGCGGTGAGGTCGAAGCGCACGCTGGTCGTGCGCCCCACGGCGTGCACTACGCCGTCCAGCGATCCCGACATCACCTGTTCGAAAGTGATGGAGGAGCGGCCGACCTTCACCACATGCGAGCGGATGGTGAGCAGCGCGCCGGCCTTGGTCTCGTGGCGATAGTCGACCTCATAGCGGACATCGGCCCAGCCGATGCCGCCTTCATTGCCGTCCTGTGCGGCGATATGGCCAAGCAACTGGAAGCTGGCGTCGTCGAACATGCCCGCATAGTGGCGCACATTCATGTGGCCCATCGTGTCACACATCCAGGGGTGAGCCATGCCGACAAAGGTGACGAGAGCTGTGCTCATGCGATGGGTCCGTGGTCGATGATAATGGACACGCAATATCGAAACGCGCGACGGCAGGCAAACGGCAGGCGAAAGCCGGCCATGGATTGGAACGACCTTTGCGTTGCTTTCGTTAGCCGCGCCCTTGGCCGCTTCTACCAAACGGACTATCTCAGGGAAGGGCGGGGTCTTCCGCCACGGGAGCCGCCATGCTGAAAGTGCAAAAGGTCAAGGTCGACGACATCTACGTGCCGACGGCACGCAAGAAGACGCTGCACCCCGAGACCGTACGGCACTTGGCCGAGGATATCCTGGAGAATGGCATGAAGACGCCGATCCAGGTCCGCCATGACGGCAAGCGCCATATCCTGGTCGAAGGCCTGCATCGGCTGGAGGCGGCCAAGTGGCTGGGCGAAACCGTGATCGACGCTTATCTGGTGCAGGCCAAACGGCACTAGGTTCCGTCTCTCTCAGTCCTCTGTCTTCCCTCGCTTTCTCAAATCTTTTTTGAGGGCTGTGTCGGCTTGCGCTTCGTCCAGGCGTCTTTGAGACGGAAGCCAAATTCAAAACCACAAACGAGGAAATCATCATGACCACGAAGCTCGATATCGCCCCCACCAATGACCGCGAATTGGTTCTTGGCCGCATCATCGATGCGCCGCGCGACAACGTCTATCGTTGCTGGAGTGACTCCAAGCTGTTGACGCAGTGGTTTGCACCGAAGCCATGGACGGCGCCGCGCGCCGAAATGGATGTGCGCACCGGCGGTTCCAGCCTGGTTGTCATGGCTGGTCCGGACGGCAACGAATTCCCGAACCCCGGCGTCTTCCTCGAAGTCATTCCGGGCAAGAAGATCGTCTTCACCGACGCTTATACCGCGGCATGGGAGCCATCGGAAAAGCCATTCATGACCGCCGTGCTGACCTTCGAAGACGAAGGCGAGGGCAAGACCCGCTACGTCGTCCGGGTCCGGCACTGGAGCGTCGCTGACCGCGAGCAGCACGAGAAGATGGGCTTCCATGAGGGCTGGGGACAGTGTGCCGATCAGCTCGAAGAACTCGCCAAGACGCTTTGAAGCGCGACGTGAGGAAATCGATATGTCCAAAACCCTGATTTTCGCCATTCTTGCTTCGGCAGCAGCGCTTCTTGCGTCGCCGGGCACCACCAATGCAGAGGAGGCAAAACCTGCCATGACGACCGAAACGAACGCACTGCCGAAGCCGGAAAAGTCCGGTTTGCTGCCGATCGACGGCCTGAACTACTATTACGCCATCTACGGCAAGGGCGAGCCGCTGCTTCTGCTGCATGGCGGCCTCGGCACATCCGACATGTTCGCGCCGATCCTGCCAAAACTCGCCGAAAACCGCGCGGTCATCCTCGTCGACATGCAGGGCCACGGCCGCACCGCGCTTGGCGACAGGCCGTTCGGTCTGGAAGCAATGGGCAACGACATGGCTGAGATCGTCAAGGCGCTCGGCTATGACCAGGTCGATGTCATGGGCTACTCGCTGGGCGGCGGCGTCGCCTTCCGCATGGCCGTCCAGCATCCCGAGGCGGTGCGCCGGCTGGTGCTGGTTTCGACTGGCTACGCGGCTGACGGCTTCTATCCGGAGATGCGCGGCCAGCAGGCGCAGGTCAGTGCCGCGGCGGCGGATTTCCTCAAGGGCACGCCGATGTACAAGTCCTACATGGCGGTCGCGCCGCGTCCGCAGGATTTTCCAAAACTGCTTGATGCACTCGGCAACTTCATGCGGCACGACTACGATTATTCCGCCGACGTCGCCAAGCTGAAGATGCCGGTCATGCTCGCCTATGGCGACAGCGACATGTACCGGCCCGAGCATGAGATCAAGTTTTACCAGATGCTCGGCGGCGGGTTGAAGGACGCTGGCTGGATGCGTGAGAACCTGTCGCGGAACCGCCTGGCGATCCTGCCCAACCGCACCCACTACGATGTCTTCTTCGCTCCCGAACTGACGGCCGCCGCGCTGCCGTTCCTCAATGGCGAGACCAAGGTGAAGACCTGGGACGACGTGGTCAACGAAGCAAAGTGACGATCAGACAGCGCCGGCCATCTCAATGAGGTGGCCGGCTATTCATTGCGAGGCATTGCCCTGGCGGGGCTGCCTCAGGTGTTTGATGCCGCTCATCTCGACGAAATTCGTCGCCGCCTCCCAGAGATAATCGCCATAGAGAAAGTGTTCGAAGAACTCTGCATCGGCAAGCGGCAGTGGTGTGATCCTGGCGTCAACGCGCGGCTCATAGAAGAACGGGATTGAGAACCGCGCCGTTTTCGGCGCAATCACCCGGTGTCGCGTCGCCCGGACCCGGCCTCCTGTCCAACGTTCCAGAAGCTGGCCGAAATTGACCACCAGCGTTCCATCAGCGGGAGGCACATCGATCCAATCGCCGGCGAGGTTCTTCGCCTGCAGGCCTTCGACGCCGTCCTGCGCCAGAAGCGTCACGAAGCCGGAATCGGCGTGCTCTCGGCCAATGATCGTGCGGCTTTCGCCTCTGTGGATGACCGAAAATTCCGGGCCGCTGATGTCGACGCAGCTACCATCGCGCAAGGGATAGCGGATCAGCCGTAGTGTCGAGATGCCACCATCAAAGTCGGCATCGAAGACCGTTTCCGGCAGGCCAAGTCCGCGCGCGATCGATCGCATCAGCGCGTTGCCGACAGCCTCCATGGCCAGATAGTAGGCCGCCGCCGCCGCGCGCCAGCCCGGCAGCGTGGCCTCGGTCGGCAGCGGCGTCGGCTCGCACAAGGGATCGTCGGAAGCCGGAACAGGCGCCGCATGGGCAAGGTCCGGTCCCATGTCGATGCCTTCCTTGTAGGAGACGGCGCTGGGCTGCAATGGAAACCAGCCGCGATAGACGTTCTTCTTCGTGGGGTCGAAGTTCCAGCGCAGCAGTTTCTGCTTCTCGCTGTCGGGCAAATCGAAAAGCTGCAGCAGTCGCGCCCGTTTCTCCGGTGTCAGCCACGCGTCGCCAGGAAAATCCTTGACCGCCATAAAGCCGATGCCGGACGCAGCCGCCATGATCTCAGCGTCGATACGGTCACGGACAGGCGAGGGCGGGCCGAACAGGGCCGCGATCCCGATCGTTTCTATATCTTGCGCCATGGCATCCGCTCCGTGCTTGGGCGTGCGGGATGAGGCGTCAGCGGGTTGACCTTGTCAATCTCATACGGCTCTGACCCCGGATCGCATCAGAGGAACAGATATCGTCATCA
>JBDSLV010000614.1:0-5075 GCA_039916205.1 Mesorhizobium sp. | reverse complement strand
TCGAGTGAAGATGCACGACGCCCGCCGCCTGCGGCCGCGCCTCATAGAATGCCATGTGAAGGGGGATTTCCTTGGTCGGGGCATCGCCTGACACGGCCACGCCCTGGGCATCCAGTTTCGACAGTCTTGCGGGTTCGAGATACCCCAGGCAGGAATTGGTCGGCGTAACCAGGAAACCATCCGCAAGCCTCGCCGAGAGATTGCCGGACGAACCGGCGGTGTAGCCGCGCGTGAACAGGGATTCGCCCCAGCGGCAGAATTCGTCTCGAAGCTGCTGTTCTTCAAGTGTCATGGGCCGCCACCTCCGAGCATGTCGAGTGCGCGCTCGAAAAAATCATCGGCCCCGAAATTGCCCGACTTCAGCGCGAATCCCAGCCTTGGTCCGCCGTCGAGTATCAACACGGGAACACCGGTGTCTATCTCCGGCCCGACCTTCAAGCCGGCAGGAACGAAGGCGGAAGCGACGGCGCCCGACGTTTCGCCGCCAGCAACAACAATCCTTCTGACACCTGCCTTAACGGCCTTGATCGCCAGTTCGGCGAAGTGTGACAAAAAGTGCTGCAAATCGTTCGATGTTGTCTCTCTTCGCAGTCTGTTTTTAATGTGCCTCGCACCACCGCTACCGAAGCACGCCGTAGGCTTTCGCCGCAGCCTGAAACTTGATCCGAACGTCGTCGGCCGTTCCGGTACCTTCCTTTGCAGCCAGACACGCCGCAACCGCAGCTCTCCAGGTCACGCTGCGTAATTACCCACCCCCACGATCGGCCGTGGATTTCAGGCTTTGACGGCTGTGAGGATGGTCTGGAACGGACCTGCACCGGTGCGTAGGCGTGCGGTATCGACGACAGTCCTGATATCGGCCTCCCCGTTTGCCGCCCACATGGCGCGATAGCCATTGGTGACTTTTCGCTGGATGACGGCAGGTCGAAGGGCGCGTTCGCAAGCGTTGTTCGTCGGCTCCACCAGTCCGGGATAGGCAGCGAACGTCAGGAGTTGATGGCGGGCGCGCCGGAATTTCATCTGAAGATCACACGCCAGATCGCATGCGGTCGGTGTCGCGAGAATGGCGGCGAGACTCCGCTCGAGATCTCTGCACTTGGTCGCGATCGTCGATATTGCAAAGGTCTCGATCCCGTTGGCCAAGGCGAAGGCTCGTTTCAGCCAGAGCCGAAGTCGCGATGGCACCATGTCGTCGCTCGTCTGGCCAGCATAGGCGACATCGCGGGCGAGATGGGCGAGACAGGTCTGATGCCGTTGCCCATGCCCTTGCTGCGCCGAATAGCGATCGGAACACCACACGTCTGGCAGATGGCCGTCCATCAGGTCGCGAACGACAACGGCACCACGGGTTGGCGCGGCGCGATGCACGACCGCCTCGCTCGAACGGAACACCCATTGATAGGCATTGCTGCCCTCAATGCGCACGCCGGTCTCGTCGGATGCGACGACCTTCGCCCGGCGCAGGGCGGCAATGGCCACGTCGCGCTCGGGCGCGAAGGCTGACTGGGAGCGCCGCAGCATGTTCATCAGGCCGCCCTGGCTGACCGTCAGCCCGAAGAGATCGGCGAAGGCGCCCTGCAGGCGCTCGTAGGACAATGCCTGGAAGGTCTTCAAATAGGTCGCCACGGCATGGATGCGCGGCCCGAACGGCGTGCCCTTTGCCGCGTCCGGCAATGGCGCGACAACAATTACTCCGCAAGATGGGCAGCGCATGGAAAGGCGACGGTGCCGCTCGATCAGCGGGCGGATCTCGGGAAGGTCGATCGCATCATGCTCGCTCATCGTTTCGGCGGGGCCATCTTCCGGCAGATCGACACAGCAGCATGAACATTGTTCGGGTCGATGGACGACAAGCCGGTCAAAACTATCGCTCATCATGCGGGCCTTGCCCTCGTGGCCTGGCTTCGCGCCGCCCGGCTTCGCCTCATCGCGGCGCTCCTTGCGATCGCGCGAAGGCGGTTTGGAGGACGTCCGCGATGTCTTCTCCGGTCGCTGCAGACGCAACACCAGATCGATCAGTTCGTCCTTCGATAGCTGCTGCAAATAGTTCCGGAAGACTTAGCAAAGGGGTTGCAAAGAGCCAGTCCTAGCAAGAATGAACGGAGCCCTCGGGTATTAGGTTCCCCATGGCAACTGCGTCGCGGACATTGAGAGCCCGCTGCCCCACGGAGGACGGCGGCCTCTCGGCTGCGTTTTCGCGACTTGGGAGCAGCGATCCGCAGCAAGCTGGTTGGCGGCCTGCGCTGAGAGAGCACAGGCATGTCGGAGGGCCGCTCGTTGATGAGCCCCAACGGCAGCAGGCGGTCGGCCACCTACCGCTCGACTCAAAGGTTCTTCTTGATTGCGTTGGCTGTCGCGTCGGTGGCGTCCTTCACAACGGGCTTCGCGTCACCGAGGGCTTTCTGTACCTTGCCCTTGGCTTCTTGCGCGGCGCTTTTCGCCCGTAGGCAGCGCGCCGAAGACCGGAACATAGCGACTAGTAAAAAGTATAAAGCCGGCCCCTTAGGCGCTTTCCTGCATCTGCTGGGGCTCGCGCAGCACATAGCCGCGACCCCAGACCGTCTCGATGTTGTTCTGACCGCCGGACGCCGCGTCAAGCTTCTTGCGCAGCTTGCAGATGAAGACGTCGATGATCTTCAGTTCCGGTTCGTCCATGCCGCCATAGAGGTGGTTGAGGAACATCTCCTTGGTGAGCGTGGTGCCCTTGCGCAGCGAGAGCAGCTCCAGCATCTGGTATTCCTTGCCGGTGAGGTGCACGCGCGGGCCACCGACCTCGACCGTCTTAGCATCGAGGTTCAACACCAACTCGCCGGTGGTGATAACGGACTGGGCGTGCCCCTTCGAACGGCGGACTACCGCATGGATACGAGCCACCAATTCGTCTTTGTGGAATGGCTTGGTCATATAGTCGTCGGCACCGAATCCCAGACCGCGCACCTTGTCCTCGATCCCCGCCATGCCGGACAGGATCACGATTGGGGTCCTCACCTTGGAAAGGCGAAGCGTCCTCAGGACTTCGTAACCCGACATGTCGGGAAGGGTCAGATCGAGCAGAATGATATCGTAATCGTAGAGCTTTCCGAGATCGACACCTTCTTCGCCGAGATCGGTCGTATAGACGTTGAACCGTTCCGACTTCAGCATCAATACGATACTTTGCGCGGTTGGGGTGTCGTCTTCTATCAGAAGAACGCGCATCTCAATGCCTTTCCGGAGAGCGCACGGACTAACGGTGTGTCGTAGGCCAGCCCCTGATGAACTCAAAAATTCGCATCAAATGGTTAACAAATCCTTTGGTTGACAGAAGCGCTTGGCCGCAATTACCCAGCACGTGTTGTGCTTTACTGTCTGTGACTCTGTCCCCGAGGCGCTCCATTGCCTGCACCGCGCATCCCGCCACCAATTGCCAGAGCGGCTACGCGCCACAGGTCGCCGGGCGACGCTTGCAGTGGACAAGTGCCTGGCCATTTAGGAGCCAGAGGAGAAAATGGGGCATTTGGCCGGTGCGTTGCCCTCGGTGGCGCTGCGCCTCCGCCTAACACCGTCAGGCCGGAGTGATGCACGTCGGACAGACATGGCTGGATGTTGGAGTGCTGTGAGGTGCGGCAAACACGCCGTCTTGACACCCGTCCCCGGTACACCAAAATCCCAGCTATGGATATTCGCGTGGGCGACGAGATCACCGTGACGGCGACGATCGGCAGAATATTGCTGAGCGGCCGGGCACGGGTGACAATACCATCCTTCGACTACCCATTCGCCATCTATCCCCCGCAAAAAGCCAAGAGCGGTGACCAGGTCGCCCTCATCGGACACGTTAGGCGGGTCGAGGGCCAAGGCAGCGCCTTTGCAATCAGGCTTGAAGAAGGTGGGTTGGTTACCATCGAAAGAGCATCGATTACTGCATGGCGGTCTGCGCCGGCCTGAGGCAGGGCACCTCACCAGTAATTGTATGAGCGCCTTTGCATTTTATGCGACTTTTCGAGCTCAAAGCATGAACGCCGAAGGGATCAGACTTGGGCTAGACTAGCCCAACCGGACCCAATCCACCGCTTCGAGCGCATAGGGAGCAAACAGGAAATCGCGGATCGCCGAGATTTGTTCATCGCGCCAATCGACTAGCACGAAATACGCCGGTTTTTCCATCGCGCCGCTTTCGAAAACCAGCATGGCAGGGCGGCCTTCGATCGCACCGAAGGCAAACCGCCATCTCGTTTCCTCGGCATAGCGCGTGAAATAGGGCACGATTTTTTCGCGCCCTTCCCATTTGAGCCGGTTTACAAGTTCAAGCTTTACGTCATCGACGAGCATGGCGCGGATCGCGTCGAAGTCGCCCGCGCGGAACAGATCGACAAAAGCCACCATCTTCTGCCGAGCCGCATCGGGCATTAGCGGAAGCCGGGTGTCCGCAGGTAATTGCGCGAGTTGACGCAGCGATACGCGGCCTCGTTGAAGCGCCGAGTTGGCGGCCGCGGGCGTACAATCGGCGATACTCGCGATCTCCTCGACGGAATGCCCCAGCACATCCTTGAGGATCACCGCGCAGCGCTGAAGTTCGGACAACCGCAGAAACGTCTGAAAGCTGACCGCGACGATATCCCCTTCGGGAATGGGCGCTGCCTCGAACTCCTCCGTGAGCGGAATGACCGTATTTCGCGACCCGCGGCGAAGCAGGTCGAGGCTCGTATTGTGGGCGATGCGAAACACCCAGCCTTCAAGGTTGCCCACTTTGGCGCCTTCGGCTCGTGCGCTGAGCGCTTTGACGAGGGTATCCTGCAATACATCCTCGCCATCGACCGTCGATCCCATCATGCGGGCGCAATAGCGATGAAGGCGGGGCCTGAGCGCCGTCAGACGATCCTCGAATTCGTCGGTGCTCATATATCGAGACCTACTGCGCTCCCGCGTTGGTCCGCCAAGGACTGGACGAATATGTCGAGGAGAATCGTCGACAAGGCGGTCGGCTGCGACAGGAAGGGGGAGTGGCTGCTTGCCAATGTGTGCGTAGTCGTCGTGCTGCCGATCGTGCCGTCAACCGCCGCGATCATGTGATCCTGACCGGCCAATGGAACCGC
>JBDSLV010000613.1:0-4071 GCA_039916205.1 Mesorhizobium sp. | reverse complement strand
GCCGCGGTGCTGGCTGCGCCGCCCGCCCGCAACCCACCATGCTCGACGATGAAGTCGATGACCTGCTGCAACCCCTTGCCGCGCGACAGGTCGGTGAAGCCGAAGGGGCGCTTGCCGCGCATGCGGCCGGCATCGCTCTCCATCACGTCGAGATTGACGTTCACATAGGGTGCCAGATCGCTCTTGTTGATGACCAGGAAGTCAGAGCGGGTGATGGCCGGGCCGCCCTTCCTCGGGATTTCCTCGCCCTGGCAGACAGAGATGACATAGAGCGTCAGGTCGGCGAGATCCGGCGAGAAGGTGGCGGCGAGATTGTCGCCGCCGGATTCGATGAAGATAATGTCGAGATCCGGGAATTTCCTGTTCATCTCGGCGATCGCCTGAAGATTGATAGAGGCGTCCTCGCGGATCGCCGTATGCGGGCAGCCGCCGGTCTCGACGCCCATGATGCGGTCTTCCGGCAGCGCCTGCAGGCGCGCCAGCATCATGGCGTCTTCCTTGGTGTAGATGTCGTTGGTGACGACGGCGATGGAGAATTCGTCGCGCAGCGCCTTGCAGAGCTTTTCCGTAAGGGTCGTCTTGCCCGAGCCGACAGGGCCGCCGATGCCGATGCGGAGCGGACCGTTTTGTGACGTCATGTGGGAAACTCCATGATGGCAAGAACGACGAAACCAAGCCCGATCAGCAGGCACAGCGGTGAATAGTAGCGGACATCAAGCCGCGCGAAAGGCTGTTCGGGTGCGAGCCGGCGCCACCATGGCGTGAAGCCGACAATGCCGCGTCCAAGGAAAACCAGGCCGATCAGCAGTGCCGAGGCGGCCAGCCCCTCCCTGGGAAAGGGCGACGCGAACACGCCCGCGATCGCCATTGGCCATAGGGTGGCCAGGGCAAGGCAAGCGGCGACGGCAAAGCTGGCGAATGGTGCCGGCATTTCACGGACACCGCGAAAGCCGACGACGGCTCGGGCGCATGACGCCGCGTCCCTGCCTGGCCAGATGCCGCCAATGCCCCAATAGACATGCAGCGTGGTGATCAGCAGCAGAACAGCCGAAAGCGCGAAGGCGAGGATGATCATGAGCGGAACAGCCTTGAATATTGGGTCTCGTGCTTCATCGCCATGACATCCGAGATGAAGGCGCAGCCGCCGAGATCATCCAGCGTCGAGCGGGCGGCGCGGCCCGCCGTCGAGAGCGCCAGCGACTCGAAGCCGGCAAGCAGCGCGGTCGCGCCAGTCTGGCCGACAACACCGAGCCGGATCGCGGCCTGGACAAGATTGGAGAAAAAGGCCTGCAGGAAGGCCGCCAGCGCATCGGGCAAGGCAATGCCATTGCCGCCGGCAACAGCGCCGACAGCGACGCAATAGGCGCATTCGGCCGGCAGGAGGGCGAGCGCCGGATTGGGCCAGGCGGAAGCAGCCTTGAGGAAGGCGGCGCCCTGCAGCATCGTCTCGGCGTGACGCTCGCGCGAACCGGCCAGCGCCTCGGCAAGTGCCGCGACCTCGTCGAGATCATAGCTTCCGCGCGCACGGCGCCAGCTCTCGGCAAACAGAACAGCGTCGTTCCAGCCGGAGCCCATCTCGACCAGGGTTTCCAACCAGGAGGCGAGGCTTTCGCTGTCGGTGATCAAGCCGTCCTGCACGGCACGTTCGAGACCATGGCTGTAGGCAAAGCCGCCGACCGGAAAGGCCGGCGACAGCCACGCCATCAACCGCAGCAGGGCGATATGCGATGGCTGCTCAGTCATGGTCGTGATGATGGCCCGCGTGGCTGTGCGAATGGGAATGCGCCTCGCTGTGGGCGTGGCTGTGGGCTTCCGCATGGCTGTGCGCATGCGCTTCGGTATGAGCATGACCATGGTCATGGCCGCCGGAATAGGCGCCGCGCACCGGCTTGAACGGTTCGGAAACGTCGGCCACCGTGGCGCCCAGCCCTTCCAGCATCGCCTTGATGACGTGATCGCGCAGGATGAGGATGCGTCCGGCCTCGATGGCCGCCGCGAGATGCCGGTTGCCAATGTGCCAGGCAAGTTCGGCCAGATGCACGGGGTTTCTGGCCTGGATGTCGTAGAGCGGCTCCTCGGCGGCAATGATTTCGATATGGCGGCCATCCTCCAGCACCAGCCGGTCGCCATGGTTCAGCGCAACGGGTGCCGGCAGATCGACCAGCCCCTTGTCGCCCTGGTCCAGTTCAACGGCCCTGCGGCGCAGATGCCTTTCGTCATGGGCAAGCACCGCGCGGCCGAATGGGCTGGTTGCTCCAACCTCGCCTGCCGCAAGCATGGAGACGGCACGCGGGAACCTGGTGAAGTCGGTCTTGATATCGAGCTTCATCGGGCTGAACCTCCATTGGCCTGGGCGCGGGCGCGGGCTGGCCGTGCCAACATACGATCGAAATAGGCATTGATCCGTTCGGATTCGATAGGGAACCGGCCGGCGCGCGCCCAGCTGCCGATATCTCCGAGCAGCACGTCGACAGCGGTGAAACGGTCGCCCAGCGCGAACGGCCGGTCGCCCAATCGCCGGTCCAGCGCCCCGAGTTCCGAGGCGAAGTCGTAGGCCGCGGCGGGGCCGACATCGACCCGTACTTCCCTGGGCAGCAGGAAGCGATGACGCAGCTTGTTCCACAGCGGTGCTTCGAGCTCGCTTTGGGCAAAGTGCATCCAGGAATCGATCTCGGCGCGGCCAACAACGCCAGGATCGGCGCCCATGCCTTTTTCAGCGTGTTTGTCGCCGAGATAGACGCAGATCGCCGCCGAATCCGTCACTGTCAAATCGCCGTCGATGAGGATTGGCACTTTGCCGGACGGGTTGAGCGCGTAAGCCTCAGGCGAGCGCAGCTTCACCTCGACGAATTCATAGGGCTGCCCGAGTTCCTCAAGCATCCAGAGAACGCGGCTGACGCGCGATCCACGCGATCCGACGGCCTTGTACATTTGTAGTGACCCTGCCTTTTCCAAAACGAACCTAGCCGATCGCGAACATCCGCCCAATGCCGCTCAGACAATCGTGTCGAAGAGCCGCAGCGGATCACGCGGTTTTCTCAAGCCGAATAGTGCGGTGTCCCGGTGGGGCCGCAACCGATCTTGCACGACCAGGGGTGCCGCCGTCACCGCATCAAAACAGAAAATACCGCTGTGCCATCGGCAGCACGGTTGCCGGCTCGCAGGTCAGAAGTTCACCGTCGGCGCGCACCTCGTAGGTTTCCGGATCGACCTCGACATGCGGCGTGGCGTCGTTGAGCACCATCGAATGCTTGCCGATGCCGCCACGGGTGTTCTCGACGGCGATGAACTGCTTTTCGACGCCGAGCCTGCCGTGCAGACCTGACTCGAGCGCGGCCTTGGAAACGAAAGTCACGGACGAATTCGTCCTCGCCTTGCCATAGGCGCCGAACATCGGCCGGTAGTGCATCGGCTGCGGCGTCGGGATCGAGGCATTGGGGTCGCCCATCGGCGCGGCGGCGATCATGCCGCCGATCAGCACCATGTCGGGTTTGACGCCGAAGAAGGCCGGGTTCCACAGCACAAGGTCGGCGCGTTTGCCGACGGCGATCGAGCCGATGTGCTTGGACAGGCCGTGCGCGATGGCCGGGTTGATGGTGTATTTGGCGATGTAGCGGCGGACGCGAAAATTGTCGTTGTTGCCGGTTTCCTGCGGCAGCGAGCCGCGCTGGCGCTTCATCTTGTCGGCGGTCTGCCAGGTGCGGATCGCCACCTCGCCGACGCGGCCCATGGCCTGGCTGTCCGACGAGATGATCGAGAAGGCGCCGATGTCGTGCAGGATGTCTTCCGCCGCGATGGTTTCCTTGCGGATGCGGCTTTCGGCGAAGGCGATGTCTTCCGGGATGGAGGGCGACAGATGATGGCAGACCATCAGCATGTCGAGATGCTCGGCCAGCGTGTTGGCGGTGTAGGGTCGGGTCGGATTGGTCGAGGACGGGATGACGTTGGGCAGGCCGCAGATCTTGATGATGTCGGGCGCATGGCCCCCGCCGGCGCCTTCGGTGTGGAAGGCATGAATGGTGCGGCCCTTGATCGCCGCCACGGTGTTTTCGACAAAGCCGGATTCATTCA
>JBDSLV010000612.1:0-8380 GCA_039916205.1 Mesorhizobium sp. | reverse complement strand
TCCCCTCGGTTGATCTGGTGCGCGATGTCCTTGCCGGCAGCATCCTGGCCATCGCCCGGATGATCTCGCGCGCCGAAGCCGGATATGCCGAGGCTTCGGAAGCGCTGGCACAAATCTACAGGCACACTGGCAAGGCTCATATTGTCGGGATCACGGGTGTGCCCGGTGCGGGCAAGTCCACCCTTGTCTCAGCCCTCATCAAGGCCTTCGCCTCCGACGGGTCCAAGGTCGGGGTCGTTGCGGTCGACCCGAGCAGCCCGTTCTCCGGAGGCGCCATCCTGGGCGACCGGGTGCGGATGAACGATGCGGCCGAGTCCTGCCAGGCCTTCGTGCGCAGCATGGCAACGCGCGGTCATCTTGGCGGCCTGGCCCGCTCGACGCTCCAGGCTGTCGATGTCCTCGATGCGGCCGGATACTCGCCAATCATCATCGAAACGGTTGGCGTGGGCCAGGATGAGGTGGAGGTCGTGACGGCGGCTCACACCATCGTGGTTCTGTCCGCTCCCGGGCTCGGCGACGACATACAGGCGATCAAGGCAGGCATCCTTGAGATCGCCGACATCCATGCCGTCAGCAAATGCGACAAGCCGGAGGCGGCGGCCACCATCTCAGCCCTGAAAGGCATGATGGCGCTGGGAACGGTCAAAGCTGACACAGGCTGGAGCACGCCGGTCCTGTCGGTCAGTTCGGTTTCGGGCGAGCTGATAAGCGACCTGAAAGACGCCATCGGCCGCCACTGGCTGCATCTTCGGGAAAGCGGCGAACTGGCGGATCGCCAGCGCGGCATTTGCAAGACGCGGATACTCGGCACCGCCAGGCACCTTTTCCAGCAGAAATTCAATGATGAGGCTGGCGAGGTCGAGAAGCACATCCAGGCCGTGATGAACCGGGACATGGATCCCTCCGTGGCTGCCCACCTTTTGCTGGGCTGGAACAATGAGGCGCGGACGACATGAATCTGTTCTCAGCACCGGCGATCGAAAGCGTCAGGGAAAAGCAGGCCGAGTGGGAAGCAAACGAACTCGCGGCGGCCTTGAAAAGCAGGCCCGAAGAAAAGCCTGACTATGAAACGGAATGCGGGATTCCGCTGAAGCGGATTTATACCGCCGCTGATGTCGCGGACATTCCCGCGAGCGACCTCGGCTTTCCCGGGGCCTATCCCTTCACGCGCGGCGCCTATCCCACGATGTATCGCGGGCGACCGTGGACCATCCGGCAGGTGGCGGGTTTCGGCAATCCCGAAGCCACGAACCAGCGCTACAAATACATGATCCAGACGGGGCAGACCGGGCTCTCGACCGACTTCGATCTGCCGACTTTGCTCGGTCTGGATTCGGACAATCCGATGGCGTTCGGCGAAGTGGGGCGCGTCGGCGTCGCGATCGATACTGTTGATGATGTCGACCGCCTTTTTGACGGCATCGACCTGGAGAAAATCTCGGTCTCGCTGACCATCAACCCATCAGCCTGGGTGGTCTATGCCATGTTCGTCGCCGTCGCGGAAAGGCGAGGCTACGACCTTCACAAGCTGACCGGAACGCTGCAGGCCGATCCGCTGAAGGAGTATGTCGCACAGAAGGAATGGATCTATCCGGTGCGGCCTGCCGTCAGGCTGCTGCGCGACCTGATCATGCACAGCGCCAAGGCAACGCCAAAGCTCAATCCGATCAGCCTCAGCGGATACCATCTGTCCGACGTCGGTGGAAATGCGCTGCAGGAAATCGCCTTCATCATGGCCTTCACCATCGCGTATTGCGAGGAGGTCATCGATGCCGGCATGGACATCGACGATTTCGCGCCGAGGCTGTCGTTCTTCTTCATCAGCCACCAGGATTTCTTCGAACAGATTTGCAAGTTCAGGGCGGCGCGGCGCGTCTATGCCAAGATCATGTCCGAGCGTTTCAACGCCAAGAAACCGGAATCCATGCGGCTGCGGGTGCATGTGCAGACGGCGGCCATGAGCCTCACCAAGGTCGAGCACCACAACAACCTGATGCGGACCGCCATCCAGGCCCTCGGCGCGGTTCTCGGCGGTTGCCAGAGCATGCACACGAACGGCCTCGACGAGGCCTTCGCCATTCCGACCGAAGAGGCGATGAAACTGGCCATCCGGACCCAGCAGATCATCCGCGAGGAAATCAATGTCACCTCGGTGATCGACCCGCTTGGCGGCTCGTATTTTGTCGAGCGCCTGACGCACGACATGGAGACCGAAATCTGGAAGGTGCTGGACGAGGTGACCGAGCGCGGCGGTGCCATCAAGCTGGTCGAGGAGGGGTGGTTCCAGCAGAAGCTGGCCGACTCCGCCTACGCGACCTTCAAGAAGATCGATACCGGTGAAAAAATCGCGGTCGGCGTCAACAAGTATGTTGATGAGACGAGCAGCTCGGCGGAAGTTCACATCCACCCCTACGACGACCAATGCACCCAGTTGCAGATCGACCGCCTGAACGCGGTGCGTGCGAACCGTGACAGCGAGCGCGTGCGGCATCTCCTGCAAGAGCTCGCCCAGCAAGCCGGATCCGACGACATCAACCTGCTGCCCAAGACGATCGAACTCGTGAAGGCGAGAGCGACGCTTGGCGAGATCTGCGGCGCGCTGCGGGATGTCTGGGGCTCTTACGCTGAACCGATGATCGTTTGAGGAGGGCACCATGACGCAAGCAGTCATTTCCAGGAACGAAGGGCCAGTCGCCTGGATCAAGTTGAACCGGCCGGAACGGCTCAACGCCATGAACAGGCAACTCGTCGATGAACTCTCCGAGGCGCTTGCCACGGTCGAGGCGCAAGCGGAAACCCGTGTCATCATTCTCCATGGCGAAGGGCGCGCCTTCTGTTCAGGCGACGATCTGAAGGATCTCGATGCGCAGACCGTGTCCGAGGCGGCGACCCAGGCCTGGGTCGAGGCGATCCAGAACGTCACCCTGCAGATCATGCAATCCAGGAAAATCGTCATTGCCGCGGTGCATGGCTGGTGCGTGGGCGGTGCGCTCGAATGGGCTATCAACTGCGATTTCCGGCTGTTCGCCGACAACACCCGCTGGTTCTTTCCGGAGGTGACCTACGGGCTGTTCGTGACCGGAGGCGTAACCGCGCTGCTGACCAAGCAGGCCGGGCCGCAAGTCGCCAAGGAACTGATGATCCTCGGCGAGCGGCATGATGCCAAAAAGGCTCTCGAGGTGGGGATCGCGTGGAAACTCGTCGCTGAAGCTGAGCTGTTTAACGAGGCAAGAAAACTGGCCCTCACGATCGCGGAGCGTCCGGCAAGCGCGGTCTCCGACATCAAGCATGCCATCAACGAGGGCTTTCACTCGTCCCTGGCGGACGCAATGGCGCTTGAGACCAAAGCCACGGTCAGTGGCTTCCTGTCTCCAGAGGCCCAGGCGCGAGCAAAAGAGTTTTGACCGCGGCCATGACCATTCACGACGTCTCATCACCTATCTACATCCCGGGCCAGCACGAGGACGACCTCGAAGGCCGGGTCCTGCCCAGGATATTGTTGAAGCAGGCCGAACGGCTTGGAACCAGGAAGTTCCTCGAAGTCTGCGGGCGTTCTGCAAGTTTCGAGGACATGCTGGTCATGTCGAGCCGGCTGGCGTGCGGCTTGCGCAAACTGGGCGTGGGCCGATCGGACCGCGTGGCGATACTGTTGCCCAATTGCCTTGAACTGGTCGCGACATGGTTCGCGGCGTCAAGCCTGGGCGCGATCGAGGTGCCGAACAATCCGGGCCTGAAGGGGGACCTCCTCTGCCACAACCTGAACAATTGCGGCGCGGAGGTGCTCGTTGCCGACGCAGGTGCGCTGGCGGAACTCGCAAAGGTTCAAGACAGCCTGCCCAATCTGCGCACGCTCGTCCTCGTCGGGGTCGATCCGGGCGAGGCGCGTGCGGCGGGCATCAGGATCGATCGGATTGTCGGCTTTGAAGAGTGCCTGGCCTTGCTGCCGGATTTTGATCTGGCCGGCGTCCACTACTCCGATCCGATGGCTATCCTCTACACATCCGGCACCACTGGCCCCGCCAAGGGGGCGTTGATGTCGCACCATCATTGCTATTCATGGGCGGCGGCAATGGCGGTGAATCTGGGCTATACGGCCAGCGACAACTATTTCTCGGCCTTGCCGCTGTTCCACACCGACGCCCAGATGTTCGGCGTGTTCCTGCCCTTGATCTACGGAACGCAATCGACCCTGGTTGATGGCTTCAGCGCGTCAAGGTTCTGGGACCAGGTCCGCGCCAGCGGCGCCACGGCGACAAATCTGCTCGGCGCCATGGCCGTCATCCTCATGCGCGCGCCGCAATCAGAGAATGACGACGGCAATCCCGTCAGGATATGCCAGTGCATTCCCATGGTTCCAGACAAGGAAGCGTTCGAGCGCCGTTTCGGCATGAGACTGGTCACCGGCTACGGACAGACGGAAACCAGTTTTGTGACGTTGGACACGGCCGACGAAACACGACTAGGCTCCTGCGGCCGGCCGCATCCGGATTGGCAGGTGGCGATTGTCGACGAAGCCGACAGGCCTCTGCCGCCCGGCACCATCGGCGAAATCGTTTCACGCCCGAACAAGAGCTGGAGCATGTTTTCCGGCTACTACCGCGCTGACGCCAAGACCGTTCATACTCTCAGGAACCTCTGGTATCACTCCGGCGATGCCGGCTTCATGGATGATGACGGCTGGCTCTATTTCAAGCATCGCCTCAACGAGGCGATCCGCCGCCGGGGCGAGAACATTTCCGCCTATGAGGTGGAGACCGTCGCCGAGAAACATCCTGATATCGTTGAAAGCGCGGCTTTCGGGATTCCCTCGGAGTTCACCGAGGAAGACATCATGGTTGTGGCGCAGCGCAGACCGGGATCCACGCTTGAACCAGCCGGTCTGCTAGATCACTTCCGGGAACTCGCGCCGCGCCACATGGTCCCGCGCTACATCGAGATTATCGACACCCCGCTGCCGCGAACGCCGACAGAAAAAGTCGCCAGGAACGCCTTGCGGCAACGCGGTGTGAGCGACGCCACATTCGATCGCGGACAGCGTTAGAGCGATGGAGCCATAAGCGGTGGAACGTCGAATGATCGCCCCCTGTTTCATGGACGATACGCTCGAATGCCTTCGCCGCCATAACGTGCGGATCGAACCCCTGCTGGCTCGGGTCGGGCTGCCGCCGGTCATCACCGAGCCGATCTCCGCGCAACAGTATGGTGCGCTGTGGCATGCCGTCGCCGAGACCATGGATGACGAGTTCTTTGGCGAAGGGGCGCGGCCGATGCGGGCCGGCAGCTTCGCGCTGCTCTGCCAGGCACTGCTGTCAACCAGGACGCTGGAACATGCGCTGCGCAGGGGCCTGCGCTTCCTGCGCGTGGTTCTTGACGATCCTCACGGCGAACTGATCGTCAGGAACGGGCTTGCCGAAGTCACCTTGAAGGATGCCAGTCTGCGATCGGCCTTTGCCTACCGCACCTTCTGGATCATCATCCATGGCGTGAACTGTTGGTTGGTGGGCCGGCGCCTGCCGATCCGCTGGGTCGATTTCAAATGCAGCGCACCGCCTGCTGGAACCGACTACCGTCTGTTTTTTGGCGCCCCTGTGCGGTTCGATCAGCCGCAGAGCCGGCTTGTCTTCGATGCCGAATTCCTGACGCTGCCTGTTATCCGCGACAACAGCGCCTTGCGGGAATTCCTGCGCCAGGCGCCAGGCAACATCCTGGTGCGCTATCGCCACGACGAAGGGCTTTCCGCCGCCATTCGCGGACGCCTGCACACGACCGTTCCGTCCGCGTGGCCAAGCTTCGAAACACTCGCGGCGGGAATGCACATTCAGGCGCCGACCTTGCGCCGCCGGCTGCAATCGGAAGGGCAGACCTATCGCTCCATCAAGGATGAAATGCGAAGGGCCTTGGCCATGGAAGCGCTGCTCGGCGGCAGCCGCAGCGTAGCCGACCTGTCGGCCGATATCGGCTTTTCCGAGCCAAGCGCCTTTCATCGCGCCTTTCACAAATGGACCGGCAAAAGTCCTGCTTCGTTTCGGCGCGAAGCTGGCCCGAGGCTCAATGCGCAGGACAACTCCCCCATGGCTTCGGCGAGTCCTCGCGCGCTCAGCCCGCCGAGCGGCAAACATTGCAAAATCGATCACCAAATCTGAGCGCTTCGGTCATCGTATGCCACTTTGGTTCATTGCAACATGCTTGGGCGAGGCGTTCTCGCGCGGGCATGAAAAATGCGAATTAAAGACAAGATCTTCTTGGTCACCGGTGCCGGCTCCGGGTTGGGAGCAGCGGTCACACGCATGTTTGCGGCCGAGGGCGCGAACGTCCTGGCCATCGATGTAAACGCCGCCGCCGGCGAAAAAGTCGCAGCGGAACTGGGCGGCACGGTGCGTTTTCAGCGTGCCGACGTGACCAGCGAAGCCGATGGACTGGCTGCGGTGGATCGCGCCCAAAACGCCTTTGGCCACATCCATGGGCTGGTGAATTGCGCCGGCGTGGCGCCGGGCGAAAAAGTCCTGGGGCGAGACAAGCCCCATGGCCTGGAAAGCTTTGCACGGACGATCGCCATCAACCTTGTCGGCACCTTCAACATGGTGCGGCTTGCCGCCGGCATCATGGTGAAAGGCGAACCCGACGCCGATGGCGAGCGTGGCGTGATCGTCAACACAGCCTCGATCGCGGCCTTCGACGGCCAGATCGGCCAGGCGGCCTATGCGGCATCAAAGGGTGGCGTCGCCGCGCTGACATTGCCTGTCGCCAGGGAATTGGCGCGCCATGGCGTGCGCGTTGCCACCATCGCTCCGGGCATCTTTGAAACACCGATGATGGCGGCCATGCCGCAGGACGTCCGGGATGCGCTCGGCGCCAGCGTGCCGTTTCCGCCGCGCCTGGGGCGTCCGGACGAGTATGCCGCCCTGGTGAAGCACATCTGCGAAAACACGATGCTGAACGGCGAGGTTATCCGTCTCGACGGCGCCCTTCGCATGGCGCCGCGATGAGTGCGCGGGCAGGAGGGCTTACGGAATGAGCACACCTGATCCCGTGGTCATCGTTGCGGCCGCCAGGACACCCCTGGGAGGATTTCAGGGCGACCTCAAGGACGTCTCCGCCGCTAAACTCGGCGCAGCCGCTGTGCGCGGCGCGCTGGAGCGGTCCGGGCTTGAAATGAACCTCGTTGATGAGGTTCTGCTCGGCTGCGTCTTGACCGCCGGCCAGGGCCAGGCGCCCGCGCGTCAGGCAGCTCTTGGCGCGGGCTTGCCGCTCGGCGTTGGTGCCACGACCGTGAACAAGATGTGCGGGTCCGGCATGATGTCGGCCATGCTGGCGCACGACCTGATCGTTGCGGGTTCGGCGGCAATCGTCGTGGCGGGCGGCATGGAGAGCATGACCAACGCTCCGTATCTACTCGACCGTGCGCGCTCCGGCTATCGCCTCGGCCACGATAAGCTCGTCGATCATATGTTCCTCGACGGCCTGGAAGACGCCTACGACAAAGGGCGGCTCATGGGGACCTTCGCCGAAGATTGCGCGGAAGCCTACCAATTCAGCCGTGGCGCCCAGGACGCATTCGCGGTTGCCTCCCTGGAGAAGGCACAGAAGGCCATTGCCGACGGCAGCTTCCTCGAAGAGATCGTTCCCGTAGCGGTGGCGACGGGCAAGGCCGAGCGCATCGTCGGGGAGGACGAACAGCCTGCAAAGGCGAGGATAGAAAAGATCCCAGGGCTCAAGCCGGCCTTCCGAGAAGGTGGAACCGTCACGGCGGCGAATTCATCGTCGATCTCGGACGGCGCGGCGGCACTGGTCCTTATGCGCCGTTCTGAAGCGGACAGAAGGGGCGTTGCTCCGCTTGCTGCAATCCGTGGCCATGTCACGCACGCCCAGGCGCCCAAGCTTTTCACGACCGCGCCGATCGGCGCCATTCGCAAGCTCCGCGAGCGCACTGGATGGGATCTGGGAGATGTGGATATCTTCGAGATTAATGAGGCTTTCGCCGTGGTGCCGATGGCCGCCATGCGCGACCTCGGCCTGCCGGAAGAAAAAGTGAATGTGCATGGCGGCGCCTGCGCGCTCGGCCATCCGATCGGCGCGTCGGGCGCGCGCATCATCGTCACGCTGGTCTCCGCGCTCCGGAAATACGGTCTGAAGCGCGGGATCGCGTCGGTCTGCATCGGGGGCGGCGAGGCAACCGCGATCGCCGTGGAACTCATGTCTTGAACGACCTGGAGAGCCGTGGCGCCGCCGAATATGGAACAGCGGCGGTGCTGATCTCAATCGGACAGCTTTGTGCGTCAAAGGTGGGCATCGCATCGAAGCATCAATCAACGCCCACAATGCTAATGGGAGCCATCATATGAAAAAATCACTCATGTTCGCGCTTGCCGCGACCGCGCTT
>JBDSLV010000611.1:0-3002 GCA_039916205.1 Mesorhizobium sp. | reverse complement strand
GTCGTCGCGGCCCGGCTGAAGAAGAACGGGCTATCGCAGGTTCTGTTCAATCTGCCACCCGGCGACTGGGCCAGGGGCGAACGCGGCATAGCCGTGTTGCCGGATCGCATTCACGAATTCCGGCAAGGTGTCGCCAAGGCCATCACCTATGCGCACGCGCTGGGCTGTGAGCAGGTGAACTGCCTTGCCGGCATCGCGCCGCAAGGCGTTGCGCGCGACGTGTTGGAAAACGTCTTCGCGGAGAACCTCGCTTTCGCGGCGGAAAAGCTGGGGCAGGCCGGCATCAGGTTGCTGATCGAACCGATCAACACGCGCGACATCCCCGGCTTCTTCCTCAACACGTCAGACCAGGCGCTGTCGCTCATCGATCGCGTCGGCTCGAAAAACCTGTTCCTGCAATACGACATCTACCACATGCAGATCATGGAGGGGGATCTCGCCCGTACCATCGAGGCAAACCTCGGCCGCATCGCGCATATCCAGCTGGCGGACAATCCCGGTCGTCACGAACCGGGGACGGGCGAGATCAATTACCCTTTCCTCTACGATCATATCGACCGGATTGGTTATTCCGGCTGGGTTGGGGCTGAGTACAAGCCGAAGGCCGGGACGGAGCAGGGGTTGGGTTGGTTCAAGGCATTGACCGGCCAGGGAAGTGCGGCGGCATAGCCGCGGAATTTTGCCGATAGAAATACGGAGAAGAAACATGGAAACCATCGGCTTCATCGGCCTTGGCATCATGGGCGCGCCGATGGCGGGGCACCTGCTGGACGCCGGCTACACGGTAACGACAAGCGATCACCGCTCGAAACCGTCCGCTGATCTTGTCGCCAAAGGGCTGAAGACAGTCACCGGCCATGCCGCGGTGGCGAAAGCCGCCGACATCATCATCATCATGGTGCCTGACACACCGCAGGTCGCCGACGTGCTGTTTGGCGATAACGGCGTCGCCCACGGCTTGTCGAAGGGCAAGCTGGTCATCGACATGAGCTCGATCTCACCAATCGAGACCAAGGTCTTTGCCGGCAAGGTCAACGCGCTTGGCTGCGATTATCTCGATGCGCCGGTGTCCGGCGGCGAAGTTGGTGCCAAGGCAGCGTCGCTGACCATCATGGTCGGCGGTGAGGAGAAAGCCTTTGAACGGGCAAAACCGGTCTTCGAGAAGATGGGCAAGAACATCACGCTGGTCGGCCCGAACGGCGTTGGCCAGACCACCAAGGTCGCCAACCAGATCGTCGTCGCGCTGACCATTGAAGCCGTCGCCGAAGCGCTTGTTTTCGCATCGAAAGCCGGTGCTGATCCGGCCAAGGTACGGCAGGCGCTGATGGGCGGGCTGGCGGCATCACGCATCCTCGAAGTGCATGGCGAGCGCATGGTCAAGCGCACCTTCGCGCCGGGCTTCCGCATCGAGCTGCACCAGAAGGATCTCAATCTCGCGCTGGAAGGGGCGAAGGCGCTCGGCGTGTCGCTGCCCAACACCTCGACCACGCAGCAACTGTTCAACTCCTGCGCGGCCAATGGCGGCGCGAAGGAGGATCACTCGGCGCTTGTGAGGGCGCTGGAGCGGATGGCCAATTTCGAAGTTGGCGGTGAAGCCACTGATATCAAGGGCAAGGCGGCATAGGCCAGGACAAGGCGGCGCAACGTTCCCACGTCGTCAACTTTTCCTGTCGAAGAGCGGGTTCCTGCGTTCAAACGTGGGAACCCGTTTCTCGTTCAGTCATGCTGCCGGTAGCGGGCCAGATACTCCCGGCCTAGAGCTATTCCAGGAAAAGCGAAAAACGCTTTTCCCGGGAAAAGCGCATAGCGCTTTCCCTTGGGAATTGCGTGAAACAAAAGCTCTAGCCGCGCTGCTTCAGGAATGCCCACGCTACGTAAAGACTGATCGCGGCGGCATTCGACACGTTGAGCGAGCGAATGGCGCCTGGCATATCGAGGCGCGCCAGTGTCGTCACCGTTTCCTGGGTCTTCTGGCGCAGACCCTTGCCCTCGGCGCCCAGCACGAGCGCGATCTTGTCGCCGCCAAAACTTGCTTCAAGTTCCGCCGGTCCGTCCGAATCAAGCCCGATCGTCTGGAAGCCTGCCTCGTGCAATTGCCCAATCGCATCGGCGAGGTTCTTCACCTCGATCTGGTCGATATGTTCCAGCGCGCCGGAAGCTGATTTCGCCAGAACGCCGGATTCTTGGGGGCTGTGGCGCGCCGTGGTGATCAGCGCGCCGGCGCCAAAGGCGACCGCCGAACGCAGGATGGCGCCAACATTGTGCGGGTCCGTGACCTGGTCGAGCACCAGCACCAGTTTCGTATCACCGAGCGCGTCGAGTCGCTTGGGCTTCAGAGGCTCGGCCTCGATCAGCACGCCCTGATGCACCGCATCCGAACCGGTGATCCGGTCGATATCCCTGGGCTCGACCAGCTCGACCTTGAACGGCAGGGCGGCGATATCGGCGATGGCCAGGCGCTCCAGGGCATTGCGCGTCACCAGCATCTTCTTGATCTTGCGGCGCGGATTGTCGAGTGCTGCCCGCACCGTATGCAGCCCATAGAGCCGCACCAGACCATCCGCCGCGTTCTCGCCTGCTGCCACCGGCTGGCGCGGCTTGAACGCCGGTGCACCACCGCTCTTCTCATCGCGGTAGGCGCGGCGCAGCTTGGCGTAATGGGTATCTTTTGGGGTGTTGGATTTGCTGTCGTTGCTCATGGCTGGCTTCTATAACCATGTCACACGGCAATGGATACTGCCGGGTTGGGCGGCTTGACGGACAGTGGATGAAATTCAACGTGTTTTGCCGGATTCTTGCGGTTGACAGTTTTGGGCGGTGCCGCCATAAGGCGCTTCGCGGAAGGCTGCTGAGGCGGTCGTGACGCGACGATGCTTCGTTGCATGGCTCCGGCGGCAGACTGGAGAGGTGCCCGAGTGGTTAAAGGGGACGGACTGTAAATCCGTTGGCTATGCCTACGTTGGTTCAAATCCAACCCTCTCCACCACTGCCGGCCCGGAAGC
>JBDSLV010000610.1:0-23155 GCA_039916205.1 Mesorhizobium sp. | reverse complement strand
GCACGCTCGACGCTTGCGTCACGCGCGCCGGTGAGCATTGGCCGCGACGATTTCTTTTCGGCCAAGACGGAAGAAGAACCGAGGCGGCCGCGTCCAGCCGACCTGCCAAACCCTTTCGAGCAGCCGGCGCCCGGCGCCTTCGAGCGCGTGCGCTCGAGCGAGCGCAGTTCGCCGGCTTTCGACGATCCGTTCAGCCTCGACCCGGTTTCCGAAACCGCCTCCGCCGCCGAACAGCGCGATGCGCCTCTGGCCAGCGACCCGTTCGGCCTCGAGCCGGCGCCATCCCCTCTGAATGGCAGCGCGAAGTCGGACAGGCCATCCGAATTCGATGACGGCTTCGGCTTCGGACCTGCCCCAACGCCGGCATCTGTCAAAGACGCCGCTCCCAGCCCGCGAGAGCGCGCCGCCGAGAAGCCGCAAACCGCCAATCCCTGGGATTTGCCTGTCCCCGAAGCACCTGCCCCGCTTCGGCAGAGCATTGCAGCGAGGCCGGCACGGAGCCCGGCAGCAGCGCCGCCCACCGAAATGGCGCTGCGCAGCGCGTTCCTGCGCGGAATGGGCATCGAGGAAGCCGATTTCCCCGGGCGCGACACGGTCGCGGAAATGGAGAAATTCGGCCGCGAATATCGCCTGATGATGGACGGCCTGATGCAGCTTCTGCGCAAGCGAGCCGAGGAAAAGGGAAACGCCCGCGTCGCCCAGACCATGGTCGGTGCCTCGGAAGTCAATCCACTCAAATTCCTGCCGACCGTCGACGACGTGCTGGTGACCATCATCGCCGAGCGCAGCCCCGGCTTCCTGGCGGGCGAGCCGGCGATCAAGGATGCCGTGCGCGATCTCGCGCAGCATCACGTCCGCGCCTGGCGCGGTGTGCAGAGCGCATTGCGGCGGATGATCGATCGTTTTGACCCGGTCGCGCTCGAGAAAGAGCTGAAATCAGGTTCCGCGATTGGCACGCTGCTTTCGGGCGGGCGTGGCGCCAAGCTGTGGGAGCTTTACCAGAAACGCCACCGCGACATCGCCAGGAGCGCGGAAACAACCTTCCTTGGCGAAATCGGCGCCGATTTTAGGGACGCATATGAGGAGGAGTGAGACATGATCCATAGACGCGAATTCATCATTGCCCTGGGTGCAACGGGATTGCTGACAGCTTGCCAGAGCGGCCCGCCAAAACCGTCGGTCATCACGGTCAAAGTATCCGGCGGGGCCGGCATGAACCCGGGTCCTGGCGGCGGTGACAGGCCGGTGACGGTCCTGGTCATGCGGTTGCGCAGCACCGGCAAATTCAATTCGGCCGACTATTTCGCGCTGCAAGGAGACGCTGGCACCGCGCTGGCAGGTGACCTGATCGGCTCCGACCAGATCGCCGTCGGGCCTGGAAAGACCGGATCCAAGACCATCACAGTCGAGCCGGATGCGACCGCGCTGGGCTTCGTGGCGCTGATCCGCGAGCCTGGCGGACGAAACTGGCGGACAACGAAGTCGGTTTCGCCGGGGTCGAGTTTCACGGTCAATGTCACGCTTGGCAGCGGCGGTATTTCCGCCTAGCCGCCAAGCCAAGGAGCGCCTGATGCAGAGAGTGATGGCATGAGCGATGCAAACAGGGTGCTGTGGTCCGAAGGACTGTTCCTGCGGACCCAGCATTTCCAGCAGCAGGATCGCTTTTTCGAAGCGACGGTGCGCGGCGTGTTGCAGGCCGGGCAACTCCATACGTTCGGCTTTCAACAGCTGACGTTGGACCAGTCGCAGCTCGAGGCCGGTCAAATTTCCATCCTCTCGGCACGCGGCATATTTCCTGACGGGACGCCCTTTGCCATTCCAGAGATGATGGATGCGCCAAGGCCGTTGTCGATCACACCGGACATGGGCGCGGGCGCGGTGCTGATCGCACTGCCGCTCGAACCTCCCGGCGGCGTCGGCTTCGACCCCGCCCATGCGGGCTCGACCGGCGCGCGCTATCACGGCAGGATCGTTACGATCCGCGACGCCGTGCAGGGCGGCTCGGACGCGGAAGAGATCGAGATCGCTCGCCCGCAAGCGTTGCTGCTTGCTCCGGGCAAGTCGGTCGGCGGCTACACCGCACTGCCGATAGCCGATATCAAGGGAATTCGCGCCGATGGAGGCGTTTCCCTGGACGAGACGTTCCTGCCGCCCGGACTGGTGACAGGTGTGGTCGCCTGGTATCGCCAATTGCTCCAGGAGGTCATCACTGGCCTCGACCAGATCGCCGAAGCGCATGGCAAGATGGTGATGGGAGGGCCGGGCCGCAGCGTCGAAGACCTGCTGATGCTCAACCTCGCCAACGCGGCGCGCCCACGGCTTGCCCACATGCTGGCGCAGGACGTTTTCCATCCGGCTGAACTCTATCTTGAACTTGCTGGGCTCGCCGGCTCGATGGCGACCTATGGTTCGAGCGCGCGGCGGCTGGGCGAGTTGCCGGCCTATGATCACATGGCGCCCGGTCCCGCCTATATCGCGCTGGCGGATGCCTTGCGCTCGCTGATCCTCAGCCTGCGCTACATCGAGCCGAAGTCGCGCGCGCTTCCTGTCATGCGGCATTCGACCAATGTCTGGAAAATCCGCATCGACAACCCGAAGCTGCTGGTGGCCAGCCGCATCGTCATCCGCGTCGGCTCCGAGCTGTCGGAAGACGCGCTGCGCAAGATCTTCGTCAACCAGGCGACCGTTGGCTCGGCCGATCAATTCGAAGGCCTGTGGAAATCCCGCCTGCCCGGCATTCCGCTAAAGCCGCTGCATTCGCAGCCGCGCGAGATTCCCTATGACGGCGATCGGCTGTGTCTCGAACTCGATCAGAAAAGCGAGCACTGGGCCTCGCTGCTCGACGCTCCCGGCTTCGTCATCGGCGTGTCCGGCGTGTTGCCGAGCGAGCCGCAAGTGGACTGCTATTCGGTGAACAGGTGAGATCATGAGCCGGGATGATCCTTTCGGACTGTCGGAGGATCGCGAACGCACCCGCATACGGCTGACCGGCGCGCAGCCGCGCCCGATGACGCCGTTGGCGACGGGTGCCCCGGTGAAGCGTACGCGGGCGCATCCGAACGCGCTGGTCAATGCCTTCGCGCCCCTGCTGGAATTCGCGCCAGAGCTCGAGAGCGCGCTGCCGCCGGAAAATCCGGAAGTGCTGCGCACGCGGCTGCTCGATGAACTGGTGCGGGCCCGCGATACGGCAATGTCGGCTGGCTCCTCGATGGAGAGAGCCGATCAGGCGGCGTGGGTGGTGGGCGCATTGCTCGACGATCTCGCCTTGAACACGCCATGGGGCGGCGCCAGTGCCTGGCCGCGCCAGCCGCTCGTTGTCATGCTGCGCGGCGATGTCGATGCCGGCACGCAGTTCTTCACGCGCCTTGACGAGCTGGAGCGTCATCCGAACCGGGATCGCGAATTGCTGGAGCTGCAATACAGTTGCCTGGCGCTCGGCTTCCGCGGCAAATATCGCGTCCCCGGCCGCTCTGGCGACCGCTCGCTCAATGCCGTGCGCGTGGCGGCGGCGCGCTTCCTGCGCGATGCCGACGCGGAAGGCGCACCGCTGTCGCCAAACTGGAAAGGCGTGATCGCCTCCGACGCGCCGCAGCGCTTCATCGTGCCGATCTGGGTGATGGTGCTGGCCGCGGCGGTGGTCGCAACCGCGATTCATATCGGCCTGTCGATGGGACTGAGCAGCCAGGCGGTCGAGCTGTCGGCGCTGGTGCGCGCGCTGCCGCCGCCCAACCGCACCGATGTCACCCGCGCCAAGCCGAAAAGCGATGTCCCGCCGCCGCCCCCCGAAAAGGTGGATTTCGCACTGTTGCCGGAATTCCAGGCCGGGGCGCCCACCGATCTCAAGCAAGCGCTGAGCGGCACCGAGAGCGTTTCGCTGGCCAAGCTGATCATCCAGGCTTCCAACCCCGAACTGTTTCAGTCGTCGCGGCCGCAGTTGACGGAGGGGTTCGAGCCGCTGATCGGCTCGATCGCCAAGGTGATCCTCGCCAATCAGGAGTTGATCGGAAACATCACCGTGGTCGGCCACACCGACAGTGTTCCCTTGCAGAAGACCAATCCGCTCTCCACCAATCAGCGGCTGTCGGAGGCGCGCGCGGCGACCATCGCCGAAATGCTGGTGCAGAACGGCGTGCCGCAGGACCGTGTCCACTCCGAAGGCCGCGCAGCCACGGATCCAGTCGCAGACGACAGCACACGCGAGGGACGGGCCTTGAACCGCCGCGTTGAGGTGCTGGTCGAAAAGAGGCTGTGATGTTCATCCTGCGCTTCCTCTGGGCGGTTCTGACGTCACGCTGGCTGTGGACGCTGATCGGCCTGACGCTGCTTTCGCTGGTCATCTGGGTGTTCGGTCCGATTGTCAGGGTTGGCCCCTACGATCCCTTCGCTTCGGAAAACGTCCGCATCGTCATCATCGCTCTGCTGGTGATCTTCTGGCTGATCTGGCTGATCGTCGCCCAGCGCCGGGCGATCCTCGCCAACCGCATGTTCGTTGCCGAGATCGCCGCCCCCATAGCGGAGAAACCGCTGAGCCCCGGCGAAGAGAATGTCGCCGCGGTCGGTGCCAAATTCGGCGAGGTGATGGCCGAGCTGAAGCGCCGCAAGCTGGGCGGGCGCAAGTTCCTGCGCGAAATGCCCTGGTATGTCATCGTCGGACCGCCGGCGACCGGCAAGACCACCGCCCTGCGGCAGTCCGGACTGAACTTTCCGATCGATCTCACCGACGACTTGCAAGGGGTTGGCGGCACCCGCAATTGCGACTGGTTCTTTTCAGAAAGCGCGGTGCTGATCGACACCGCCGGCCGCTATGTCCAGCAGGAGAGCCAGCCTGACGTCGATGCGGCGGAATGGCTGGGTTTCCTCGACCTCCTCAAGAAGCACCGTGGTCGGCGCGCGCTCAATGGCGTTATCGTCACGCTGTCGATCGACGCGCTGCTGGAAGGCGACGAGGCCATCAAGGCGCATGGCCGCAAGATCCGCCGCCGGCTGGCCGAACTCAACGACCGGCTCCAAATCCGCCTCCCCGTCTATCTGATGCTGACCAAGGCCGACCTGATCAAGGGTTTTGAGGCGTTCTTCGGCGGACTGTCGACGGCGGCGCGCGAGCAGGTCTGGGGGACGACCTTCGCGCTTGACGCGCGCGTCGATGCCAAGACCATCGAGCGCGAGCTGTCGATCCTGGCGGGCGAACTCGAACGGCGGCTGGTGCCGCGTCTCGAAGACGAGGACAAGCTCGCCACGCGCGCGGAAATCTTCCGGTTCCCCGCCCAGTTGGCAAGCCTGTCCGAACCGATCCAGGTGCTGATCGAGGCGATGTTCGGCGAGAGCCGCTACGAAGAGGCTGCCTGGCTGCGCGGCCTTTACCTGACTTCAGCGACGCAGGAAGGCGCGCCGATCGACCGGCTGACCGCGGCTCTTTCTTCGTCCTTCGGTCTGCCGCCGCGCCGTGCACTGCCGGCGCAGCGTGTCGAAAAGCGCAGTTTCTTCCTCAGGAACCTTTTGACCGAGGTCATCTTCAAGGAAGCGGGCCTTGGCACGTTCGATCCGCTGGCGCAGCGCCGGCGCACCTGGATCTGGCGCGGTGCGGCGGCGGCCTGTACGGCAGCGGCCCTGCTGGCCGGCGGGCTGTTCACCTGGTCTTACTACGACAACCGCAACGCGATCACCGCGCAGGCGAGCCAGTTCGAGGCGCTACAGGCGCCGCTGACCTCGGCGGCCGCGATTCCGGCCTCGGTCGAGCAGCCAGAGATCGATGGCGCGCTCAACGCGATGGCCGAGGTTGTCGGAGCCCGCACCACGCCGCCGAGCGGCGCCCAGGATCTGCTTGGGCCATCGGCCTCGGCGGAGCTTGTGCGGGCGCAGACCGACACATACGACCATGCCTTGCGCAATGTACTCGAGCCACGAATGGTCGCCTTGCTCGAGGCGACGATGTGGCGGCAGATCCGCGACCCGGATTTCATGCTGGGTGCTTTGAAGACCTACCGCATGATGACGGGCCTGTCGCAGATGGATCCCGATTTCGCGCAGAACTGGTGGGTGAACAGTCTGCCTGAATTCGCCGCCGCCGCCCCGTTCCCAACCGCCGATGCGGAAGAGCATCAGCTGGCCGCCATCCGCCGCATGGCCGTCGACGAGAGCTACGTCGCGCCCGACCAGGCGCTGGTTGCCGAAGCGCTTAAGACGGTATGCACGATTTCGCTGCCGGCGCGCGCCTACAAGCAATTGCTGGCCGACCCGGCGGTCACCGCGCTCAAGGAATGGATCCCGGCGAACTTCGCCGGCCCGAACGGCGCCAAGGTTTTTGCCCGCCGTTCCGACAAGACGCTTCGCGTCGGAATTTCCGGCGCCTTCACCTATACCGGCTTTCACGACGCCATCCTCGACCGGCTCGATGACGTCGCCGGCCAGGCAGCGCTCGACCGTGCCGTGTTTGCCGGTGGCTGTTCGGAAAACTCCGAGACCTCTGTTTCGGCGCTGTCCGAGGATATCCTGAAGCTCTATTACGACGATTACATCGCGCAATGGGACAGTTTCCTGCGCGACATGCGGCTGGCGCCGCTGACCGATCTCAATGTTGCCAGCGAAAACCTGAAAGACCTGTCGAGCGCGGATTCCGCGCTGAAGCGGCTTCTGACGGCGGTCGTTCAGGAGACCGAGCTGACACGCTCGGATGAAGCGCCGGTCGACGACAAGGCGGCCGCCAAGGGCGCGTCGAAACTGCTCGGCAAGCTTGGCAAGCTCGGCAAGCTGGCGACTTCAGGTGCCAAGCTTTTGCCTCGCGCCGGTTCCGCCAGCGAGGTGGACCTCACCGGCAATCTGGTGGCCGTGCACTTCAAACCGCTGAAGAGCACCATCGCCGAGGTCGACGGCCAGCCACCGGCGCTTGACGCTGCCGTGGTGGCGCTGACGGCGCTTTCGAACGTACTCCAGACGGTCACCGCCAACCCCAATCCGCAGGACGCCATCAAGAAGCAGGGCGGCCTCGCCGAATTGACCGGCGCGGTCGCCAGGCAGGCGCAGATCCTGCCCGACCCGATCAACGCCTGGCTTGGCGGCATCGCCGGCGACACCAGCAACCTGACGCAGAAAGCGGTCACATCAGAGCTCAATGCCATCTGGCGGGCCGACATCCTGCCGTTCTGCCAGGCAGCGCTCAACGATCGCTATCCGTTCAGCGCCAACAGTGCGGTGGACGTCAATGTACGCGACTTCGCCCGCCTGTTCGGCCCGGCCGGACTGATCGACGGTTTCATCAACGACCATTTGATCAGCTATGTCGACACCACCGGCCAGCCCTGGAAATGGCGTGCCGATTTCGGCCTCGACCCTTCGGCGCTGGCGGCGTTCGAACAGGCCAGGCATATCCGCGACGACCTGTTCCCGGGCGGCACCGGACCGGTGATGAGCTTCACGCTGGAACCGAAGGACCTGTCGCCCAACGTCACCCGTGTGACGCTCAATCTCGATGGCCAGAACCTCGTCTATTACAACAACGCGACGCGGCCTCAGCCGATGACATGGCCCGGCAAGGACGGTACCGGCTTCATCTCGCTGGCCTTCCAGCCGATCGACGGTTCGCCCGAAATCATGCTCAACGAAACCGGTAGCTGGGCCTGGCTCAGGATGCTGCGCGCCGGCCACTTCAGCAGCACCTCGCTGTCCGACGTTTACAGTTTGCGGCTCGGGACCAAGGGCATGTGGGCCGATTTCGAGCTCAAGGCCGCCAGCGTCGAAAACCCCTACAATCTCGAGATGTTCAAGAAGTTCACATGTCCGCCGCAGATATGAGCACCGGCTTTTTCGGCAAGATTCCGGCGACGGGGGATTTCGTCGCCGCGAACCTGCCGCGGACGTTCACCGACCGCTGGGACCGCTGGATGTCGATGGAATTGCGGGCGCGGCCCGATGAGCACGAGGACCTCGATGACCGCGTCTGGCGCTTCGTCATCCAGGGCGCGATTTTTGGCGAACAGCCCTGCGCCGGTGCCTGGCGGATGAGCCAGGACCGAGTCGGCCGCCGCTATCCGTTTGCCGTTGTGAGCATTGGGGCAATGCCCGAGGCAACGGATCCCTGGTTCGAGGGCATGGCGAAAATCGCCAAATTGACTGTGAACGAATATTGGGACCAGCAGTATATCGCGGCGCAGCTGCGGGTGCTGGAACCGCCAATGCAGTTCTCCGCAATGAAGCGCATCGTCTTCTGGACGGATGACTGGGAGGTGCGCGAACTCGCCTTCGCCGACATTCATGACCTCGCCGACAACGCCTTGCCGGCAATGCGCGCGGCGCGTGCCGTGCCACAGGAGTCCTGACCATGGGTCTCAGCGTCTATGCCGAGAAGATGGGCTTTTTTCACAAGGGCAGCAACGGCCAGGGCATTGCGCCCGGCGACGTCTGCCTGTCGCCGCCATCCCCGCCCGCGGGTCCGGTTCCGGTACCCTATGTCAATATGCTGTCGTCATCCGACCTGACCAAGGGCACCAAGAGCGTCAAGATCGACGGCGAGCCGACAGCCATCGAGAATGCATCGGAAATCTCGACCAGCACCGGCAACGAGCCGGCAACGCAAGGCCTCGGCGCGGGCGTCATAACCCATAAGATCAAGGGCAAGGGCGTCTTCAAGCTATGGTCGTTCACGGTAAAGGCGGAAGGCAAGGGCGTCGACCGTCATGGCGACACGATGGACCAGAACACCGCCAGCGACCCGCCGCCAAATTGCGTCAACCCGGCCGCGTTCAACAAATTTCTGGCGACGTTGACCACGGATCAGAAGACGACGAAGTGCGCGGTCAAATATGACCGGGTCGGACACCGCCCAGCACGCAATGATGACCAAGCAGCCAAGGTGAACGGCAAGGCCTGTTGGCAATGCAAAAAGACCAGACGAGGTCAATACTCAAAGCTGGTTCCAACGCCGCCCAAGGACGAGATGAAGCAGGAGATGGTCCATGATCATCAACCGCCGCTCTGTGTCGCGTGGGAGATGGGCGGATGTAACATGCAGACATCGCCCGACGCATTTTTGGCTCATTTTTCGACGCCGCAATCGGTCAAACCCCATTGTGGCCGATGCTCGACATCGCAAGGCTCTCCGGCCGCGAAATATGCCAAGAACTTTATCGACGACATGCCCGTGGCAATTGGGTGACGAGCGATGCGCGGCATAGAAGAAATCAGGGACAGCTACATCAGCGAACTGATCACCATCCAGCCCGAGCTGGAGGACTGGTGGGATGACATGGTCGCCAACGAAGGGGATGTTGTCTGGAAGCGCTGGCCGACCGGGATCGCGGGACATCCGCGCGTGTTGGCGATCTTCCGCAAGCATTACCTTGAGATTGTGGCCTGGAACAATGCGCAGCGCCCCGAGGGCGATGAGCCCGAGGAAAAGTGGGGCATCGATAGCAGTGGCCGAAGCCAGGCCTTCGAATGGCCGGTCGAAATCCTCATCATCAACGTCCGGCACTTTGCACCCGAGCTCCAGCCCCTCATCGATGGCCTGTGCTTTGTGCCGATGGCCATGAATCTCGAAGACGAGGTTGAATAGTGGCCCTGATCACACGCTACAGCTCCGACCTCGGCATCAGGCGTTTGCTCGCACAGCCCCGCGATGTCGCCCCGCCGAAGGATATCCGCGTCGCTCGCAAGCACGACGAGGCCAGTCCGATGCACCAGACCTTGTTTGCCGAGTATGTGGCGGAACTGACGGAGGCCTACGACATTGCGGCTGAGTGGTGGGCCGACATTATCTCCGCGGAAGAAGAGCTCCAGGGCAGTCGCGACAAGGCGCTTGAGAAGGCCTTCGATGACCGCGTGGCGGGCGCCGCGGCCAGTCCGAACTTGGTCTGGGTGATACGCCGTTACTGGCTGAAATGCGTCACCGTCAACGTCACCGCGGGTGAAGAAGCCGGCGTTGCCGCCGAGAGCTTCCTGCTGCAGTGGCTGATCGATGCCGGCCAGACCGATTTGGTCAAGCTCGTCGCCTGCATGCCCTATTGGCCGATCGGCCAGGACGAAAAAGGCAATTGGTGCTGATTCATGATGTTCGCGGTCTGGATCGAGAATCGCACGCCGTTCACTGCCGGCAGCTTTGTCCAGGCAAATGCTGACGGCAACGAGGTCTTCCTGGCGGTTTTCTCGGCCAGCTTCGATATGCCTGAAGGTGCCACGCAATTTCAGCCGGCAGTGGAACAACTGCCAGTAAGCTTCGGCGACGTGCCATTCGGCGATCCTGCCTTCTCGTCAACCCGCTATGAGGGGGAGATCGCATCGGCCAAGCCGGGGATCGACATTGTCCTGAACGGCCAGGCACATGCGCCGCGCGAGGGCCGCGCCGCCGAAATGCAAGTCGGGTTCAAACTTGCCAGCATCCGCAAGGTGCTCAACGTGACCGGCGATCGCCTCTACGATGCAGGAAGCTATAGCCAGCCACATCCATTCGCCAGGATGCCGGTCGTCTACGAGCGCGCGTATGGGGGCACTGATGAAAGCGGCAGGACCGATCCGCGCAATCCGCTTGGGGTCGGCTTTCATCACGCCCGTTCCGCCGACAAGGCCGTGAAGACGCATGCACCCAACATCACCTATGCGAGTGAGCCGTTCCGCGGCCCGTCCGACCAGCCAAGACCGGCCGGGTTTGGGGTGATCGGCCGTGGCTGGCATCCAAGGTTGCCGTTCGCGGGCACCTACGATCAAGCCTGGATCGACGAGCAGTGGCCCCTTCCGCCAAAGGATTTCGATCCGCGCTACAATCTCTGTGCGCCCGCCGATCAGCAACTGCAGCAGCTGAATGACGGCGAGGAGGTCAGCATCATCGGCATGACACCGGAGGGCCGCTGGACCTTCCGCATGCCGCGCGTCATGGCTCCGATCCGCCTTCTTTACGACGACCGTGCCGAGGATCGGCCCTTCCGCGTCGATACTGTCGTCATCGAGCCGGATCTGCGCCGCGTCACGCTGAAGTCGCGCTTCTCCATGATCACCAGGCGCAACACGCCCCTGCTGAGAGAGATCGTCTTCGGCCATGTGACGCCCGCCTTTCTCCTCGCGCGACGCAAGCGCAAGACCTATCTCAGCCCGCGCGGCGACGACGGGCTGATCGCCGCGAGGGCGACATGGCTGGGCTGAAGGCTCCAATCTACGTCATGGGCGGTGGCGCCGTGACACCAGCCGGTCTCAATGCGCGCCAGACGCTGGCGGCAATCCGGGCCAGTCTTTCCGCCTTCGAGCGGCGTACCCTCACCGACCCCTTCGGCGAAGATCAAACTGTTTCCCGCATCCCTTCTCACTTTTCCCTTCGCGTGACCGAAAACGCGTGGCTCACGAGCATGGCCGCTCGGGCGGTGGGCGAGGCGCTTGAGAGAGGCGGCGTTTCCGCCGGCGCCAGCGCTTTGTTGCTGGTGACGCCGGAGGCGTTCCGGGATCATCCGGCTTTTTCGGAGACGCCAGCCAGCGCGTTTCTCGCCGGCCTGCAAGACAGGCTGGGCGAAAAGTTCCATCCTTCGTCTCGCGTCTTCGACGGAGGTGCGGCGGCCTGCCTCGGGCTGCTGGATCGGGCCGCGGACCTCCTCGCGACGCCGGGCATAGAGCAGGTTCTGCTGGGAGGTGTCGACAGCCTGGTGAACGACAAGGATATCGCCCGCCTCATGGCCGCCAGCCGCCTGAAGGCCGAGGACAATGCGCAAGGCCTTGTGCCGGGCGAAGGTGCCGCCGTGGTTTGCCTTCGCCGTTCACCCGGTCGCGGCTTGGCCCAATGCGCCATTCACGGCGTCGGCGCCGCGTTGGAGGAAAACTCCGTACTGTCGGAAAACAACAGCCAGGGCCGAGCCTTGGTGGCTGCCTGCCGTACCGCGATCGCGGGCAAGGGCCCGACCGAGGCCGACATCAAGTTCATTGTCAGCAACGACAATGGCGAACGGTATAGCGCCTGGGAGGCCTTGATCGGGCGTGCGCGGTTTTACCGGACGCGCCGCGAGACCTTTCCCATGGCCTACCCCGCAATGACGATGGGCGACATCGGCGCCGGTGCCGGCGCGCTTACACTGCTCATTGCCGCCGACAGTTTCGCCAAGGCCTATGCCCCAGGGCGTGTCGCCATGTGCGAAGCCGCATCGGAGGCCGGCATGCGCGCCGCGGCACTTGTGAGCGAGGTCGTCAGCGGCTGATCGAGCCGCCCGACATCCCCAGGCGGTCCCTCACATCCACGCCGGAATCGGGCGAGACCGCCGCCAATTGGTCAGCGCGAGTTCCGCGTTGGCGAGCGCCTTCCTCATTGCGTCCAGTTTCAGCCGCCGCATCGACTGGAATTTATCGAACCGCGCCGGACCCTTGCCATTGTCCCACCAAGCCTGGGCCTGCGAAGCGGAAGGCAGTGGTGTCGCCTCGATGGTCTCGAACCCGGGACCCAGCTTGGCTGGATCGGTGACGAACACATCGGTGTCGTTGAAGTCAATCTCGATCAGGTCGCGCAGCGCGAGCCCCGCCGCATAGGCGAGTTCCGGCGACTGCATCTTCTCGATCAGCCAGGGCATGATCGCCATGTCACCCAGCATCCCGCTGACAGCGACCGCTGCCTCCCGCGTTGCTGGGCCGGATACGGATTGCTGCCACCATGGACGCGCCGCGGCAGGCGGCGTGGTGAGCAGCCGGATTTCCATGACGGATCCCGCGAACTCGGGGTAGCCAGCCAACATCTTGTCGAGCACGGGTTGCGCCAGCCGCGCCTCGCCCAGCAGGCATGCCGCCACCGCTGCCTGCAGCCGTTCCTCCGCGCCGCGCGCCTCCAGGCACGCGACAACCTCGACGATGACATCGCGGCGCCGCCGCGCACCCGCGAGCTTCAGCGCTCTGCGGCGCACTTCCGTGTCGCGGTCGCCCAGCAACTCGCCGAGCCTCGGTCCGGGATTGACGCCATGGTGATAGAGCGCGCTGAGACCCAATGCGCGTTCCATTGCGACCGCCGAATCCAGCCAGCGCGCGACGAACGGCTTCAGCCTGTCCGAGGAGCTGCGCGCGACCGCGCCGGACAGCGCCGACAGCCCTGGTTTCCCAAGCGGCCTCGCGCTCTCAAGAGCAAATTTCATGGCGGTCGGGGATTGCCATTCGATCGCGAGAGCCCCCAGCAGAAACAATTCCGGCGGCTCCTGGTAATCGGCAAAGCGTGCCGTCACCAGGTCCCAAGCCGCCTGACCGGCGGCGAACAGCCCGTCAAGATTGGCGTTGAGCCGCTGGTCGATACGGCCGATGTCGAAGGGCCCCATCACGTGGCCGTCAATCTCCCGGGCACGGCGGTGCCAAAGGAAAGCGGCATCCTCGACATGCTGCTCGACAATCGCCGGGATCGTTGCAATCCGCTGCATGGACTTCTCAGTTGAGGTGAACAGCCGCGCCCCGGACGCGATTCACACCGCTCGCCTGGCTGCTCAACTGACTGCCCCGGATCGAGATGCGGCCATTCTTCTCCAGAATGATCGAGGCCAGGCCGCACCGCAATTCGATGCGCTCCTTGGCGTCCAGCGTCACCGTTTCGCCGTCGCGAACCACCTGCACCTGGTCGCGCGCATGCGTTGGATCGACAATGCGGCCAACGACAAGCGGGCGGCCCGGATCGCCGCCTTCGAAAAGCAACGCCACCTCCGCGCCAACCGCCGAAGAGTCGAGTTTCGCCAGGCTGCGGGCCCTCAGTGCCGTCTCGCCGGGATTGCCGACGAACACCACGAGAGGCACGCCATCCTCGAAACCGATCAACAGCCCGATGACTACGCCATCGATGCGTTCGGCGGTTTCGTCGCGTCCAGTCATTTCAGTTGTTGAAGACATTGCTACCCTTGATCTTGACGTCGCCGTCAGCTTTGACCTGGACATCGCCGCTGCCCTGGATGCGGATGTCCTTGCCCTTGATGGAAATCGTGCCATCCTTCTTCATGTTGATCGAGGCATCGCCGCATACCAGCGTGATTTCGTCGCCGGCGTCGATCATCAGCTTCTTGCCGACCTTGATCAAACTGTCTTCGGTAATTTGAATTCCGCTGCCCTTGCCAACCTTGAGCGCGTGGCCGCCGCCGACTTCGGTGCTGTCGTCCGCGGCGATGCTGGCGCTGCGTGCCGCGCCGACGCTGAAGGTCTGGGCGCTGCCGATGGTGACACTCTGGTCGGCGCCGACATTGATGGTTTGTGCCGCTCCGACGTTCCAGCTATCCGCGGTGCCAATACTATGGCTCTGACTGAGCCCGACAGTGACGGACCGGGTCGCACCGATCGTATTGGCCTGCAAGCCACCCACGGTTCGGGTTTCCGCGGCGCCAACGGAATCAACCCGCGCCGCGCCCACGGTAATGGTCTGGACAATCCCCACCGTCTGCGAATGGTTGGCGTCGATATTCTCCGTCGAATTCGAGACGACATGGATCGTCTCGTTGGCGCCAACCGTCAGCGACCGGTTCGAGCCGACCGTCTCGGTGTCGTTCGAGCCGATATTGGTGGTCTGGTTGACGCCGACCTTGACGGTCTTGTTGTTGCCGACGTCCTCATCGAGATTGTGACCGACGGAGTGCTTCGCGTCGTGATCGATGCGGTCTGACTGGTCGTGCTGGACGAGCTTCTTGCGATCATGCTTGACCAGCAGATGGTGGTCTTTCTGCGCCTGGAAATTGACCAGTTCAGAGCCGGCCTTGTCCTCGAACATCAGTTCGTTGTAACCGCCGCCGCCCTTCGACGAGTTGGATTTCCAACCCGATTGCGTCGCGTTGCCGGGCAATCCGTAAGGCGGCATCTCCGAGGCGTTGTAGACCCTGCCTGTAATGATCGGCAGGTCCGGGTCGCCTTCTAAGAAGTCGATGATGACTTCCTGGCCGATGCGCGGAATCTGGATGAAGCCCCAGCCGCTGCCGGCCCAGGTCTGTGAGACACGGACGAAACAGGAACTGTTCTGGTCCTTCTTGCCCAGACGGTCCCAATGGAACTGCACCTTCACCCGGGCATATTTGTCGGTGAATATTTCTTCGCCGGAGGGACCGACCACCGTTGCCGTCTGCGGCCCGCGCATGACCGGCCTTGGCGTGATCCGGGGCGGGCGAAAGGTCAACTTGGTTGGTGCCAGACCAAGGATCACCTTGAAGTTCTCGCCGTCGACATCTGTTTGAGCTCGGTATCCGTGATCGAACAGCCTGTATTCGGCGCTGACCACCAGATATTCCTGATTCTGGTCGTCGCGCGGAAAGCCGTGAAGCTTGAAGGTGCATCCCGAGAACAGGCCGCGCACGGTTCCGACGGCAGCGATGCGCTGATGCACGGCCTGGATTTCCTCGCGCCGGATTGCCGCCAGGCTGTCACCGCGCTTCACCTCGAGATGCGCGCCACGATGGCGATAATTCTCGCCCGAAGCCTCTTTGTGGCTGAACGGCTGCGCTGACTTTGCCATCAGATCAGCGCCGGGTTTTTCGAAATCATAGTCGGTGTGAGCATAAGCGCCGGGGCGCACCGCACTGCCCGGGGTCCACTCGTTGATGTATTCGACCTCGTGGCGCGAACTGTGCCCTTCGTGATGATAAGGCACTTTCTCATAATGCGGCGCGGGCTTGAGCTTGCTCATCGCATCGGCCAGCACGAGTGTGTGCTTGCCCTCGTCATGCTCGAAGAAATACAGGATGCCTTCGTGTTCGAGCAGCCGCTGCACGAAATCGAGATCCGTCTCGTCATACTGCACGCAATATTCGCGCGGCGGATAGGACCCTTGCAGGCGCTTCTCGAATTTGGCCGTGCCGTATTTGGAGAATATCTTTTCAACGATTTCGACGACACTCATGTTCTGGAAAATACGGCAATCGGTGGTGTTGCCGAGGAACCAGAGCCACGGCCTGATGACCGCTTCGTAATATGCCAGTCGATCTTCGGTACGGGTCAGCCGGAACTCTGAAACCAAGCCGCTGAACCAGCGTTTCGGATCGGATTCGCCCTCGACCGAGACCGGACCGCCGAGCATCTTCAGAGGGTCGATATCGAAGCTGGTGCTGACGAAGCCGACCGAATAGGCAAAGCAACGGCTGATCTCATCGCGCCCGACAAGATGTGTAAAGGTCAACAGGTCGGCGCCAACCGGTGTCTGGACAACCGTGGCACGTTCGCTGGGCATGGCCTCTCCTGGACGCGGCCGCTATCAATGTTGAGCCTAGCACATGTCTTCCCGCGACCAAAGGGGACCATGCGGTCGGCTGCTTCATATCCATTTGTGGATTGTCGCCTAGCAATGCCTCTGCGCTACCTCTCGCATATTGCCGCTACAATGGAGTATCGTAGCAGCTGGTTTGCCCGACGGGCGGTCGACGGCGGTTCTGGATGTTCATCAGCCTACAGATCAACAATGCCGACTCTTTCCCTGCCGGCATCTCGACCGGCTACGGCGCTCGTGACCGCAGCTTCGAAATCGGGCGCGATGCCTGCGACTGGACCTTGCCCGATCCGGACAAGTTCATTTCCGGTCGGCACTGCGAGGTCCGTTTCGAGGCGGGAGCATTCTGGCTGCACGACCTCTCGCGCAACGGCACTTTCGTCAACGGATCGAGCCAGCGCATGGCTGGCCCGCATCGGCTTGATGATGGCGACCGGCTACTGGTTGGCCGCTATGTCATCTTCGTATCGATTGACGACGAGCGCCCGAGGACGGGGCATCCCCAAGGCAGCCAGCGCCTGACACAGCGAGAGGAAATGCCTGATGGGGCAAGCCGGGACCGGCCTACAGCTCCATTCCCCGTAAGCCAGCCGCCAGCATTTGGAAACGAACCGTTCTTCAATCCTGCAGAGCAAGCGCCTGGGCAGCGAGCTCCCCAAGTCCCTGCCTTCACGTCGGGCGATCCCGGCCAACGCTCCGATGCGGGCGCGATGCTGCGGGAAATCGCCATCGGCGCCGGCATCTCGCCCGAGTTGTTTCAGCAGCGCGATCCGCATGAAGTTGCCGCCGAGATCGGTTCGGTACTGCGATTGGTCGTCGAGGAGCTCACCTTGCTGTTGAAAGCGCGTGCGGCGGCCAAGGTTCTGGCAAAGAGCACACACCGCACCATGATCAGTGCTGCCGACAACAACCCGCTGAAGTTCGTGCCGGGAACCAACGACATCCTCGAAATCATGTTCGCACGCCGCCGCTCCGGTTATCTCGATGCAAGGCAAAGCATCGAAGACGCCTTCCGCGACCTGAAGACACATGAGTTCGCCACCTATGCAGCCATGCAGGCCGCCCTTTCCCGGCTGCTCGATGACCTGTCGCCCGAGGCAATCGGCCGGAAACTTCCGCCCAGCTCATTCAGTTCGAAGAAAAGCCAAGCCTGGGACGCTTTCGTCGCGACATGGCGGGCCAAGGAAGAGGCGCACGAGAACGGCATGCTCGACATCTTCCTTGCCTATTTCAGCGAGGCCTACGCCAAGGCCGACAAGCAGAAATAGGGCGGGTGGAAATCGCCAGGGCGCGTCCACCGATCTGCTCGCATGTGACCGGTTTCATGGAAAAAGCCCGTTCCTCGACCCTTCCGCTTTCCGGTTTCAATCGGCAGCGTGAGCGAATAGGATATGCGGCAAGCTTCCCAGGCGGGCGAAGCTGGCGTGGCTTGGCGTGTGCAGCAATGTCATGTTTCGGCGAGATGCGCCTTTCCGGGCGACCCATCCTCGACAATCTGCCCGGCCAGGGCAGACATGTTTTCGTCTGTGCGGCTGACACCTGTTTTGCTGAAAATACCTTGTTGGCGGGTTGGCAATGAGTTCGAAGGATGATCCCTTCGGTCCAGCGGGCAAAACCGTCATTCGCTCAAACCCTTCGCGCGAGAAAAAAAAGGCGCCGATCCCGCAGCCAACCGTCCTGGACAGTAAGCAGCTCGATCCCTCGGCGCTGAAAGAGTCCACTGTTTTCGACCCGGGCATCGGCCGCCAAGTCCCGACAGGTTGGACATCTGGAACCGTGGTCTATCAGGGTGCCGGCGCCGCTGCGGCGCCAAGCCCTCTTCCGGCGGTAGCAACACCGGCCGCACGGCAGCAGATGCTCTTCGACGCCGGTGACAGTCTCCGATACACGGCAGCGAACCCCATCATCGCGGCGGCGGCACCCTTGCTTATGCTGCTCGGCCAGCTCAGGCTCATTGCAGTTGAGCGGCAGGCCGAGCCGCTGGCCGAGCATGTCACTGATGCGATCGAAAAATTCGACCGCGCCATCGGCAAAGCCGATGTCACGGAGGGGGATGCACGGATCGCAAAATACGTCCTTTGCGAAGCTGCCGATGACCTGATCGGCAACTTGCCCTGGCCGCGAAAGGACGACTGGGCACCACACGGCATGCTGACGCGGTTCTTCCACGTCGAGCCCACCGGCACAGGTTTTTACGAGGCGCTGAACAAGGTGCTGGCCGAGCCGGAGGCGCATGGCGACCTGCTTGAGCTGATGCATGCCTGCCTGTCGCTGGGGTTCGAAGGCCAATATCGCGGGGTTGCGCAGAAGGACACCAATCTCGAACGCATTCGCCGCGATGTCTACGAGACGCTTCGCTACTTCAAGGCGCGCGCCGGTGACGAGATGTCGCCGCATTGGCAAGGCTTGGCAGCGACAGCCACGCGTTCATCGGCCCGGCTGCCGCTCTGGGCCGTGGCGGCGGCCGCGTCAGGCGTGCTGACGGCCGCATTCTTCGCCCTGCGGGTCATGATCACCAACGAAGGCGATGCCCTAGCGGGTGAGCTGCTGGCACTCAACCCAACGGCGCCAATCGCCATTGAGCGCGCCAGCGTGGCGCCATTGGCCGAGCCGGAGAAAGTTGTCCCGCCCGTTGCCGCCACCGTCACCCAGATCGACCGCATCCGCTCGGCTCTGGCCAAGGACGTCGACAGCGGCGGGCTGACCGTCGGCACCAAGGGCGACTTCATCGTCGTGGAGATCAGCAATCTGCTGCTGTTCCAATCCGGAAGAGCCGACGTGAAGCCCGAGTTCCAACCTGTGGCAACGGATATCGCTGCTGCCCTGGAGGCTGAACCCGGGCCGATCAGAATCGTTGGCCATACCGACAATGTAAAACCGCGCAAATCGAGCACGTTCAAATCGAACTTCGACCTCTCCGTCGCCCGCGCGAAAGCGGTCGAAACGATGATGGGACCGAAATTCACCAAGCCCGAGCGCATAACCGCCGACGGCAAGGGCGAAGACGAACCCATTGCCGACAACGCAACGCCGGAGGGTCGCGCCAAGAACCGCCGTGTCGATGTCATGATCCCCAAGGAAGAAACGCTGTGAGCGGGGCCGGCTGGCAGTGCTCCTGTCGGAAGCAACCTGGGTGGAAACGCCCAGCCTGGAAACACCCCCGCAGGAAACGCCGATGACGCATTGGCTGCTGCGCATCTTCAGTGTGATCGCACTGGCCGCTTTCGCCGCTGCCGTCTGGTTCGCGGGACCTTTGATCGGTTTTGCCAACAACCGACCGCTGGGTCCTGTCTGGCTGCGCGCGATGATCATCGGGGGCGCCGTGGCGGGTGTGTCGATTTTTTACGGAATGCGCTTCTGGCGAATGCGCAAGGCGCAAAAAGCGCTTGAAGCGGCAATCACCCAGGCCGACGCTGACGATGGCGATACGAAGCAACTCGAAGCTCGCATGAGCGAGGCCGTCGCCGCGCTCAAGCGATCGAGCGGCAAGCGCAACTTCCTTTATGAAATTCCCTGGTACATCGTCATCGGTCCGCCCGGCGCGGGCAAGACCACGGCATTGGTCAACTCGGGGCTGAAGTTTCCCCTTGCGGGATCAGGTGACGCCCAGCCGGTAGCCGGCGTCGGCGGTACGCGATCCTGCGACTGGTGGTTCACGGACGAGGCCGTGCTGATCGACACCGCCGGCCGCTACACAACGCAGGAATCCAACCGGCAGAGCGACGCCAAAAGCTGGCTCGCTTTCTTGGCCTTGCTCAAACAGCAACGCACCCGGCAGCCGATAAACGGCGTCATCCTGGCTATCAGCCTTGCCGATCTCATGACCTTCGACGACCGGCAGCTTGATGCCCATGTCACGGAAATCCGCAGCCGTCTGCGCGAGGTCCATGACACGCTGAAAATTCAGTTTCCGGTCTATCTGCTTTTCACCAAGGCCGACCTGGTCTCAGGTTTCACCGACTATTTCGGCAGCTTCGACGACGCGCGCCGGCGCAAGGTGTGGGGCGCGACTTTCCAGACAACGGACCGTGGCAGGAACATGGCCGGCGAGGCGCCGGCTGAGTTCGACGCCCTGGCGAACCGGCTGACGCAGGAGATGCCCGACCGCCTTCAGGAAGAAACTGATCCGGTGGCGCGCATCGCCATCTTTGGTTTTCCCGCGCAGTTTAGCGCGCTCAGGGGCCGAGTGACCGACTTTGTCGCCAAGCTGTTCGAGCCCGCCCGCAGCCAGGTCAATGTCAGTTTGCGTGGGCTCTATTTTTCCTCGGGCACGCAAGAAGGAACGCCGATTGATCAGGTGTTGGGAGCGTTGGGCCGCAGTTTCGGCAGCAAGGCGCAGCCACATCTCTCCGGCAGCGGCAAAAGCTTCTTCCTGCACGATCTGCTGGCCAGCGTTATTTTCGCCGAATCCGGATGGGTTTCCTATGACAAGGCGGCAGAAAGGCGCGCCGCGCTCGCCAGGTTTGCCGGCCTCGGCGTCATCGCGCTGATAACCGCGGCTGCGCTTGGCGCCTTGGGTCTGAGCTTCATGGCCAACCGGTCGCTGATCGCCTCCACCAGACAGGCAGTGGGCCAATACCGGCAGACAGCTGATGCGCTGCTGAAGAGCACGACTGTCACCGATGTCGATCTCGAAAACGTCATTGGCCCCCTCGATCAGTTGCGCGATCTGCCGGCTGGCTTCGAGACCGGCGACTCGCCGACGCCGCTCGACGCAACGTTCGGCCTGAGCCAACGCGAACGGCTTTCCTCAGTGGCGCAAACCGCTTACCGGCAAGCGCTGGAGCGCATGTTCCGCTCGCGCCTGCTGATCCAGGCCGAACGCACGATCCAGGCCAAGATGGCTGATCCCGCCGCGCTCTATGAACCGCTGAAGATCTATCTGATGCTTGGGGGCAAGGCGCCGAAGGTCGACGATGCGCTGATCGTTTCCTGGATGAAGCAGGATTGGGAGCAGAACCGCTACCCCGGCGAAAACAACCGTGAAGGACGAATGCAACTCGAAAAGCACCTGCACGCCATGCTGGCGCTGGACGACGCTTACGATCCGGTCTTCGAGCTCAACCAGCCGCTGATCGAGGCCGCGCAACGCTCGCTCGGGCGCATGACCCTTGCCGATCGTGCCTCGGCCTTGGTCAAATCGGGCGTGTACGCTGCCGCATTGGAGGATTTTTCGATCTCGGCGAAAGCCGGGCCGGAAGCACAATTGTTGTTCGAGCAGTCTGATGGCAGCGATCTCACGGATCTCCGCATTCCCGGGCTCTACACCTATGCCGGCTTCAACACCTTCTATCTCGGCCAACTTGCGCGCGTGGCGCAAATGCTTGTCGACGACCGCTGGGTGATCGGCGGCGGCGGCGAGCAAGGCGGCATCGAGCAGGATTTGCTCAAGCTAGGACCCGAGCTGCTTGATCGCTACGGCAAGGATTTCGCCTCGGCATGGAACGCCGCGCTCGACAGGCTGAAGGTCAAATCGATGCTGAAAGACAAGCCGGACTATCTCGCGCTTTCCGCCGCCGCGTCGGCGAACTCGCCGATCGAGCAGCTCTTTTCGGCGATCGCCTATGAAACCGCTTTGACGAAAGCGCCCGCAACAGACCCAGTCGATGGCACGACCGGAGCCAACGGCGTCGGACAAAGCCAGCCACAGGATACAGTCGCCAAAGGCTTGGCCCGCATCGGCATTCACCTCGCCACCGGTAAATCGCAAAACCGTGCCGGTAGCGGATCGGCGAGCACACAAGGTCATCCGGGCGCGAACATCGAGGCGCAGTTCAGGCCCTTCCAGATTCTGGTCAGCGGATTGCCCGGGCAACGCCCGATCGATGCCCTGACGCAGAATTTCCGTGAGATCCACAAAAGCCTGCAACTCGCGGCGGACGCATCTTCGCAGACGGAACGCATCAACGGAAACCTGCAGCTGCAGATATCCACCCTGCACGCCAACGTTTCGCGCCTGCCAAAGCAGTTGGCCAGAATGGTCACAGCCGCCGCCGACGAATTCGAAGGCGGCGCCGCCGAGACCTCAGTCGCCAATTTGAACCAGATGCTCGACCAGACGGTTACCCGCCCTTGCGAGGAGATCGTGGCCAGCCATTTTCCTTTTGCCCATGACGGCACCGACGACATTGCCATGGCGGATTTCGCCAAGTTGTTCGCACCCGGCGGGTTGATGGACCGTTTCTTCGCGCAAAACCTGGCGTCGCTGACCGACATGACCGGTCAGGACTGGAGCTGGAAACAGGATACGAGCCTGGGCCGCGACCTGGCGAAATCGACCTTGAAGGCCTTCCAGTCGGCCGCCGAAATCCGCGGTGCCTTCTTCCCCTCAGGCGGTTCGGCACCGTCGATCAGCATCACCTTCACGCCGTTCTCGCTGCATGGCGACGCCGATACGGCGGAACTCAATGTCGACGGTCAGCTTGTGCAGAGCACCCAGACGGGCAACGCGCCAACCACGGTGACATGGCCGGGCAACATGGCCGCGGCCGTCGCCAGCCTTAGCCTGACGCCCGAATTGCCAGGCCGCGAATCCGCGATCAAGTTCGACGGCCCGTGGGCGTTGAAGCGGCTGCTGGACAAGGCGACCTTGACCGGCAGCGGCGACACCTTGGAGGCGCGCTTCGTCATCGGCGGACGCGACGTCGCCTATACGATCCAGACCGGCTCGGGCCCAAATCCATTCGCCCTCCCCGCGCTTTCCAGCTTCAGCTGTCCGAAAGCGTTTTGAGATGGGCTCCAGATCAGAGAAGCCGATGCCGCTCATATGCCGCGAACCCGGGGGGCTTAATTTTGATACTTTAATGGTGCAGCCTATGGCAAAGTGGGTACGCGAGCGCGCTGCGGGTCTACTGCAGAAGGCGTTTGGAAAGCGCTTGGTGGCAAGTTGAACAATGTCGCCCTTCCCTTTGAAAGCTTTGGCGTCAGTCACAAAGGCTGCGTGCGCGAACTCAATGAAGACAGCTATCTGGTCGAGCCGCAAACCGGCCT
>JBDSLV010000609.1:0-4245 GCA_039916205.1 Mesorhizobium sp. | reverse complement strand
TTGTCGCCGGCGTATTCGAGCAGCATGCTGTGGCCGTCGCGGCCAAGCAGCCGCACCGCGCCTTCGCCGCGCCGCCAGGCCAGATAGTGCTCGCCGCGCAGCTCGTCTTCGACATCTTCGAAGGGTTTCAGCGCCTTGACGATCGCCGGTGAGCCATCGGCGCGCAGCACCTTCCAGATGTGGCTCGAGAACGTCTCGGCAATGAGTTCAGGCGCGCTGACACGCCAGCGCATTGGGAAGACGGGCTGGTCCATTCAGAGCCCGAGCATAAGGTCCATGTTCTGCACGGCGGCACCGGAAGCGCCCTTGCCGAGATTGTCATAGACCGCCAGCAACAGCGCCTGCGCCCGGCTGTCATTGGCGAAGACGTAGACCTTCATCGTGTTGGTGCCGTTGTAAATCTCGGGGTCGATCTCCGGCATGCGTTCCAGATGCGCATAGGGCGCCACCTCAACCACGCCGCCCTTGATGCCGGCGAAATGGTCGGCGATCGCTGCGTGCAAATCGGCGCCGGTCGGCACGCGGTTGAGACCGCCGAGCTGCAGTGGCACAACGGTGATCATGCCTTGCGCGAAATTGCCGACAGCCGGCTGCATGATCGGATCATGCGAGAGCTTGGCATAGGCCCTGAGTTCCGGCACGTGCTTGTGCTGGAGCGTCAGCCCGTAGGGCAGGAATTCGGACGCATTCTCGCCCTTGGCGACATAGTCCTCGATCATCGGCCGGCCGCCGCCCGAATAACCGGAAATGCCGTTGACGGTGATTGGGAAATCCGCCGGCAAAAGCCCGGCCTCCACGAGCGGACGCAAGGTCGCGATCGGCCCTTGCGGCCAGCAGCCTGGGTTGGCGACGCGCTTCGCCGAGGCGATGGTCTTCGCTTGCGCCTTGTCCATTTCGGCGAAGCCGTATTCCCAGCCTTTGGCGACCCGGTGCGCGGTCGAGGCGTCGATGACCTTGGTGGTGTCGTTGCTGATCAGCGACACGCTCTCTTTCGCCGCGTCATCGGGCAGGCACAGGATCGCGACATCGGCGGCATTGAGGAATTCGGCGCGGGCGGCCGTCTCCTTGCGACGTTCGGTCGGAATGGAGATGATTTCCAGATCGCCGCGTTCGGCAAGCAGCGCCCTGATCTGCAGACCAGTGGTGCCGTGTTCGCCGTCGATGAAGATTTTCGGTTTCATTGCCTGTCGTTCCGTCTAAATGCCAAGAGATTTCAAAGCTATATACCGTGACCGTGATTCGTTGCGGCATGATGATTGCCGTTGTTCATCTCTTCCTGCCGGGCTTTCCGTTCAGCCAGCAGGCCGAGATATTGCATCGCCACCATCGAGCCTGCGATCGCCGTTATATCGGCGTGATCATAGGCCGGTGCAACCTCCACGATGTCGGCGCCGACAATATCGATCTGATTGAGCTGGCGCAGCGTCGACAGGATCTTGGCTGACGACGGTCCGCCAGCAACCGGCGTCCCGGTGCCGGGTGCATAGGCAGGGTCGAGGCAGTCGATGTCGAAGGTGAGATAGGTCTTCTTGCCGCCGGTGCGGTCCACGATGGCGTAGGCGATGTCGGAAGCCCGCATCTCCTCGATTTCGTAGCCGTAAAGGATCTTGATCCCGAATGTATCCGGCGCATGGGTGCGGATGCCGATCTGGATCGAACGGTCGGGGTCGATGATGCCTTCCTTGACGGCGCGCCCGACGAAGGAGCCGTGGTCGATGCGTTTGCCGTCATCCGGCCAAGTGTCCTGATGGGCGTCGAATTGTACCAGGGCGAGCGGCCCGTGAATCGCGGCATGCGCCTTGAGCAGCGGCCAGGTGACAAAATGGTCGCCGCCCAGCGTCAGCAGGAACGCACCCGATTTCAGGATCTTGGCCGCTTCGCGCTCGATGGTGCCCGGCGTCTTCTGATGATTGCCCGAGTCCAGCAGGCAATCGCCATAGTCGACCACCGCGAGGTGTTCGAACAGCTCGCGCGAAAACGGATACTGCGGGTCATTGTCGAGGATCGCCGAGGCGCGGCGAATCGCCTGAGGCCCGAAGCGGGCGCCCGGCCGGTTCGTGACGGCGGCGTCGAAAGGGATACCCCACACCACCGCGTCCGCGCCTTTCACATCCTTCGTGTACTTGCGCCGCATGAACGACAGTGCGCCGGCATAGGTCGGCTCGTACGACGGCCCGGTCTTGGAGCGAGCGGTAAAGGCGTGATCGATCTCTTTGTTCGGCATGCGGCGGTCTCCTTGCGTCGAAGCGCATTCTTATTGGACATTATTTTCAGAAATGCGACCCCTGCTGAAAACCTCGGCCGGCAGCGGCCAGTCACAAATTCTTGCTTTCTCGCACATGGTTTGGTGTTTTCCGAAGCCGGCGCACGACTGGCGTGGATATTGCGATGTCGAGCGCAAGGCAGGCCGAAACCCATATGCGGTCCCATTCCGGGACGCTGGGGCGGCCCGGAGCGGAACAGCCATGCGGGCGCCAACACTGGAAATCCCGCGATCGCAAGACGCGACGGGCGCGGCACCGGCGGTCCGGTTCGAAGCGCTCGACAGCTGGCGTGGCCTGGCCGCGATCATGGTTGTCCTGTTTCATGCCCAGATCGTCAGCAACATCAGGCTGTTCGGCCTGGTCCGATCGGGTGAGGCCTTCGTCGACTTCTTCTTCGTTCTGTCGGGTTTCGTCATCGCCCATGCCTACCTGCAACGTCTCTCGACACCCCGGAGTGTCGCGACGTTCTTTATCCTGCGGCTTGGCCGCCTGTACCCGCTCCATATCTTCATGCTCGCGCTGTTCGTGCTTTTCGAAATGGGCAAGGCTTTCCTGCCCGGCCTTGGCAACGCAGCCGATCCGGTTTTTTCGGGCACCAACGACCCGTCCTATCTCATCAGCAATATGGTTTTCGCGCAGGCGCTGTGGCCGTTCGATCAACTCAGCTGGAACACACCGTCGTGGAGCATATCGGCCGAGTTCCTCGCCTACGCGCTGTTTGCCCTGGCGGTATTTCTGCAGCGAAGCCGGCTCGCGCTCTGGCTGGGCTTGGCCATTGTCGCGGCGCCGATGGCGCTGGCTGCCCTTTCGGCAGACGGGATGGGAGCTGTCAGCGGGCTCGGCGGGTTGCGCGCGGTCTACGGTTTCTCCGTCGGCGCCTTGCTCTACATGCTCTCTAACAGGTCGATCCTTCGGCAACACGCGGCAACCAGCCAGCACCGGCAGCTTGGCTTCTGGACCGTCGCTGAGGTCGTGGCATCAGCAGGTGCGATCATGATTGCTTGGAAGACGCATGCAACGCCATGGGCCTACGGCTTGCCCTTCGTCTTCGCGCTCGTTGTCGGTGTTTTCGCTGTCGAACGCGGCCATCTCTCCCGGTTGCTGAGGTTGCGGCCATTTGCGCTGATCGGCCTGCTCTCCTATTCGATCTATATGACGCACATGTTCCTCCAGCTGCGGCTGCTGAACGTGGCGCGCCTCTCGGACAAGGTTTTCCAGACCTCCCTCGTTCAACAGGTCGGGCATACCGAGCGCTATGGCGGGGGCATAGACACCGGCAACCTGTTCGTTGGCGACCTCATCGTCGTCGGCGTGGTGCTGGTGACGGTGGCGTTCAGCTATCTGACCTATCGCCTGATCGAAAAGCCGGGCCAACGGATGTCCCGCAGGATCGCCGAGCGCCTGCTTGCATCGAGCGAATTCCGTCGCGGCCCCGCCATGAAACAGGTTGAACCGGCGCTGGCCAAGTCAGCTTGAGCCACGGCCGCTAGCCGGCTTCGTTCACCCGCCTGTCACGGGCATCGCTTAACCCGGGTGCAATCCGGAACGGAGCGATTCCCGATGCGAACGATCTGGTTTGGTCTTCTTCTCGCTGCCACGCTAACGGCATCAAATGGCTCTGCTTTGGCCAATGAGACGCGCGCCGGCCAGATTCTTGATCGTTTTGAACATGCCAACCAGTGGCGCGATCATGTGTTGGTGGCGGCGCACCGCGCCGGGGGCATGCAGGCAGGCAAGACGCGCTACCCCGAGAATTCACTTGCAGCGGTGGAAGGCTCGATCGCCATGGGTGCCGAGATTGTCGAGGTCGACATCAGGCGCTCGAAGGACGGCCAGTTTGTGGTCGTGCATGACAGCTGGCTCGACCGCACGACGACCTGCAAGGGCGAGGTGCTGCAGCACACCGTGGCTGAACTGAAGACCTGCCGGCTGGTCATTGAAGGCAGCGGCATTGCCACCAATGAAACGGTCTCGACACTGC
>JBDSLV010000608.1:0-3436 GCA_039916205.1 Mesorhizobium sp. | reverse complement strand
GTTATGAAGCCGGCATGGGTAGGGCGCAGATAGGACGACTGGATCGTCTTCAGCGTATCGGCGAAGAAGTCGCCGGTGGCGGCATTGACCGCCTTGTCCCGCCAGGCCGACAGCGAGCCGGGCTGCCCGCCGGCGCTGACATATTGGCCACGCTGGGTGTCCGGCGAGCACAGAAACAAGGCATAGTCGATCGCTGCCTGGATGCTTTTCGACTGGGCGCTGACGCCGATGCCCGCGCCGCCAAGCAGCGCGCCGGCCGATCCCGTTGTCGGCGCGTCGGCGAAGCGCAGCTTCGGTGCCTCGCCACGCGCGGCATAGTTCACATAGCCGAAGGCGAAGGGGACATAGACGACGTCGTCATTGGCAATCATGTGATCGTAGCAGCGGATGGGATTCCACTGGTGCGAACCCGGGTGCGACAGCTCGGAAAGCTCGCGCAACTGGCCAATGGCCCGCTCGACCTTGTCGCGGCTCATGAAGTCGTCAGCGTCCTCGCGCGGGTCGCCGAGCGTCAGCAGCAGGCACATGGCATCGGTGGGGACCAGAGGCAGGCCGAGCCATCCGCCATCCTTGCGGGCGCGGCGGCCGAGATCGATAACCTCGCCGTGAGAGCGCGGAACATCGCCATAGCGTGCCATCAAATCCGGCCGGAAGGACGCCACCTGACAGGCGGCATCGATCGGCAGCGCCCATTGGGACCCTTCCCTTGCATAGGACTGCCACGACTTGCCAACCGAATCCTGTTCGAAGAACCGGCGCTGCTCGGCCGTCAGATGCTGGTCGAACGGGACCATGAGCCGGTCACTGGCGATCTCACCGATGAACGGATGGTCGAAAACGACGAGATCGTAGGTGCCGAGGACCTCATCGATCGCCCCTTCGCCGAATTCGTAAAGGCTGCGGCGGTCCCATGCGATCTCCAGACCGGGATGCGCGGCGCAATACGACCCGACGCTGGCGTCGAGTGGACCCCAGCAGCGTCTATGATCCCACGCCAATCCGCGCAGCTTCGTCATGCTCTTCAAATCCTCCCGGCGGCCGGACAACGGCCTGCCTGCCTTCGACACTAGCACCTATTTTCATATAGGCAACTTGTTTTTACTTACACAAAGACTGCGCAAATCCTCCCAACGAACCGGCGCGTCATTTCAAGCCAAGTCGAAGCGCTCCACCGCACGCATGATGCCGCGCAGTTCCGCGAGCCCCTTGAGCCGCCCGATCAGCGAGTAGCCGGGGTTGATCTTTTTCTTGCCGATATCGTCGGCAAGCAGATGCCCATGATCCGGCCGCATCGGAATTTGCCAGTCGGCGCGGCCTTCGTTGCGACGCCGCTTCTCTTCCTGCATCAGGGCGAGGATGACATGCGCCATGTCGGTGCCGCCCTCGAGGTGTTCGGCTTCGTAAAACGAACCGTCGTGCTCGATGGTGATGTTGCGCAGATGGACGAAATGGATCCGGTCGGCGAATTCCTTGACCATGGCGACAATGTCGTTGTCGGCGCGGGTGCCATAAGAGCCGGTGCAGAACGTCAACCCATTGGCCGGGCTGTCGAAGGCGCGAAGGATAAAACGTGCATCCTCGGCGGTCGAAACGACGCGCGGCAGGCCATAGAGCGAGAACGGCGGGTCGTCGGGATGGATGCACATGCGCACCCCCGCCTCTTCGGCGACCGGAATGATCTCGCGCAGGAACCAGGCAAGGTTGTCACGCAACTCCTTCGGCCCGATCGAATCGTATTCCGCCAGTGCCTCGCGAAAACTTTCGCGGTCGTAACTGCGCTCCGTCGCCGGCAGGCCAGCAATCAGGTTGCGTTCGATCTGGTCGATCTGCGCTGCCGTCAACGTCGCCAGCCGCTTCTCGGCCTCGGCGATACGCGCCGGTGTATAGCTGGCCGCGCCATTGCGTCGTTGCAGCACAAAGAGATCATAGGCGGCGAAGTCGACGGCGTCGAAGCGCAGCGCATAGCCGGTCGTCGGCAGACGATACGCGAGATCGGTGCGGGTCCAGTCCACCACCGGCATGAAATTGTAGCAGATGGTCTCGATGCCGGCCTTGGCGAGCGCCCGGATGCTGTCACGGTAGTAGCCGGCATAGCGCTCGCGCTCCGGCGCGCCGATCTTGAAGGAATTGTGGACCGGAATGCTCTCGACCACCGACCATTTCAGGCCGGCCGCCTCGATAATCCGCTTGCGCTCAAGCACATCGGCTTCAGGCCAGGCCCTGCCGTCATAGATCTGGTGAAGCGCCGATACCACGCCGGTGGCACCAGCCTGCCTGACTTGGTCAAGCGTCACCGGATCGTCCGGACCATACCAGCGCCAACACTGTTCCATAAGGCCTCCTATGCATCTGGCGGCAACCATATTGTTGGACCACAGAGATGTCAACACAGAGAATTTGGCTGAAATTTACCGCGAAATTCGCGCTTCGCCATCTTTCTGTTGATTTTACTGTCGCTTCTCTTTATTGCTGGTCCAACAAATAGCGAGGAGATAGGCGCTTGGAACAAGCTGAGCATGACCTGGCAGGAGCAACGGAAGATGCAGGGGTCAGCAGCTCGGCGGTTGACCAGACTGTGCGGCAGATCCTCGATCTTATTCGCAACCGCGCCATGTCCGTCGGCGACGTCCTGCCGACCGAACGGGAGCTTGGCGAATTGTTCGGCGCCAGCCGCAACACGATACGCGAGGCGCTGCGCACCATCCGGACCTACGGCCTGATCGATCCCAAGCCGCGTGTCGGCGCGGTGCTCGCCGATCGCCAGAACGTCGCGATCCAGAATTTCTTCGCCGCGCAAATGGACATTTCGAAAACGTCCTTCAACGACATCCAGGGATTTCGCCGCATCATCGAAGTGAGCGTCGGCGATCACATCATTCTCAATGCGAGCGCTGCTGAACTCGATGCCCTGGACGCGGCCAATGACCTGATTGAGACCGCCAGGGATGTTCAGGAGGCGGCGCAGCGCGATTTCGATTTGCATCTGGCGCTGATGAAGCTCGCCGGCAACCGCATGCTGGTGCAGACCTACCAGTTCCTTTCACCTGTCATCCAACACATCATGACCGTCGGCAAATCCATCCGGCCGGTGCTTGGTGAAACACGCCGCGCCCATGGCGAGATCATCGCGGCGCTGCGTGCGCGCGACCGCATTGCCTATAGCTACCTGATGAGCCGGCATCTCGATTTCGGCTTGCGCTTCGTTCCCGACGATCTCGAAAACGCGCGCGCGCCAATGATGGCGTCGCCAGAGATGACACCTTCCAAGGATTTGCCCCATGCTTGATTTCGACAACAAGGTTGCGCTGATTACCGGCACGACCGGCATTGCGCTCGCCACGGCAAGGCGGCTGGCGCAAGGCGGTGCTGCGATCATCGCCTGCGGCATCGACGGCGCGGCCAATACCGCGATGCAGGATAGCCTCGACCAGGCCGG
>JBDSLV010000607.1:0-5143 GCA_039916205.1 Mesorhizobium sp. | reverse complement strand
GCTGCCGGATGTGAGAGGGCTGAGGGCCGCCGATCTCGGCTGCGGCTTCGGCTGGTTCTGCCGCTGGGCGCATGACCGCGGCGCGGCGCGGGTGCTTGGGCTCGATCTTTCGGAAAAGATGCTGGCGCGGGCAAGGGAAGCGGGACCGGCTCGCGCGATCGTTTACCAAAAGGCCGACCTTGAACAGCTGAGCCTGCCGGAAACAGGCTTTGATCTTGTCTACAGTTCGCTCGCCTTGCACTATGTCGAGGACGTCATGCGCCTGTTCAGGACAGTGCATCAGGCGCTGGCGCCGGGCGGGCACTTCGTCTTCTCGACGGAACACCCTGTTTACATGGCGCCAAGCAATCCCGGCTGGTCGGTCGATGCCGAAGGCCGAAAGACATGGCCTGTCGACCGGTATCTGGTGGAAGGTCCGCGATCGACCGACTGGCTCGCGAAGGGGGTGGTCAAGCACCATCGCACCATCGGCACCACGCTCAACGTCCTCATTGGTGCCGGCTTCACCATCGCGCATGTCGAGGAGTTCTGTCCGACCGCTGAACAGATCGCGGCCAAGCCGGAGCTTGCCGAAGAACTGGAACGGCCAATGTTCCTTCTGGTCTCCGCCCGCCGGTAGCGGTAACCGGCCGGCATTCGTCATATTTGCTGTCGCCCGACGCGGAATTCTGGGCTATTCAGGCGTATCAAGCTTTCCCTCCAGCCTCGTCCCCCCTTCCCATGTCAGGCCTGCTCAGCGATCCCTGGTTCTATGCCGCCGCCATTCCGGCGGTCATTCTGGTTGGCCTGTCCAAGGGCGGGTTTGGCGGCGCGGTCGGTTTCGTCGGCGTGCCGCTGATGGCGCTGACCATGCCGCCGGTGCAGGCAGCGGCCATCCTGCTGCCGATCCTGTGCCTGATGGACATCGTCTCGGTATGGACCTGGTGGGGCGTCTACGACCGCAAGATGCTGGTCGACATGATGCCAGGCGCCGTCGTTGGCATCGGCCTCGGCTGGCTGACCGCGGCACTGGTCACCGAGGAGGCGGTGCGGCTGATCGTCGGCGCGGTCGCCATCATCTTCGTCCTGCGCTGGCTCTATCTGCAGTTCCGTCACGGGTCCGATCACGCAGCGGCGCCGAACCGTATCGCTGCCGCCGTCTGGGGCACGGTGGCCGGCTTTACCAGCTTCGTCGCCCATGTCGGCGGTCCGCCGTTCCAGGTCTATGCGCTGCCGATCCGGCTCGATCCCAAGGTGCTGTCGGGCACGGCGGCGATCTTCTTTGCCGCCACCAATGCGCTGAAGCTGATGCCTTACTTCGCGCTCGGCCAGTTCGACACCGCCAACCTGACCGCATCGGCGGTGCTGGTGCCGCTGGCGCCGCTCTCGACCATCGCCGGCGCCTGGCTGGTGCGGCGGATGCGGCCAGAGATCTTTTATCCCTTCACCTACGCCACGGTCGCTGTCGTCGCGGCGAAACTGTTATGGGACGGGATCGCCGGCCTGCTCTGAGGAGATGGCAGCTATCAGGCGGCGCTTGGTCTAAGCCGCCGCGGCCGGCCAAGCGCGAGCGTTGCGCCGGCGACAATGATCAGCGCCATGCAAACCAGCGTGGCGATATCATGCGCCGTTGGCTTCAGCACCATGTCGGCGACGATGACGAGCATCACCGAATAGTCGAAGCGTGCCGCGTTGAGAATGCGCTGGCCATGGCCAAGGGCCGCGGGCGTTATGCCGTCCCTGGCGATCATCTTGGCCATCCGGTCGGCTGTCGGCTTGAAGACGAACATGCCGACGCAGAAGGTCATGGCGTAGCCGGCCAGGCCAATCATGATCCACAGGTCGGAGAAACCGACCCAGAACCAGCACATGATGAGCCCGAACACGAGTGTCGCCATCGACATCGGCGCGAAGAACGTGTTGCCAAGCTCGCCGGTGGCGCGCATCGCCTGCAGCGTCCCCTGGATATTTCCAGCGCGCTCGGCGAGCAGGGCCAGCAGCATCAGCGTGAAGCCGCCGCCCACCCACAGGGTTGCCGAAATGATGTGCAGGAATTTGACAACGGAGTACCAGTCCATCGCTCTCTCCTTGGGATCTGATGGTCGCGAGCAGGGTGGATCGTGGCCCGCCTCGCGTCGATGAACGACCGTTTAGCGCTGCACCTGTTTCAACAAGATGTCGCGGAAAAGCCGGCTGTGTTTCCGCCGCTTGCGCAGGCGAGGCGGCGGACGCGCGAAGGATTTTCTGCTATTGTGACAAGCGTCGGGAGGGGCCGGCGCGACATCATCCGGAAACATAGCCGATGCTAGTGCGCCGACACCGGGAGCCCCGGTGGCGAAACAATCGCCTGGTGATCAACCCATTCCCGCGGGCGGGAAAAGGCAATGAGGGGACGGATATGCAAGGGGTAGCTCGAAATTTCTTCACACTGGCGATCATTTATGCGCTGTGTGGAATGGCGCTTGGCCTTCACATGGCAATCACCGATGACCACGGCCAGATGCCGACCCATGCCCATACAATGGTGGCGGGATGGCTGATGTCGGCGGTGTTCGCGTTTTTCTATCATCTGTTTCCGGCGGTCGCTCAAAAGACGCTCGCCGTCATCCATTTCTGGCTGACCGCGGTCAGCGGTATCGGCCTGGTGGTCGGTCTGTACTTCCTGCTCGCAGGCAACACCGCCATCGAGCCGTTGGTGGCAGCATCCTCAATGGGCTTCTATGCGGCCATGCTGCTGTTTGCCTTCATTGCGTTGCCGGCGGTGTGGAAAAAGGCATGAGGGTCACACTGTGCTGTTCCGGCACAGAAAGGTGACATTTCACTCAGAAAACCAGGGTCGTTAAAGGTTCATTAAGCTTTACAGGCGTTTACTATGTGCATCCAGTGATCTGGATTCTTACCGAGTGGTTGGAGCCACTTTGTTTGACGCCTCCCTGTTAAACTCCTGAGAGCCGCCTTATCCGCGGCTCTTTTTTTGTCCGGGGTTCAGGGACGCCTACCAGCGGTGGGCCGTTAACCTTCTGTTAAACATGTGCTTGCCTTCACCACCGACGAAGCGCATTTTCAAGCTTCACTCGGGTAGGGTGCTGGGCGTATCGGCAGTAGGCCGAATCGGCCGGCTGTAAGTGCAGGGGCGTATCAATGAACGAGCCTTCGAAGGGCAGTGCGAAAACCGTCAGGCTGGCGGAGCGACGGGTATTCTCGCAGTCCTTCAAGCCGCTTTATCAGGAAGGCATGGGCCTGGTTGAACAGGCCGCCGAGTATCTGGACGGCAAGGGCCGTGCCGAGGCGAAGAAGCTGTCGCGGCTGGCGGCAACGCTCTACGCCGCCGAATCGATGCGGCTGACCACGAGATTGATGCAAGTCGCTTCCTGGCTGCTGCTGCAGCGCGCCGCCAATTCAGGCGAGATGACCCGCGACCAGGTCGCTTCCGAAAAATCCAAGGTTCGCCTCGATACCGCGTCCGCTCATGATGAAGCGGTCGGCTGGGCAGAACTGCCCGAGGATTTTCTCGATCTCGTCACCCGCTCGCTTCGCCTACAGGCGCTGGTCCGCCGCATGGACGACGAGATCTACGGTGCGGGTTCGATGATCGACATGCAGATCATGGGTCGCCGGCCCAATCCGGTTTCCGATCAGATCACGCTCCTCAACACCGCCTTCGGCCGCGGCTGAGATCCATCGGCACTTCCGTTTCCGGTTTGTTCACATTTCGCTGACATCGATCTCCGGTGGAGATAAGGTTGGCACATGGCGGAAACGATTCGCATCATCGGCATAGATCCGGGGCTCAGGCGCACCGGCTGGGGCATCGTCGAGAGCCTCGGCAATTCCTTGCGCTTCGTTGCTTCCGGCACCGTGCGTTCCGAGGACAAGGCAGCACTGGCGACGCGGCTCTGCCAGTTGCATGACGGGCTCGCTGAAGTCCTGCACGCCGCCATGCCGCATGAGGCAGCCGTCGAACAGACCTTCGTCAACAAGGATGCGGTGGCGACACTGAAGCTTGGTCAGGCGCGCGGCATTGCCATGCTGGTGCCGGCGCGCGCCGGCCTTGTCGTTGCCGAATATGCACCCAATGCCGTCAAGAAAGCGGTGATCGGTGTCGGCCATGGCGACAAGAAGCAGATCCACATGATGGTAAAAGTGCTGTTGCCGAAGGCTGTTTTCGACACCGAACACGCCGCCGACGCGCTTGCCATCGCCATCTGCCACGCACATCACCGGCAGAGCGTCGCCTATCGGATGGCGCTCCTGGCATGAAGGGCCATCACGCATGATCGGCAAGCTGAAGGGCACACTGGACGAGATCGACGAGGACCATTGCCTCGTCGATATCCATGGCGTCGGCTATGTCGCCTATTGTTCGGCGCGCACACTTGCCGCGCTGCCGGCGCCCGGCGAAGCGGTGGTGCTGTTCATCGAGACTTATGTGCGCGAGGACATGATCCGGCTCTACGGTTTCCAGTCGGTGCTGGAGCGCGAGTGGTTCCGGCTGTTGATGAGCAACGTGCAGGGCGTTGGCGCCAAGGTGGCGCTGGCCATCCTGTCGACGCTGGCGCCGGCCGACCTGGCCAATGCGATCGCGTTGCGCGACATCGCGATGGTTTCCCGCGCGCCGGGCGTTGGCAAGAAGGTGGCGGAGCGCATCGTGACGGAGCTTAAGAACAAGGCGCCGGCCTATGCCGGCTCCGCCTCGGGCACAATCGGGCTGAAGCAGGAACTCGGCGAAGGCGTTGCGCCAGCGCCGATCGCCGACGCCGTCTCGGCGCTGGTCAATCTCGGCTATTCGCGCGACACCGCCGCCAATGCGGTGGCGGCAGCGCTGAAGACGGCCGGCGAGGATGCGGACGCTTCGAAGCTGATCCGCTTCGGGCTGAAGGAACTGGCGCGGTGAGGCGTCGCTTGTCCCGTCCTCTGCCCTGTGCGAGGAAGGCCGCATGAGCCTTTCGCCCCGTCTCATTGCTCCCGAAAAGCGCAGCGAGGATGCCGAGCAGACCTTGCGGCCGCAGACGCTTGACGATTTCGTCGGCCAGGCGGCGGTGCGGGCCAATCTCAAAGTGTTCATCGAGACTTATGTTCGCGAGGACATGCTGCGGCTCTATGGCTTCCAGTCTGTGCTGGAGCGCGAGTGGTTCCGGTTGCTGATGACCAATGTGCAAGGCGT
>JBDSLV010000606.1:0-4273 GCA_039916205.1 Mesorhizobium sp. | reverse complement strand
TGCTGGCGAAAGCGCGGCCATCGATCGGCGATGTCACCGGCAGGCTGGCACCGCCTGTTGCCTCGGTTTGAGCGCCATCGATAAACAGGCCTCGCGCCCCAATCTCGGTTTTGCGCAGCGTGTCGATTGCATTCTGGGTGATCATTGGGTCTTGGCTCCGAAGGAAACATGCAATGTGGTTGGTGCGCGGAATTCCCAGCCGCGAAAGACCGGCTCTTTGCCCGGCACCAGGCTGAGATCAGGAAAGCGCTCCAGCAGCAGCCTTACCGCCAGGCACATCTGCTCGCGTGCGAAAAACCGCCCCGAGCAGAAATGGTGGCCAAAGCCGAAGGCGGCATGGTTGCCCTCGGCGCGGTGGATGTCGAAGCGGTCGGGGTCGGGAAAGCGGGTCTCGTCGCGGCTTGCCGAGGAGACAAGTGCCGCCACCGGCGCGCCGGCCGGAATTGTCACGCCGCCGAGTTCGACGGCGCGGGTCGTCTGCCGCGTCTGCGTGCCGATCGGCGCGACCCAGCGCAAGCCTTCGTCGACAGCCTTCGGCACCAGGGTCTCCAGGTCATCGCGAACCTGCCGCAACTGGTTGGGATGCGCCAAAAGGCCGGCGAGGATCGACCCCGCGCCATGACCGGGCTCCTGCATGCCGCCCAGCAGGATCACCTTGATGCTCGGCATCAGGAAGTCGATCGGGCGTGTTTCGCCTTCCGGCATGCCGTCATGCAGCATGTGGGACAGCGCGGAATCGTCAGGTTCGCGCACAAGCCTTTCCAGCGTCGGCCTGATGGCATCGCCGACCTCGGCACTGATCGCATCGGCGATCTCTTGCCGCTTGGGGTCGTTCTCGAAATTGATCGCGCCCTGGGCCAGGCCATAGAACCAGCGCCGCAGCGTCGTCATGTCGATATCGGCAAGGCCGAGCGAGCGGGCCAGGCTGAGCGTCGACACCGGTTCGAAATAGTCCGCCATCAGTTCGGCGGCGCCCTGTTCTGCGACCCGGTCGAGATAGGGTTCGGCGATCGAGCGCACGAGATCGCAGGCATAGGAGGCAACGACGCGCGGCCGGTATTTCGGATCGACGCCCTGGCGCAGCTGTTTGTGCGTTTCGCCGTCGGTGGTCAGGATGGTTGGCTTGCCGAAGGAACGTTCAACGGGCGATGTGCCAACCACGGCGGAAAAAATGTCGGGTGATTTCGCGACGCTCTCGACATCCTTCCAGCGGGTGACGAACCAGAGATTGACCGCCGGCACGAAGGCCACCGGCGCGCTGCGTCTCAGTTCGGCATAGATCGGGTAGGGATCGGCTTCCAGTGCCTCAACGGTGATGTTTTCGGCGAAGCTCAAGGCCGCCCACTCCTTTGCGGTGCGTAAAACAAAAGGCTCTAAGGGGCGGCGCGCTGCGCCGCCCCCCTGTCTTGATCAATCCTTCAGCGGCACGCCGAGGTTTTCGAAGGCAACCGGGTCGCGGCTCTTCAATCCGACCGCCAGCAGCAGGCCAACCACCGCCGCGATCAACACCAGCCCCGGCAGGAAGGCGCCGAGAAAGCCGCCGGCCCCCGACAGGCTGCCGAAATTGATGACGATCAGATAGATGATGACGACGAAGGCGATGAAGGTCAGCCCCGGCAGTATGGTGGTCTTCAACGCGTTTTCCTGGGCGGACGGGTTAGCCCGGAAGTACATGACGACCGCGAGCGAGGCCACGGCCATCATGACGATGACGCCGAGCGTCGCGACGTTGGTCAGCCATGAGAACAGCGCCAGCACCGGGTCGAGGCCGAGCACGGCGAACAGCCCGACGACGACAGCGGCAAGCACGCTCTGGATAACCGAGGCGACATGCGGGCTTTGATGCACCGAATGCGTCACGCCAATCGTCTGCGGCAACAGCTTCTCACGGCCGGAAACGTAGATGTAACGTGCCACGGCGTTGTGGAATGCCAGCACGCCGGCAAACAGGCTCGACACAAACAGGATGCTCATGGCGTGCGACAGCATCGTTCCGGCGTAGCGGTCGGACAGGCCGAACAGGAAGGTGGTCGGATCCTGTAGCCCCTGCAGCGCCGGCAGCAGCTTGTCGACACCGGCGCCGACAGCCATCAGCCAGGCTGTGATCATGTAGAAGACGCCGATCAAGATGACCGAGAAATAGGTCGCGCGCGGAATGGTGACCTTGGGATCACGGGCTTCCTCGGCGTAGATCGTCGTCGCCTCGAAACCGATGAAGGCGGCAAAGCAGAACAGGATGGCGATCGCCGGCGCGCCTGACGTGATCTGGCTCCAGCTGAACGGCGCCGCCGACAGGCCGCTGTCGCCGCCGGTCTTCAGGATCGCGATGTCGAGGATCAGCACAACAGCATATTCGCACAGCACCAGCACCGTCAGGATCTTGGCTGACAGGTCGACCTGCCGGTAGCCGAGCACGGCAACGAGGGCGATGGCAATGAAGCTCCACACCCACCAGGGCAGGTTGATGCCCCAGCCGGCGAACAGTCCGGAGGTTGCCGCGCCCAGCAGGCCCATGACACCGATCTGCATGGCATTGTAGGACAGGATGGCGATCAACGCCGTGGCGCCGCCGGCCAGGCCGCCGAGCCCGCGCGCCGCATAGGCATAGAAGGCGCCGGCATTGCCGACGTGCCGCGACATGGCGACATAGCCGACCGCGAACAGAAGCAGCAGCACCGTCACGATGAGATAGGTTCCGGCAAAACCGGCGCCGTTGCCCATCAGCATGCCGAGCGGCGTGCCGCCGGCCACCGCGGTAAGGGGCGCCGCGGCCGAGATCACCATGAAGGTGATGGCGCCGACGCCAAGACTGTTCTTGCGCAGCCTGTTGGCCGGCGCCTGTTCCGAAACTGCAGACATTGGTCCCTCCTGTTTGCAAGCCGCCTTGGCTTGCCGGCCGCCATTGGCCTGTCCCATGCTCTTCTTCCGAGAGGCTATCGGTTCACTATTTGAACCCTTATTTTGAATATAGACTTGCAAACAAACCCGGTTCCTGTCAAGTTAATTCACACGTTAAATGATTGCCCCTGTCGAGGAGCAATTTGCTGGGAGGCTAAGGTGGGTACGGTCGGCAAGGCGATTTCGCTGCTGGAGCTGTTCACGGTCGGTGAGCCCGAGCATGGGCTTTCCGATCTCGCGCGCCGTTCCGGCTTCGACAAGGCGACGACGCGGCGGCTGTTGATGGCGATGGCCAGCCACGGCTTCGTCGAACAGGACGCGGATACAAGGCAATACCGGCTTGGTGCCGGCCTTTCGCGGTTGGCGCGCATTCGCGAAGCCCGGGTGCCATTCCTGCAGACCGCCGTTCCCTTCGTGCGCGACCTGTCGACGGAGACAGGCGAGACGGTGCATCTGTCGGAATTCGGCGCCGGCGCGCTGGTCACCGTTCATGTCGAGCATCCGGCGCGGGCCAACCGCGTCAATGTCGACATCGGCCAGCTCTTGCCCTTGCACTCGACGGCCTCGGGCATTGTCTACATGGCCTTCGCCCGTGATGAGCTCGTCGCGGCCTGTCTCAAGGGCTCGCTCAATGCCTTCACGCCGCACACGCTTGTCGATCCGGCGGCCATTTCCCTGTCGGCGAGCGAGACGCGCCAGCGCGGCTATTCGATCTGCGACCAGGGCTTTGAAGAAGGCGTGATCAGCGTCGCCGCCGCGATATGCGCGGCGGACGGCTTTGCCATCGGCACCATCGCGGTGGCAGCACCAAAAGCCCGGACAACCATGGCGGAGATCGCCGAGCGCGGGCTTGCGGTGATGGCCGCGGCGCGGGAGATTTCAACGCGGCTCAACGGCGAAAACCTGAAGATACTGAGGAGACAGGCGTGACGATGTCGGCAACAACCCAAGCCGCGACAGGGCCGCGAATTCTGGTCATCGGCACCGGCGACACCAAGGCCGACGAACTGCTGTTCATGAAGCAGTGCATCGAGGCGTCGGGCGGCAGCGCCGTGATGATGGACGTCAGCGTGCTCGGCGATCCGCCCTACCAGCCGGATCATGACAAGCATGCGGTCGCGGCCGGGGTCGAGATGACGATCGCCGGCATCGTCGCCAGCGGCGACGAAAACACCGCCATGACGCTGATGGCCGGCGGCGCCGTGCAACTGGTGCGCAAGCTGCATCAGGCCGGCGAAATCGATGCCTTCATCGCCATCGGCGGATCGATGGGAACCGACCTGGCGCTGGATGTGGCGCTCTGCCTGCCGCTCGGCGTGCCGAAATTCGTGGTCTCGACCATCGCCTATTCGCATCTCATTCCGCCGGAGCGCGT
>JBDSLV010000605.1:0-5808 GCA_039916205.1 Mesorhizobium sp. | reverse complement strand
GCGCGCCTTCCAGTGCCTTCGACACTTCGCCGAACGTCTCGAAGCCGCAATAGATCGTGTGGCCTTCCTCGTCCGATTCGACATCGTCGGCGCCGGCTTCGATCGCTGCGTCCATGATCTTGTCGGCACTGCCGGCCGATGCCGGATAGTAGATCTCGCCGGCGCGATCCCACATGAACGACACCGAGCCGGTTTCACCAAGCGCTCCACCGGCCTTGGTGAAGGCGGCGCGGACGTTGGAGGCCGAGCGGTTGCGGTTGTCGGTCAGCGCCTCGACGATGACGGCGACACCACCTGGGCCATAGCCTTCGTAGCGCACCGCTTCGTAATTCTCGGCATCGCCCATCGCGGCCTTGTTGATGGCGCGCTGGATATTGTCCTTCGGCATCGACACCGCCTTGGCGTTCTGCACGGCAAGGCGCAGGCGCGGGTTCATCGATACGTCAGGCGTGCCGCTTTTGGCGGCGACGGTGATTTCCCGCGCCAGTTTGGAAAACATTTTCGACCGCACCGCGTCCTGGCGGCCCTTGCGGTGCATGATGTTCTTGAACTGTGAATGGCCAGCCATGGCACCCCTGTCGTCTTTTCGGCTAGGGCATCAACAACTGGTGGTTCCAGGTGTCTTGCAAAATGCCCTGATACAAATTTTTCAGAGCGTCCCTGAAACATCCAGGCGGATGCACGGCGTTCTCTGTCGGAATGGCCGGCTTATAGATAAATCGGCTCAATTCGTCCAGCCGCGCGGCGTGCGGAGGGCTTCATCTGCTCTCTCATGACCAGTCGCGGCGGTTCAGGCCTCCAGATCGGACTTGAGCCGGTCGAGAATGCTGATCGCGTGCGTGGCGTACTGGCTGATCCAGCGGTCATGAATCTGCTTGATCGGCAGCGCGTTGAGATGGTTCCAGCGTTCGCGCCCGTCACGCCGCGCGACAACCAGATCGGCCTCTTCCAGCACCTTCAGATGCAGCATGACAGTGCAGCGGTCCATGTCGGGAAAGGTGTCGCACAGCATGCCTGTGGTCCGCGGCGCATCCTTCAGCTGATCCAGCAACGCACGCCGGCGCGGATGCGCCAGCGCCTTGAAAACATGGTCATCCTGCGGTTGGCTTGACATGTTATGTTTATATAACATATTCTTTCTCAGAGCAAGGAAAGGGCTGTGGATATGTCGCTTGGATTCAGAGTGTCGGGCCGCATTGGCAAACCGGTCGCCGAAGTCTTCGACGCGGTCGTCAATCCGAAGAAGCTCAGCGGTTATTTCACCACCATCGGCGGCGCCAGCGCACCCTTGGTGGCCGGCACCGGTGTCGTCTGGTGGGGCAAGGTGCCCGTTGAGGTCGATGAGGTGACGAAGGACCACCGCATCGTGCTGCGCTGGGACGCCACCGATGCCGATGGCAAACCCGCCTACAAGACCCGTATCGAGATGAATTTCGAGCCGCTCGACCATGGCGGCACTTTCGTCACCATCGCCGAGAGCGGCTGGCAGGAGGGCGCGGTCGGATTGAAGAAATCCTACCTCAATTGCGAGGGCTGGTCGCAGATGCTGGCCTGCATGAAGGCCTATGTCGAACATGGCATCAATCTTCGCGACGGCTATTACCGCAGCGAGATGAAGGGCGAACCCGCCAGCGAGAGCAATATCTGAGTGTCGGGAACAAGGGAGCCTGGAATGACTGAGAAGATCACCGGCGGCATCAACATCGCCATGAAAGTACCGCCGCACCAATACGAGGCGACGATCGCCTTCTACCGTGACGTTGTCGGTCTGAAGCCCTTCACCGCCAAGGCGCCGGCAATCGGCTTCGAGCTCGGCCCTGACCGGCTGTGGATCGACGAAGCCCCTGCCATGAGCCAGGCCGAAGTCTGGCTGGAGCTTTTCACCGAGGATTTCTCGGCCGCCGCTGATCATCTTGCCAAGGCCGGCGTCGTGCGATGCGATGTCATCGAGCCGTTGGGTGATGGTTTCCGCGGCGGCTGGATCACCAACCCGGCAAATATCATCCACATGGTGCGCGAACCCGGCGCCTGGTGAAGGCATTCGCGAGAGCTATTCCAGGAAAAGTGCGCAGCGGTTTTCCGTCCGGAATTGCGCAAAAACAAGGGCTTAAAGTGGTTCAGCGATTCTATCAAACGCTGGACCACTCCAGAGGAGGCTCAAATGGAAATTCACGAAACACCGGCGGCGCAAGCCAGCATGCTGATCCGGCGGCCGGTGTCCGAGGTCTTCGAAGCGATCGTCGACCCGGCGATCACCACTAAATTCTGGTTCGCCCACGGCAGTGGTCGGCTGGACGGTGGCAAGCCGGTTCAGTGGGAATGGCGCATGTACGGCGTCTCGACGACGGTCAATGTCTGCGAGATCGTCATGGACAAGACGATCGTCATGACATGGAACGATCCGCCCACCACGGTGGTCTGGACCTTCACCGAGATGCCTGATGAAACGACTTTTCTTGAAGTGCGCAATTTCGGCTTTGCCGGCAGCGGCGACGAGCAGGTCAAGGAAACAGTCGGTTCAACCGATGGCTTCGCGCTCGTGCTCGCCGGCGCCAAGGCATGGTTGGAACAAGGCGTGGAACTGGGCCTGATCGGCGACCGTTACCCGAGAGGCGCTCCGGCGGGCTAGCTGCTCAGGATCGCCGCTTTTCCTGCTCAATCACATGGTGGCGAAGCACACGATTGATCTCGGTTTGATAGCCGCCGCCCGCGACATGTTCCTTGAACCAGGACAGTACATCGGCGTCGAGCCGAATGGTCACCGGCTGCTTGAGCGGACGATAAAGATGCCCGCGACGGGCATGAATCCAGTTCTCGGTGGGAGCTTCCGGAATGTCGGAAGTATCGATCTCGCTGTCAGGCAGATCGGCGAGCTTGGCAAGCTGGTCGCGCTGATCTTCGCTAAGGAGCTTCCTGTTCATAACGCCTCCTTTCATGCGACGTCGCTTTCCGGGCGCCAACAATCCGAATTCGATCTTCATCATCGCGATCCGGGTAGGTATGGACAACCAGCAGAACCACTATTGCTTCGACCATTCCGATCGCGTGCCATCGTTGCTCACCATCTTCAAGCGGTCAGGCACAATGAGATGAAGCGGATCATCGAACACCTTCCGGGCGAGATCGAAGGTGACGCCATGCTTGGCAAGATTGCGCCTGGCTTTTTCTGGATCCCATTCGAACTGCAAAGCGTCACCGCCAAGTACAATATTGTACGTACAATTCCGTAGGAGTCAATCCAAGTCTATAGGCGTGACACGCGCGGGACAAAACTCAATGCCCGCCGCCGGATTTCGATTTCCTCCGGTTCCGCGCCAGCATGTTGAGCCCTTCGACCAAAGCCGAGAAGCCCATCGCGGCGTAGATGTAGCCCTTGGGCACATGGTAGCCCATGCCGTCGGCAATCAGCGTCATGCCGATCATCAACAGGAAGCCCAGCGCCAGCATGACGATGCTTGGGTTCTTGGCGATGAAATTGGCCAGCGGCCCAGCCGCCAGCATCATCACCGACACCGCCACGATCACCGCGATATACATGATGGCGATCTCGTCGGTCATGCCGACGGCTGTGATGATCGAGTCGATCGAGAAGACGAGATCGAGCAGCAGGATCTGGAAGATGGCGCCGGCAAGGCTGATCTGCAGCGTCTCGCCCAGCATGGAATCCTGATGATCCTCGGGATCGACGGTGTGATGGATTTCCTTGGTTGCCTTCCAGACCAGGAACAGGCCGCCAGCGATCAGGATCAGGTCGCGCCAGGAGAAACCATGGCCGAAGGCGGTGAACACCGGTGCCGTCAGCTGGACGATGATCGAAATCGTCGCCAGCAGCACCAGCCGCATGATCAGCGCCGCCGAAATGCCAAGCCTGCGGGCGCGTGCCCGCTGCGCCTCTGGCAGTTTGTTGGTCAGGATCGAGATGAAGATCAGATTGTCGATGCCGAGCACGACCTCCAGAACAATCAATGTCAGCAACGCGACCCATGCGGTCGGGTCGGAAATAAAGGCAAAGTGAGGCGCGAGAAACTCGACCAGCTGCATTACGTCTTCCCCCGATGGCGTATCAATCTACATTAACGTCGCCGCCAGTTAGGTACTGCGGACCTCTATATCAATGTCACAACCAGAAGGACGGTGCGGTTTCTTCCAGTCTTGGGCCGCGACGAAACGGCGCGATCTTCTCGGTCAGGCCGGTACGGTCGGAAATGGTGACGCCGACGCCGCACAATGTCGCCGGTCCGGTCGCCGCCTCGAAGCGCCCTTTCGGTACCTTTGACAGGAACCGGTTGAGCGGCTCTTCCTTGTCCATGCCGAGCGAGGAGTCATAGTCGCCGCACATCCCGGCATCCGAGAGATAGCCGGTGCCGCCATTGAGGATCTGGTGATCGGCGGTCGGCTGGTGCGTGTGGGTGCCAACGACGAGACTGGCGCGGCCATCGACGAAATGCGCGAAGCACATTTTCTCCGAAGTCGCCTCGGCGTGGAAATCGATGACCACCGCATCGGCCTGCTCGCCGAGCGGACAGGCGGCAAGCTCGCGCTCGCCGGCCTGGAAAGGATCATCGAGCTCGGGATGCATGAACACCCGGCCCATGATGTTGGCGACCAGCACGCGCGCGCCGTTCTTGGCGATGTAGACGCCGGAGCCGCGCCCGGGTGTCCCCTTGGGGAAATTGGAGGGCCGAAGGAAGCGCTGCTCGCGCGGTGCGAAAGCCAGCGCGTCACGCTGGTCCCAGACATGGTTGCCGGTGGTGACGACGTCGGCGCCGGCCGCGATCGTCTCGCGAAAGATCTCTTCGGTGATGCCGAAGCCGCCAGCGGCATTCTCGCCATTGACGATGACGAAATCGAGTTTGAAATCCGAGATCAGGCCAGGCAGCTGTTCCCACACCGCCGTGCGTCCCGTCTTGCCAACCATGTCACCGAGGAAAAGAAGTCGCATAGCATCCCGAAAGTTGCATGACTTTCGGAAAAGATCATGCGTCCAAAAATCTATCTACAATTGCGGCGCAAAGCAGCGCAACCCACTCTCGGTCAGTATTTCCGAAATGACCACGTCATGCGGCTCGTCGGGAACCTGCGCCACCTCCTGGCAATCGAAGGCGATACCGATCAGTCGGGGCGGATTGCCCTTGTCGACCAGCTTGGCGATGGCGCGGTCGTAATAGCCGGCGCCATAGCCGATGCGATGGCCGCGCGGATCGAAAGCGGCAAGCGGCACCAGCATCACCGAGGGATCGAGGACCTCGGCCTCTTCATGCGGCCCGACAGTGCCGAAGCCCATCTCGACCATCGGCGCGCCGCGCACGAGTTCGCGAAAGACGATGGTGGTCTTGTCGAGGATCGCCGGCAGGCAAAGCCTCGCCCCCTTCTCGCGCAGGGCGAACATCAGTGGCCGCACATCGACCTCCGAGCGCATCGGCCAGAAGCCGGAGACGATCTGGCCTGGTTCGACCTCCAGATGGTCGCGCGCCGTCTCGGCCATTTCGAGGGCAACCTCGACCCGCCAGAAATCGTCGAGTGCCTCGCGGCGCCCGAGCGCCTCGAGGCGCAGCTGTTTTTTCAATTGCTTGGGAGAGGTCATGCCGACACGATAGAAAAGATCGGATTTGGATGGCGTTTTAGGAGCGACGTTTTCTACCGCAGGATCCACCAAAGGAGGGGACGACCCCTGGCGTTGAGTGACGATCCACACAACCGGTGGAGAGAGCGATCCCGGGAACCTACAAAGTAGGTGGGCGCCGTATGAGAAAACCCACGGGTCTTCCCAGGGACAGCTCCCTAGGGATGATTAAGGCCCCGGGGAAA
>JBDSLV010000604.1:0-11795 GCA_039916205.1 Mesorhizobium sp. | reverse complement strand
ATGGAGCGGCTGATCCGTCATCACTTGGCCCGCGCCCGCGCCGCGGTTTTGGCGGGTCCGGCGCGCGCCAGCACAAAGGTAGCCGAGCGGCTCGCCGATCTCGCCGGCATGATGGGCAACATCCATCGCGAGCGTGGCTTGAGTTTTCACGTCCATGTCGCCGCGGATGCCGCGGTCGCCACGGAGACGCAGGATTTCGATGAGATCATCGGCAATCTGCTCGACAATGCCAGCAAGTGGGCGCGTTCGCGGGTCACCGTCACGGCCAGCGCTGCTGGCGGGCGCGTCATCATCGACATTGACGACGATGGGCCCGGTCTCGAACCGGCCGCGATGCCGGAGGCAATGCGGCCTGGGCGGCGCATCGATGAGGCAACCCCCGGCCATGGGTTTGGGCTGCCGATCGCTGCTGAACTCACCGAACTCTATGGCGGCAGCCTTGAGTTGTTGCGGGGTGCCGGCGGCGGGCTAAAGGCAAGGGTAATTCTGCCACAGTCCCGCTGATTCTTTTGATCTGCAATTGCAGATTGCATTTCTGACATTGAATTGAAACGAAACTGTTATCAATTTCTTTGCGTTAGCGCGTCATAGTAGCTGTTACTAACGGAGTTGAGGGGATGAAGCTCGATTTGTCGCCGACGAGCTGGGGCAGGGTAATCGCTGCCACCATTACCGGTACGGCATTCTTCATCGCCGTCGCGTTTTTCGTCGACTCGTTCAATTTCCCCTATCTTTCGCCCGATGCGGTGTGGCGCGCGCAACTGACCGACCTGTTCTTGCCTTTGGGGCTGGGCGGCTCGTTCCTGTTCGTGTTGATGTGGAAAATACGCCAGTTGGCCATCGCCCAGCGTGAACTCAGTATCGTCGCGGCAACCGATAGCCTGACGGCTGTGTTGAACCGGGGCGCCTTCTCGATGCTGGTCGAGGCCTATCTCGAACAGACCCGCAAGCAGGAGCACACCAATACAGGCGCGCTGCTGATCATTGATGCCGATCATTTCAAGTCGATCAACGACCGCCTGGGCCATGATTGTGGTGACCAGGCGCTCAGGCTGATTGCGCAGGCAATCAAGGGTCAGCTGCGTGGCGGCGATATCGTTGGCCGCATCGGTGGAGAGGAATTCGGCGTGTTTCTTCCCGGTGTCGACCCCTCGCAGTCATGGATAGTTGCCGAAAGCATCCGCCGGCGTATCAGGGAGATGGATTTTTCTCCTGGCGGGCAGCCTTGCCCGCTTTCCGTCAGCATCGGTGGCACGAGTTTCAATGGACCGACCACCTACGAAGCAATCTTCTCCGCTGCCGACCGGCGTCTCTATACCGCTAAATCGGGCGGCCGCGATCAGGTCAGTTTCGACCCGAGCAGCCCCACCCCGCCGCCCGCCAGCGCTTCTACAGTCCACTAGGCGAGCTCTCGGCAAACCGTGAGGCGCTCACGTGTGCATTGATTTGCACAGGTGTCTCGCCTTGGGCGCTTTCGCTTTGCCGATAGCGCGCTAAATCTAGCACCCGATAGTCAGCTTCGTCGGGGCTGGGAGCGGGACTGGCAGCATGAGCGGGACCTTTTTCGAATGACACCCACAGGCGCCGCGGCTCTGCTGATCCTCATTCTGACCTATGCCGGTGTCGCTATCGGCCGCATCCCTGGCTTGCGGCTCGACAGGGCCGGGATCGCGCTGCTGGGCGGCGCCGCGATGATCGCCATCGGTGCGATCAGCATGGACGACGCTTACCGCGCCATCAACTTCGACACGATCACGCTTTTGCTTGGCATGATGATCGTCGTGGCGCATCTGAAGGTTTCTGGAGCCTTTCGCGGCCTTGGCGGCTACGCGATCGAACATGCGCATGCGCCATTCATGCTGCTGGTCATGGTGACACTGCTGACCGGTGTACTGTCGGCCTTCCTCGTCAACGATGCGATCTGTCTGGTGATGGCGCCGATCGTCGTTCACGTCACCCGTGTCATCAACCGCAACCCGATCCCCTATCTGATCGCCACCGCCACGGCGTCGAACTGCGGCAGTGTCGCCACCATTACGGGCAACCCGCAGAACATGGTCATCGGCGCCTTGTCGGGCATCTCCTATCCGGCCTTCTCGGCATCGTTGGCGCCGGTCGCTCTGTTTGGCCTCATTGCCGTCATTGTCATCGTTCGCCTCGTTTTTCGGGCTGAATTCGAGCGCACGGTTGAACTCACCCCGGAAGTCTCTCGCGGCCGCATGCACCGCGGCCAGGTGCTGAAGGCCGTTGTCGTCTGCATAGGGCTGGCCGTCGCCTTCTTCGCCGGTGTTCCAGTGGCCAAGGCGGCACTGATCGGCGGCGCCATTCTCTTGCTGACACGGGCCATCAAGCCGGCGCGCATCTACCGCGAGATCGACGGCCCGCTGCTGTTCATGTTTGCCGGCCTGTTCGTGGTCGTTGCAGGCGCCGAGAAGATGCTGTTGACGCCCGATATCATCGCCTCGGCAAAGGGCCTTGGGCTCGACAATGTCTGGCGCCTCTCGGGCTTTACCGCCGTCCTCTCCAACATCATGAGCAATGTTCCGGCGGTGCTGGCGCTGCGGCCCTTTGTGCCGGGTCTTGAAAACCCTGGGCGCGCCTGGCTGGTGGTTGCCATGAGCTCGACACTGGCAGGCAATTTCACGCTGCTGGGCTCGGTGGCCAACCTCATCGTCGCCGAACAGGCCAAGGCCGCCGGCACGCAACTGTCTTTCGGTGCTTTCTTCAAGGTCGGATTGCCGCTGACCCTGATCACGCTTGCCGCCGGCACGGCATGGCTGGCGCTCGGTTTCTAGGCGAATGCCCCGGCAGCCGGCTGCAATGCAGTCGGGCTCGCCCATGCAATCGCCGCCGAGCCGCAATCTGTGTTCAGAAGGATCATCTACCGCTACTATACCGCGTGTGCGGGAGCTCGAGCCGCTCCGCCGGGCAGCGGTGGCGGCAATTCGTGGGGGTGTCGGTGTCGATCGCGCGTCGGTGGTGGGCTTATAGATGCTATCTGAAGGCTGAGTTCGAGGATGCCGCGCCGAGCGCCATGTGGCGGTTGCATGGCCTACTGCGCGGCCACCAGTCCAAGGCGTTGGTGATGCTGGAGGACCAGGCCTTCCGCCGGCGTGACTACATCCCTTTCACATTGTTGACGCGTCGCGTAGCGACGTACAATCGCCGGATCGACCGGGTCCTTTTTAACAAGCTGAGCCAGAAGGTGTGGCTGGACCGCGTGAAGCCTTCCGTGGCGCCACCGATGACCCACTATGTTGCTGGCCGTCACCTTATCGATCTCTCAAGGCCAGATGACCGTCTCGGGCTTGAGGCAATCCTCCCACTTGTCCGGCAGAGGGGCGAGTTGTTTCTCAAGCCTTCCGGCGAGGGTCAAGCGCGAGGGGCGCTGCGGCTGGCCGACACACCTGGCGGATTGCAGGTCAATGGCAGGGAAATGGATCCGCGGGAGTGGCTGGACGATTTCGCTCGCCAGCGGACAACCGGCTACACGGTTTCCGACATCATTCGGCAAGGGTCGTGGAGCGAGGCTTTCTTTCCGCCGACGCTGAACACGCTTCGCGTGCTGACCGGAACGCATTTCTCCAACCACGAACCGGTCATCCTGGCGGCGACGATGAAGATGGGGAGGCCAGCAACATATCCAACCGACAACTGGCGGGTCGGGCGCGGTGGCATCTCCGCGTTGGTCGATCCCGTGACTGGGATCCTGGGTCCAGGCCTCTCCTACAACGCGGTGACGAAGCGGCGCCATATCAGCGAACTTCATCCTGAGACCAGCGCGCAAATTCGCGGCGCTGCCATACCCAACTGGGATCTCGTCAGGTCGCGGATGCTGCAACTGGCAGCTCTGCTGCCTTATCCCGGCGTCATAGGCTGGGACGTTGCATTGACCGGCGATGACATTGTCATTGTCGAGGCCAATACCTACCCTGGTATGGCAATTCATGAGAGCCACGCCAGTTTGAAACGTACAGCCGAGCAGCGGGCATTTTGGGCTGAAATGCGTATCTGAAGCGAGCCAGACCGCGGCGGCTATTTATCGTTCCGGTTTCGCGCCCGCACGAGCGTTGCGGCGGCATGTCCAGCCGCTTCGATATAGTCGGCATTGCGGTGGATGAGCATGATCGAGAAAGCGCCATCCATCAGCAGGACGATTTCGCGCGCCAGGATTTGCGGCTCGGCAATGCCGCGTTCTGACAGCTCGGCAGCCAGCCATGTCTCGAAATTGGTCTTGTGCCGCGCGCCGACCTTGATCGCCGGGTGCCCAGGCATCGAGGCCAGTTCCGCGGCCGTCCGCAGGAAGCCGCATCCCTTCCATTTCGGATGCCGCGCCACGCGCGCCAGATTGGAAAAAATGGCTTCGACCTTGCGGTCGGGGTCACCTTCGGCAGCGTCGAACCATCCAGCCATCTGCTTGAGATTGGGCTGGTCGCGGCCATCGAGATAGGCGGCGATCAGGTCGTCCTTGCTCTTGAAATGATAGTAGAGCGTCCGCTTGGTAAGCCCGGCTTTTTCAGCCACGCCATCGACGCTGACGCGGCCTATCCCCTCTGCGTAAAAGAGCTTCGTGGCGGCGTCGACAATGCGTTTGCGGGTAGGGCTGAACGATGCTGGCATGAGGCTATGTATACCGACTAGTGAATATACACAATCAGCAAAAGGCGTCACGCTCCCTCACATCAACATGCTGGAAGGGAAGCCAAAATGACCGATCTCGTATTGACTGAAACCAGGGACGGGATAGCCATCCTCACTCTCAACCGTCCTGAAAAGCTCAACGCTCTGAACTATGCGTTGATCGACCGCCTGCTGGCGATCCTTGATGCCATCGAGGTCGACGACAGTGTTCGAGCCGTCATTCTCACCGGAGCAGGCGAGCGAGCCTTCTCCGCGGGCGGCGACATTCACGAATTCTCGGTCAGCGTGGCGGATGGTGCCGATGTCGCGGTGCGGGATTTCGTCATGCGTGGGCAAAGATTGACGGCTCGGCTCGAGGCGTTCCGCAAACCGATCATCGCCGCCGTCAACGGCCTTGCCTTTGGTGGCGGCTGCGAAATCACCGAGGCCGTGCCGCTCGCCGTGGCTGTCGAGCATGCTTCCTTCGCCAAGCCCGAGATCAACCTTGGCATGCCGCCGACCTTCGGCGGGACCCAGCGCCTGCCTAGGCTGGCTGGCCGCAAGCGTGCCCTGGAGCTGTTGCTGACCGGCGAGGCGTTTTCCGCGCAGCGCGCACTCGAACTCGGCCTTGTCAACAAGGTGGTGCCGCGCGGTGACTTGATGCCGGCGGCCTTTGACCTTGCCGGGCGGATCCTGCGCCATTCTGAACTGGCCGTGGCCAGTATCCTCACAGCCGTGACACGCGGCCTCAACCAAAGCATCGCGGAAGGGCTGTTGGTCGAGGCCGAGCAGTTTGCCCGCATGGCCCCGACCGCCGATCTCCGTGAAGGGCTGGACGCCTGGATCGAACGCCGCAAACCGAGCTACATCGGCTCATGGGCCCATGTCGCGCGGCCTGACGAAACCAGGCGAGCGTCAATCGCGCTCGATCAGCGCGATGCCACCACCAAACGGCCTTTCATGTTGGGATGGAACCGACAGAAATAGTCAGCCGTTTCAGCTGTCTTCAGCGTGAGGCTCGCCGACTTCTTCGGCGGGATCATCACCTCCCAGCCGCCCTTGACGGTGGCCGTGTGGGCGAACGCATCCTTGTTCACCCACACGATCGTATCGCCAACCTTCGCCTCCACGACAGCAGGCGAAAAGACCAGCTTGTCGATGGTGACCTGGATGGTGTCGGCTCGCGCTTGTCCGGCGCCGATGGCCAGCGCCAGTGCAATCCATGGATACCGCTGAGACATGGCGCCGTCCCTATTTCAGCATGCCGGCGACATGTTCTGCGTGCTGCTCATGCCCCTGGAATATCTTCAGCCCGGTTTCCAGAAGGCCCTTCAGTTCGGCATTGCTGGCCGATGGGATCAGCAGTGTCTCCAGGGCGCCATTGACCTGTTTGTGATAGGCAACCTCGTTGTCGACATAGGCCTTGTCGAAAGCCGCGCCCTTGAGCTTGGCAAGCTTGGCCCGCTCCTCGGCCGCGGCCTTGGTCAGCGCTTTGCTGGTGGCGTTGTCTTCCGGCGTCACCTTGAGCTTCTTGACCAGATCGAGCGCCTGAACATTCACCGCCTCGTGGTCACGCACCATGTCCTTGGCGAAATCGATGACCTCCTTGTTCTTCGATTTCTTCAAGGCCTGCTTGGCCGCTTCGACATCGAGCACACCGGCTGTGTAGGCGATATGGGCGATCTGCGGGTCGGTCGGCTTGTCGGCGGCTTGAACTTGCGGGGCGGCATCGAACAGGAAAAGCGCGGCTAGCGTCGCGGTCGATCGAATAAGCATGGGACCTCCTTGGCCCGACGGCTTTGATGGCGCCGGGCATCGTTTTCAGTTGACGATGATTGGATGTGGGAAGAGGGCAAACGTTCCCAGGAAATCAGTGAGGTGGGAGCGGATTAAATTCCAAGCTCGAGCCGTTTCATCACCGCTTCTGTCAATCTCTCGCAGCGACGGCCGGCGAAGGGGAAGGCGTCCAGCAGCACCGGGCCGATCTGGTCCTCCAGTGCCTTGCGCAGCAGGGTCCGGGCGCGATGCAGCCGGGTCTTGACCGTTTCAGCACGCACGCCAAGCAGTTCGGCGGTCTCCTCTATGCTCAGCCCTTCGATGACCCGGGCCATGAACACGCTGCGATAGACGTCAGGAAGATTGTCCGTCGCCTGCTCGACAAGTTGCAGGATCTGCCGTTGCGCCATCGTCCGCTCCGGATCGTCACTTGGGTTGAGGGGGAAGGGGATGATCTCGGCCTGGCGTTCATCCGGCATCGCGACAGCCACTGTCCGTCGCCGCTTGCGCAGGCGACCGAGCGCCTCGTTGAGGACGATGCGTGACAGCCAGGTGGCGAGCGAAGAATCGCCGCGAAAGGCGTCGAGATGAGTGAAGGCCCGTACATAAGCCTCCTGCACGACATCCTCGGACTCGCTGTCGTTGCGGAGCACTCCACGCGCCAGCCGGTAGAGCCGCTGGTTGTGTGCCTTCATGATCGCGCGAAAGGCATCGCCGTCACGCGCCAGCGCGCGGCGCACGAGCTGCATTTCACCGGCAAGAACAGGCATTGCTGTCGAGACTGCAGGCATTGCGACCTCCTCGTCGACCCTTCTTCGAGATATTGGATGTATCTCTCGAGGAAAGGTTCCCAACCAGGCAACCGGGTTGCGGCTGAAGCCTATAGTACGGCCTCGGTGGACCGCCTGTCTGTATTTTGAACGCGCGCCGTTGCCGCCAGGAGATCGGTCTGGGTAATCAGCCCGAGAATGTGCATCTTGTCGTCCACTATGATGACCGCATGGCTGCGGCCATCCGTCAGGACCGGCAACAGCCCCATCGCCGGGGCGCTCGCGGCGGCGGTTGCAGCTGTCGATGTGACCGTGCCAACCGCTCCGGCGGCATGTGCCAATTCACGAAGACCAACCGTGCCAACCAGCCTGGCGTCGCCATCGACGACCGGCAAGGTGCGGACATTGTGATCGAGCAGCAATTGCCGCGCCTGATCGACAGGCGCGGCTTTGTCGATCGAAATCACGTCGCGCGACATGATGTCTTCGCATAACAAGGTGGCATGCTCGCGCACCATTGCCTGCAGTTCCACCTGACGCAGCAACCGGTCAAGATCGTTGCGATCGATGTCGAAGGTCTCCTCGAGCGCGCTGAGCGCCGCATCGATGTCTTCGGGCCGGAAGCCGACGCGCAATTGCGCTGGCGGGTCGATGGTTCCATGCGTGCTTTTGGGTGCAGGGGCTGGCACATGCGGATAGTTACGCCGGGCAAGTTTGTGGAATCCGTAACCCAGTGCCACCAGCAGGATCGAGTTCACCGCGACAGGCACAAACGGGAACAGGAAGCCGGCACTGATGACGGCTGGCCCGCCGAACACCGCGGTTAGCGCTGCCGCTCCGCCCGGCGGATGCAGGCAACGCGTGAACGACATGGCGGCGATCGCCAGCGACACGGCGATGCCGGTAGCCAGAACCGGCTGGTGCACGAAATGCACCACGATCACACCGACCAGCGCCGATATCGTGTTGCCGCCGATGATCGACCAGGGCTGCGCCAGCGGGCTGGCCGGGACAGCGAAAAGCAGCACGGCCGAAGCGCCCATCGGCGCCACCATCAACGGTATGTGGGGTCCGCTGCCGAGCGCCAGACCGCAAATGGCGCCGGTCAGCGCAATGCCGATCATCGCGCCGATGCAGGCGACCAGCCGTTCGCGCAACGTCGCGCCGGCGAGGATAGGAACAAACAGACGGAAGGCCATGGCGCCGGAAGCTCTATGAAGACGCTGGAATGATCATATCGCAATGATCCGACAACGTCGATTTTGAAAGCCAAATCGATCCGAAAAACTGCGGTTGATGGAAATAATATTCCGCGCCCCAGCGATTAGCTGGCCGCCGCCGCCGCAGCCAGGCCGCGCCTCAGGTCGGCCTGCAGGTCCTCGATATCCTCGAGGCCGATCTGCAGGCGGATCAGTGGGCCGGCGTAAGGTTCCCTGGCCACGACCCGATCGCCGAGCCAGACAGGCACCGCGAGGCTCTCGTAGCCGCCCCAGGAGTAGCCGAGGCCGAAGATTTTCAACGCGTCGAGGAAGGCGTGCTGCTGCTTTTGGCCGCCACCATCGAGCACGATGGAAAAGATGCCGCTCGATCCGGAGAAGTCGCGCTTCCACACAGCGTGGTCTGGATGGCTGGGGAGGGCAGGGTGGAGCACAGCGGCCACACCCTTCTGGCCTTCCAGCCATTTGGCGATGCTGAGTGCGCTGCGCTGGTGGTGTTCGAGACGTACGCCCATGGTGCGCAGGCCACGCAGCACCTGGTAGACGTCGTCGGGGCCGGCGCAACAGCCCAGCGTGCAGAAGCTTTCGTACAGTTGCTTCCAGCAGGCGTCATTGGCCGACACCGTGCCGAGCAACACATCGGAATGTCCTGCCGGGTATTTCGTCGCCGCATGGATGGAGATGTCGACACCATGATCGAGTGGGCGGAAATACAATGGCGTTGCCCAGGTGTTGTCCATCATCACGATCGCACCGGCGGCATGTGCCGCCTTGGCGATGGCGGGAATATCCTGCATCTCGAATGTGTTTGACGCGGGCGATTCCGTGAACACCACCCTGGTGTTCGGCTTGATCAGCGCCGCGATGCCGGCGCCGATACGCGGATCATAATACTCGACCTCGACACCCAGCCGCTTCAGCATCGTATCGGCGAAGTTGCGGGTCGGGTGGTAGACCGTATCGACGATCAGGAGATGGTCACCGGCCGAGACGAAGGCGAGCAGCGGCACCGTGACCGCCGCCAGCCCCGAAGGCACCAGGATCGTGCCGGCCGACCCTTCCAGCGCGTCGATCGCCTGGGCGAGTGCGTCGGTGGTTGGCGTACCGCGTGTGCCATAGGTATATTTTTGGTTGCGGGCCGCCATCGTACCGGCGTCGGGAAACAGGACGGTCGAGGCGTGCACCACCGGCGGATTGACGAAGCCGAAATAGTCGTGCGGATTGTTGCCGGAATGGGCAAGCCGCGTGTTGATACCCATTTCGTTGCCGTCTTTTGCCATGGTTTGTCGCCTTTTGATAAGACGTTAGCCATAGAGCGGCGGCTGGGACCGCGCAACCGTTTGGCACCCGCCAGGCGGCCGGCATCGAATATGCCAAATCGCCCCGTGGATCAGGCAGCCGCGGCCGTCTCGCAGTGGGGTCGGCGCCCTGCGATGCCGGGCTATGAAGTCAGTGGCGAAAGATATATAGTGATTGGCTAATATACGACCATTGCCGGATTGCCTATGCGCGCCGGACGATCTTTCCCGGCTGCGTGCGGTTCCCGCAATGCAGACATGCCAAGAGGATGAACACAGGCAAGGGGAGGAAAATCATGCCCGACGTCAAATGGACAATAAAGGCGCGCGAGTTCGTCAACTGCAACTGTGCCTATGGCTGCCCGTGCCAGTTCAACGCATTGCCGACATATGGATTCTGCGAGGCGGTGGTTGGCATGGAAATCGAGCGAGGCCATCACGGCGATACCAAGCTTGATGGCTTGCGGTTTGCCGGGATTTTTCGCTGGCCCGGTGCTATCCATCAAGGGAAGGGCGAGGCCGCGATCGTCATCGATGAGCGGGCAACCGAGGCGCAGCGGGAGGCACTGCTTCGCATTCTTGGTGGCGAGGACACCGAACCTGGAGCCACCATTTTCCAGGTGTTCTCCACCACGTTGGAAAAAGTCCACGATCCGATCTTCGCCGCCATCCACCTGGAAGTCGACGTCAATGCGCGCACCGGCCGGCTGCGTGTGCCCGGCGTGACCGATGGCCACGGCGAGCCGATCAGGAACCCAGTCACCGGCGCCGTGCACCGCGCACGCATCGACCTCCCGCACGGCTTCGAATATTCTCTCGCCGAGGCAGGACGTGGCTGGAGCAAGGCGACCGGACCGATCGCATTCGAGGTGGCGGACACCCACGCACATTTCGCCGACATTCATCTTTCGCAAAGCGGCATAGTTCACTGACCTGACGCCATGAACGGCACGGCAATCGAGGCGGTCCTACGGCGCGATCGGGTCGTCGTGACGGTAGCGCTCGTCGTCATTGCCATCCTCGCCTGGGCCTATGTGCTGTGGCTTGCCGCTGGCATGGCTATGTCCGAGGGTGCTCCCCCTGCCGCGTCAGGTGGCGGCATGGACATACCTGGCATGGATATGCCCGGCATGGATATGGGCGGCACAGGCGCCGCGATGGTGCCTGTGTTCCGGGCCTGGGTGCCGGCTGACTTTGCCTTCATCTTCGCAATGTGGGCGGTGATGATGGTCGGCATGATGACGCCGTCGGTGGCACCCATGGTCCTGCTTTATGCCGGCGTTGGCCGCAAGGCACGCATCGACGGCCGGCCGATCGCATCGACGGGATGCTTCTTTGCCGGTTATGTGCTCGTCTGGGGTGCCTTCTCGATCATTGCGACCCTGGCGCAATGGCTGCTGGCCCGTCTCGCTTTGCTTTCGCCTGTGATGGCGGCCAACAATATGGTTCTCGGCGGCCTCGTCCTCATCGCTGCCGGCCTCTATCAGTGGACGCCGGTGAAAGCCGCTTGCCTCAGGCAATGCCAGACGCCGATCGCATTTCTTGCGAGCCATGGCGGCTTTCGTTCCGATCCGTCCGGCGCGCTTTGGCTCGGCATCGAGCATGGCGCTTATTGCCTCGGCTGCTGCTGGGCGCTCATGACGCTGCTTTTCGTCGGCGGCGTCATGAACGTGCTGTGGATCGCTGGCATCGCCATCCTCGTCCTTCTCGAGAAGACTGTTCCTTGCGGCCGGTTGATCCCGCGCCTCTCCGGCACACTGATGGTACTTGCCGGCATCTGGCTCCTGACCGGCATGCCTTGAATACAGGGCGGTGTGCCGCTGCCCGGCGGCGAGTGAAGCTCGTGATCATAGAAGTTGATCGCGGCGGGAACCCAGCAACGTGGAGTAAAGCCTGAGGCTGCTACCGCTGCCGCGGCGCGGCTTTGTGTTGATAGGGTTTTGCCGATTTCATTTGCGCGGCTTGCTACTTTCCTGGCGCGATTGTCTGCAATTCAAGCAATTGCGCCAATCGGTTTTCAAACCGCTTCGGATTCGGTCATTTCCCTTGACCTCACGGGAATTATCGCCTTCGATGCTGTTCGTGAATGGGAGGCGGCGCGTCGGTTACGATGT
>JBDSLV010000603.1:0-6093 GCA_039916205.1 Mesorhizobium sp. | reverse complement strand
TCGGCGATCTTCTCGACCTGGCCTGCGACGAGGCCGTCAATGCCGGCGCGGCTGTCGGCGAGCTTGCCGAGGTCTGCTTCCAGGGCGCGCGACAGGATGTTGCGGCCCTCGGCGAGCTTTCCAACATGCCCGGCAACCATTTCATCAATGATTGTACGAGCTTGTACGAGTTTTCCGGAGTCTTCGTTAAGCGCAAGCGAAAGCCTGTTGCGGCCCTCTTCCAGCCTTTCGAGATGGCCGCCGAGCGATGCGTCGATGGCGGCGCGCGATTCGTTGACCTTGCGCAAATCCTCTTCAAGGGCGCGCGCGATCAGGCTGCGGCCTTCGGCCAGTTTCTGCACCTGGTTGGTTACAGCTGCATCGATGCCGGCGCGGCCTTCGGCGAATTTCGCCAGATCGGTCTGCATTGCGGCAGCCATGCGCTCGCGGCTCTCGGAAAGCTTGCGGCTGTGGTTTTCCACGGCCTCTTCGATGCCAACGCGAGCGTCGGCAAGGCGCTGGATGTCCGTATCGAAGGAGCGGGACACGACGTGACGCGCTGCTTCCATGCGCCCTGCGAAGTCGCTGGCGCGGGCTTCGAGCATGGTCGAGGTCGAGGTGACGATGTCGGCCATGTCGGCACCGATCTGGGTCTTGCCCTGATCGATCATCGCCGACAGCGTATCCTTGCTTTCAGCGAAAGTGTGCGCGATTTCGCGGGCACGCTCAACCAGCGTCTCGTTGATCTGGCGGGCGCGGGCCTCGAGTGCGGCGTTGAGCTTCTGTGTGCCAGTGTCCAGCGCTTCGGCGCGGGTCTGGAATTCGCTGATCAGCGCCTGGCCGCGTTCGGCCAGCGTCCGCTCGATGCCATTGAGGCTAGCCTCGAACTCGGAATTGAGGGTGCGCGCGGCGCCGCCCAGCAACGACACCATGCCGGTGGTGCGGTCGTCGAGCAGGTCGGTCAACGACCGCGTCAGGCCGTCGGTGGTATCCGTCAGCTTGGCGATGCGGGTGTCCAGCAGGCTGGCGAAGGCTTCGCCGGAGGTGGACAGGCGGTCGGTGATCGAATCCAGCCGGCCTTCGACCGAATCGAAGATCGACATCGAGCTTTCGTTGATCCGGTCGATCAGTGTGTCGCCGGAATTGGTGATCGTCATCGACAGTTTGGTCGATGCGTTGAGGATGCTGTCGCGAATGATGTCGCTGGCAGCGCCAATCTCGTCCTTCAGCGTCTCATGAGCGCCGGTGATCGAGGCGCGGACGCGCTCGGCGTGCGTGACGACCGCCTCGCGTTCTGAGCCGAGACCGTCGACGAGCGAGCGGATGCGGGATTCATTCTCCGAATAGGAGCGCTCGATCTGGTTCACTTCGCTGTGGACCAGCGTCTCCAGCTCGACGGCGCGCGCAAGCGTGCGCTCGATACCTTCGCCCATGGCCGCCACTTCGCGGCGAACGGCCTGGCCGATCATCATGACGCGGTCCTGGGCGAGGTTTTCCGGCTCGGTCAGGCGGAAAGCCACTTCGGTCATCGACTGGGCGGCAATGCGCATCTCCTGGGCACGGCGGATCATCGCCGCGAAGGCCCAGAACAGGATGACGGGCACAAGTGCCGCTATGGCCAGGCCGATCAGTTCGGGACGGGCAAGAAACTGGTCGAGGGTGCGAATTCTCCAGATGCTTGGTCCGAAAAGAAGGTTGGCCAAGCCGCCCGCACCAGCGATCCAGGCGAGCGAAACGAAGGCGACGACCCAATAGATCGTGTTCGAGGCGCGCCGGTTGAGGCTGTGCAGAAGCGTTTTGTAGTCTTTCTGGCGTTCATCATTTGCCGGCGTGAATCCGGCAGGCTGTGCGCTGCGCGTTTCAACAGGGCGCAATTCGGCGGGTTTTGCCTTCGCCGCGGGTTTCGCAGGCTGGCTCTGGTTGATATTGCTTGGATTGATATTGATGGGGCCTTGATTGACGATCGGCGCCGGCTTCTGGCCGCGGCCTTCGCGCGCCAGTTCATCAGCTGCCTGGGATATCTGTGCTTCCAGATCTTCCATCGAGGCCGCGATATCGAGGTCGCCGTTTCCGGCATCGCTCAGGTCGAGATCGAGCGCCTTTTCGAGTTCCCTTGCCACGTCGCTGTCAAGAGTTCTCGTCGTCGTTGGTTTCTTCGCCATGCCTTCGCTACCCTGTACTAGCTGCCGAGGGACTTATGATTCTGATTGTCTTATCCCACGCAGGAGGCTGAAAATGGACCCTCGTATCGTAATGACACACAGGGGTAAAGAAAACCTGCATTCCGCGAGATACGTAAAACTTTAAATATAAGGTTAACAAAAGCGTGAGTCCGGCGCCGCTTTCGCAACAATTTTCCCCGCCATTCATTAACTCGTTATGTACGGGAATAGCCTAGGTTTTCAGGCTATCGAACAGTGGAGTTGTGGGAACATGCGTGGCGAAAGCGGCATTGCCTTCTCGATGCCCGGGGGCGACGTGTCCGGAACGAGGCGTTCGCGGCCGGTCGATCTGGTGCATCTGGCACGCCAGACAATGGGGGACCGGGACCTTGAGCGCGAGGTGCTGGCACTGTTCGTGCAGCAGGCGCTGTCGGTGCGCGACCGGATTGCCGATGCCGATATCAAGGAGAGGCTGCTTCTGGCGCACGGGCTGAAAGGCTCGGCACGCGGTGTCGGCGCCTTCGCGGTGGCCGATTGCGCCACCGACATTGAGCGCAAGCCGGATGACAGCCACACCCTCAAACGGCTTGGCACGCTGATCAACGAAGTGCGCGATTTCATCGCTGCTATCAACCGCTAGGGACGTTTTGCGGAAAAACGTCATGGCGCGGCGCTTTCGCGCGGCAGTTGACTTGTCCCGTGGAGTGATTATCTCGGCGGAAACTCCCTTCAGGTGACATATGACCAAGCTGACCATTATCGCCCATGACGGCACACATTTCGACATGGATGCCGAGAACGGCTCGACGGTGATGGAGAACGCGATCCGCAACTCCGTGCCGGGGATCGAGGCGGAGTGCGGCGGCGCCTGCGCCTGCGCGACCTGCCATGTCTATGTCGACGAGGCATGGACGGCTGAGGTCGGCGAGCCGGAGGCGATGGAAGAGGATATGCTGGACTTCGCCTATGACGTTCAGCCGAACTCGCGCCTGTCCTGTCAGATCAAGGTGCGCGACGCGCTTGATGGCCTGATCGTGCGCGTGCCTGAACGCCAGGGATAAGCTCCCAGCCTTTGCCAACTGATTTTTCCCGCTGCGGCTTGGCAGCGGAGCAATGGTCATGCACTGTCATGCTGTTTTCGGCTGCGCCGGGTTCCGTCTCGAACAGGCAAGGGCGCTGCAGGACTTAACTTGGCGTATGATCCCAGCGAAGATCGATCCCGATTTTCGGCGCCATATGCAGCGAGGCGCATCGCATGACCGACGCCATCAAGACAGACGTGCTGATTGTCGGGGCAGGGCCGGTCGGCCTGTTTGCGGTGTTCGAGCTCGGTCTCTTCGACATGAAGTGCCATCTGCTCGACATCCTCGATCGGCCCGGCGGCCAATGCGCGGAGCTCTATCCGGAAAAGCCGATCTACGACATTCCCGGCTGGCCCTCGATTTCGGCGCAAGGCCTTGTCGACAAGTTGCTTGAGCAGATTGCACCGTTCAAGCCGGAGTTCACTTTCAATCGGATGGTTGCCGGGCTTGAAAAGCTCGAGGACGGCAGTTTTCGCGTCATCACGGACGAGAATGAGGTTTTTGAGGCCAAGGTGGTGGTGATCGCCGCCGGCGGTGGCTCTTTCCAACCGAAGCGGCCACCGATCCCTGGCATCGAGCCCTATGAAGGCAAGAGCGTTTTCTATTCGGTCCGCCGCATGGAGGATTTCCGCGGCCACGACCTGGTCATCGTCGGCGGCGGCGATTCAGCACTCGACTGGACGCTGAACCTGCAACCGATCGCCAAGAGCGTGACGCTGGTGCATCGGCGGCCCGAGTTCCGCGCCGCGCCCGACAGCGTCAACAAGATGTATGCCATGCAGGAGATGAAACAGCTGGAGTTCCAGGTCGGGCAAGTCACCGGCCTGACCGGCGCGGACGGCCAGCTGGCATCGGCTGTCATCAAGGGGCCGGAGGGCGACATCGAGGTGCCCTGCACGCGCATGCTGCCGTTCTTCGGCCTGACCATGAAACTGGGGCCGATCGCGGAATGGGGGCTCAACCTTCATGAGAACCTCATTCCGGTCGATACCGAGAAATTCCAGACATCGATCCCCGGCATTTTCGCCGTCGGCGACATCAACTGGTATCCCGGCAAGCTCAAGCTGATCCTGTCGGGCTTCCACGAGGTGGCTTTGATGTCCCAGGCGGCGAAGCGCATCATCAGCCCCGGAGAGCGCATCGTCTTCCAGTACACGACCTCATCGACCAGCCTGCAGAAGAAGCTCGGCGTCGTCGGCTAAGCTCTATTCCACAAGCGCGGCGGCCGTGTCCTCGCCGTGGCCGCGAAGCGCCTTTTCCGGCATCAAGGCGAGCGCGATCAGCGCCAGGAGCAGGATCGCCGCCGCCACCAGAAAGATCATCACGAACGGCAAGGCCGATACCACTTGCCCCGCGGTCTGCACGCCTTCGCCGGCCAGCGGCAGACCATAGCCGAGCGCGACGGCGCCAAGCATGGCAACGCCGAGCGCGCTGCCCAATGAGCGCAGAAAGGTCAGAACGCCGGTGGCGACGCCCAGATGCATGCGGTCGACGGCGTTCTGGACCGATACGGTCGCGACGGGAAATGTCGTTCCACTGCCGAGGCCAATGCAGACTGTCAGCACTTCGACAACCAGCAGCGAAGCGTGTCCGGCAACGAGGCTGAGCAGCCCGAGGCACAGGATGGAAAAGATCACGCCGACCATGGCAATGCGCTTGTAGTGGACAAAACGCGGTATCGTGCGCCCGCTGAAGGTCGCGCCGGCAACGGTGCCGAGCAGCAGGCCGAGCATGGCGATGCCGGATTCGCTGACCGACAGGCCGATGATCGACTGCAGATAAACCGGCAGGTAGACCGCAAGGCCGATATTGGCGGCTTGCAGCAGGAACATGGAAAGCGTGCCGGCAAGCACGATCGGGTTCTTGAGGACGTCGAGCGAGATCAACGGTTCGGCCGCGCGCAGCAGCCGTACGGCGAAGGCCGACCAGAAGACCGCCGAGGCGGCGAGCAGCGCAAGAATTTCGCGCGACAGCCAAGGATATTCGCTGCCACCCCAGTTCAGCGCCAGCAGCAGCAGTGCCGTAGCGACGACAAGCAGCACCGCCCCCAGCCCGTCGATACGGTGATTTTTCGCCGCGATCGGTAATTTCTTCAGCGGATTGTTGATGATCGCCATGGCCAGGAGGCCGAGCGGAATGTTGATCCAGAAGATCAGCGACCAGTGCAGATGCTCGGCAAATGTGCCGCCAAGCAGAGGCCCGGCGATGCTGGCGACGGCCCAGGTTCCGGAAATCCAGGCCGCATAGCGCGCCCGCTCGCGCGGTGGCACCAGGTCGCCGATCACGGTCTGTGTGAGTGCAAACAGCCCGCCGCCACCGGCGCCCTGGATCGCGCGGCCGAGGACAAGCACAAACATGTTTGGTGCCAGCGCGCTGACCAGCGACCCGGCAAGGAAGATCAAGATGGCGGCGTAGATGGTGGGGCGGCGGCCGTAGACATCCGAGATCTTGCCATACAGCGGCGCCATGGCGGTTGCGGTCAGGAGATAGCCGGTTACGATCCATGGCAGATACTCGGCATGGCCAAGCAGCCGGCCCATCGTCGGCATGGCAGGCGCCACGATGGTCTGATCAAGCGCGGCCAGCAGCATCGACAGGAGAACGCCGCCAATGATGGCGTTCTTTTCGCTTTCCGTCAGCGGCGTGCCTGACGCCACCATCGTTTGCTTGTCGACGGTCTGATCCATGTTTTGTTTGTCCATATGCTTTCATGCGGCCAGCCGAGCTGTTCAGCATTGGGTATGTTGACCCAAGCGGCCGTGCCTTGGTCGTTCGAGGCCCGCGGTTGGTGGACCCGACATATGTCGCTCCGTATAGGCCGATTTCGACGGTTACTCGAAAGATTTTCCAAACTGGCACTACGCTTCGCC
>JBDSLV010000602.1:0-7044 GCA_039916205.1 Mesorhizobium sp. | reverse complement strand
GATGCGCCCTGGAGCTCGCTCTTTTTCGTGTCGCCACGCTTGGCTGACAAGGCCGCGCCGGCGGCTCTCTGCTGGGCTTTCGAAGTGGCTGGCATGTCGTTTCTCCTTCGCTGTGGGATAAACGCAGCGCTTCGGCGGCAGTTCCAGCGCGACGCGACACGTTCGCTGCTCCGTTCGATGCCAGCCCGCCGGGTGTTTGGCCTTGACGATTCTCGCTGGCAGCCTTCCCGAGTCCGGAACCCCGGTGTAGGACGGCTGCATGAAATCGCTGACCGATCCCTCACAAGCACTCGCCATCGGCCTCTCGAAAATCCGCACCGAGTTCCATGTGCCGGATGGATTTCCGCCTGGCGTGATGGCCTTGGCGGAGACTGCTGCCAAGCGCGTGCCCAACCAGCATGCCGACCGGACGGCGATGCCCTTCATCACACTCGATCCGGCGGCCTCGACCGATCTCGATCAGGCGTTCTCGATCGAGGCGAGCGGCAGCGACCTGCTCTTGCACTATGCCATTGCCGATGTGGCCTGGTTTGTCGAGGACGGCGACGCGATCGACGTCGAAGCCTGGGCGCGAGGCGAGACCCTGTATTTGCCCGACAGCAAGGCAGGGCTCTACCCGCCGACGCTTGCCGAGGGTGCCGCGAGTTTGTTGCCTGATGGACCGCGTCCGGCTGTTATCTTCACGGTTCGGGTCGGCGAGGACGGTGCGGTCAAGCTGGACGGCGCTGAGCGGGCGATCATTCAAAGCCGCTCGAAGCTCGCCTATGACAGCGTGAAGGCCTCTGACCTCCCGACAGATTTCGGGGAAATGGCGCGGCGCATGGCGGCGAACGAAGAGCGTCGCGGTGCCTCCCGCGTCGACCCGCCCGAGCAGGAAGTGGAAAGGCTTGCCAACGGCGGATACCAGCTTTCGTTCAGACCGCTGCTGCAGTCCGAGAAGGACAACGCCGCGCTTTCGCTGGCTGCGAACATGGCGATCGCCGACGCCATGTTGGCACACCGGACCGGATTGTTCCGTGTCATGGCGCCACCGGATGCTTCCAAGGTGCAAAGACTGCGCAACGCGGCGCAGGCGCTTGGCTTGTCCTGGCCAGCCACGACCAGCTTGGCCGACTATCAGCGGACCCTCGATCCGGGAAACAAGCAACAGGCGGCACTGATGCTGGAAATCCGCCATGCCGGATCCGGCGCGTCCTACCAACCCTATGAGGAAGGCGTCGTTCCGTGGCATGAGGCGATGGCCGCGACCTATGCCCATGCCACCGCACCGCTCAGGCGGCTGGCCGACCGCTACGTCATACGCTGTGCGCTGGCAATCGCCAACGGTCAGCCGGTGCCGCAGACTGTCACCGACGCATTCGCCAGACTGCCCAAGGTAATGGGACGCGCGGACGCCCGTGCTTCGCAGATCAACCATGCCGCCATCGACCTTGCCGAAGCGGTCATGCTCAGGGGACGCGAAGGTGAGACGTTCAAGGCCGTCGTCACCGACTTCGCCGATCATGGCGTGCGCGTTCAGCTTTCAGACATGGCCGTCGTTGCCAACGTAAAGGCCTCCGGGTTCAGCCAGGGCGATGGGTTGACGCTAAAACTGGTTTCGGCCAATCCAGATCAACGCAGCATCGTCTTCGAACCTGTAGCGCCTGTCTGAGCGGCAGACGTCCCGCAAGCGATCGGCCAGCCATCGCGATACCAACCGCTGTTTAAAGCGTGGTGCGCTGGGGACGCGTTAGCGCGTGCTCAATCCGAAACCTTGCATCAGCCGACTGGTGGCGAAATCCACCTTCCCGGAAGTGAAGACAGCAATGTCGGGCTCGCCTTCAGGCAGCGGCCCGTCGACCGGCGCCAAAAGTGACATTGCCCGGCGAGCGATGGCTTCGGCGGGGTCTATCCAGTCGACTGGCCAGGGTGCGGTCTTGCGCATGCGGTTGGCCAGGAACGGATAGTGCGTGCAGCCGAGCACGACGATGTCAGTGCGGGCGCCATCCTTCTCGACAAAGCACGGCGCGATTTCCTGGCGAACGATCTCCTCGTCGACAAATCCCTCGCGCATGTAGATTTCAGCCAGTGGCGCCAGCCGATCGGAGCCGACCAGCCGGACATGGCATTTCTGCGCCCATTTGCTGATCAGGTCGCGCGTGTATTGACGCTTCACCGTGCCGGGCGTCGCCAGCACCGAGACAAGCCCAGAGCGCGTGCGCTCAGCCGCTGGCTTGATCGCCGGGACCGTGCCGACAAAGGGGTGGCCAGGGAACTTCTCGCGTAGCGCGTCGATGACCAATGTCGATGCGGTATTGCAGGGAATGACGGAAATCTCGGGCTGGAACTTGTCCAGCAATGCGCCGAATAGCCCAAGGATGTGGGCGTTAAGGGCCGGCTCTTCCCAGGCGCCGTAAGGAAAGGCCGCGTCGTCGGCGACATAGACGAAGCGGCGGTCTGGCATCAGCACGCGTGCTTCCCGCAGCACGGTAAGCCCGCCGATGCCGGAATCAAACATCAGGATCGGACGGTGGCTTGATGTCACGGGGATGTTTCCTGAAAGGCTGAACAGTTCGAGAAGGCCAGACAGGCCATGATGCTTCTATCGGCAACGATCATGGCCTTGAAGTGACGAAATGCCCGCTCCGATCCTCAGACCAGCCCGCGCTTGCCAAAGCCGCCGGGTCGCGGCCGGCCATTGCCTGGAATCGCTGGTCTCGACGGCGCGGGAACGGCGCGCGCGGGAGGGGCGAAACCCTGCGCGGACGTGCCGCCGGACGGCGACGCGTACACCTTTGACCTAATCGCGCCGAGCGGCGCGGGAGCGTCATGATCATCGAAGTCAAAGACCGATGTCAGCTCCTTGATGTCGACGCCGGCAGGCTTGGCGACGAGTAGAGTGCCCCACAGGCCAAGAATGCTGAAACCGAGCAGATTGAGGCCGCCGGAGAGCCTATCCGGATTGTCGAAATCGATCACGAGGATCGTGCCCGCCTGCAGAACCGCATAGATAGCCGAAAAGACGATGTAGGACCATAGAACCCACCGAGAGCCCCGCGCATCGCGGCTCCGGCGCCAGGCGATATTGCCACGCAGCAGAACGAGCACCAGCGAAGCCACCAGGATCGCCGCGGCCATCCCTTCCCGCGACGAGCCGGGTTTCGAGTTGACCAATCCCATGAAGCCGATGGTTCCAGCGATGCACGAGACAATCGCTACGATTTCCACCACCAGCAGGATCGCTGAATAGGAGAAGAAGCGGAGACGCCAGATATTTGAACTAAACATCCGAGGACCCATCGTTTTCAGGACAGTGGGGCAAATCGAATAAAATTCGGTTACTGGTAACGCAGGGGAAACCTAGTCCTTTTCTGCTGCCTTTTTGGCACGCGCGGCGGCGGCCGGCAGCCGTCTCGGATCATCGCCCGGCGAGCCATCGCCGCGCGGCATGGCTGGCGAGAACCTGTCCAGTGACGAGATGATGCCACGCAACACCTTCAGTTCCGGCTCGGCAAAGCCGGCGCGGGTCAGCACCGCACGCAGATTGTCGATCATCTTCGGTTTCTTCGGCGCCGGACGGAAATAGCCGCGCGCCTCCAAGGCGCCTTCGAGATAGGCGAACAGGCCGTGCAATTCTTCCTTGCTTGCCGGCTTCATGTCGGGACCGGTGAAGTTGGTTTTGGTTTCATCCTCCAGGCCGGACTTCATCCACTCGTAGGACATCAGCAAGGCCGCCTGGGCGATGTTAAGCGAGGAGAAGTCGGGGTCGACCGGAAAGGTGACGATCTCGTCGGCGAGGCCAACCTCGTCATTGTAGAGGCCGAAGCGTTCGCGGCCGAACAGGATGCCGGTACGCTGACCCATGCCATGGCGGGCTCTCAGCATCCTGCCTGCTTCGACCGGGCCGCGCACTGACTTGAAGCCATCGCGCTGCCTGGCCGTGGTGGCGAAGACGAAATTCAGGTCGGCGAGCGCCGAGGCCAGATCGTCAAACACCTTGACCGCGTCGATGACGTGGTCGGCACGGCTGGCGGCGGCACGGGCTTTTTCGCTCGGCCAGCCATCACGCGGATTGACCAGGCGCAGTTCCGAGAGGCCGAAATTCGCCATGGCGCGCGCGACCATGCCGATGTTCTCGCCAAGCTGCGGCTCGACCAGGATGATCGCCGGGCCGGCGACGGGAGCTGAATTGGCGTCTTCGATGGCTGTCATGATGCTCAAGGAACCGTTGTTTGCGGCATTTCAGCATCCCCTGCCACATTCGGCGGCGGAAATGAAGCATTGGCGAATGGGCGATGACCTCACATCTCGTGATGGATCGCCGTTTGCGCGGCCAAAAATGCTTTGATATATGGGCCGCATCCCCCGGCCGAACGCCATGCTGGCAAGGCCGTTCCAATCCAGCAACGAGGCAGTCTTTCCATGGCGAAGATCAAGGTGGCGAACCCGGTCGTCGAACTCGACGGCGACGAGATGACCCGCATCATCTGGCAGTTCATCAAGGACAAGCTGATCCACCCATATCTCGACCTCAAGCTTGAATATTACGACCTCGGCATCGAGCACCGCGACGCCACCAACGACCAAGTGACCATCGATTCAGCCAACGCCATCAAGAAACATGGCGTCGGCGTGAAATGCGCGACCATCACCCCCGATGAGCAGCGCGTCGAGGAATTCAAGCTGAAGAAGATGTGGAAGTCGCCGAACGGCACCATCCGCAACATTCTTGGCGGTACCATCTTCCGCGAGCCGATCATCATGAAGAACGTGCCGCGCCTGGTGCCCGGCTGGACCAAGCCGATCATCGTTGGCCGTCACGCCTTCGGCGATCAGTACCGCGCCACCGACTTCCGCTTTCCCGGCAAGGGCAAGCTGACGATCAAGTTCGTCGGCGAGGACGGCAAGGTCATCGAGCATGAAGTGTTCGATGCGCCCGGCGCCGGCGTCGCCATGGCCATGTACAATCTCGACGAGTCCATCCGCGAATTCGCGCGCGCCTCGCTGAACTACGGCTTGCTGCGCAACTATCCGGTCTATCTCTCGACCAAGAACACCATCCTCAAGGCCTATGACGGGCGCTTCAAGGACATCTTCCAGGAAGTCTACGAGGCCGAATTCGAAGCCGAGTTCAAGTCGAAGAAGCTGTGGTACGAACACCGCCTGATCGACGACATGGTGGCGTCCAGCCTGAAGTGGTCGGGCGGCTATGTCTGGGCCTGCAAGAACTATGATGGCGACGTGCAGTCCGACACGGTGGCGCAAGGCTTTGGGTCGCTCGGCCTGATGACCTCGGTGCTGATGACGCCGGACGGCAAGACCGTCGAGGCGGAGGCCGCCCACGGCACCGTCACCCGCCACTATCGCCAGCACCAGAAGGGCGAGGAAACCTCGACCAATTCGATCGCCTCGATCTTCGCCTGGACGCGCGGCCTCGCGCATCGCGCCAAGCTCGACGACAATGCCGAATTGAAGCGGTTCTCCGAGACGCTGGAAAAAGTCTGCATCCAGACGGTCGAGTCCGGCTTCATGACCAAGGATCTGTCACTGCTGATCGGCCCGGACCAGCCCTGGCTTTCGACCGTCGGTTTCCTCGACAAGATCGACGAGAACCTGCAGAAGGCGATGGCGTAAGCCGCCGCGATCGCGAGGGGCAACATGGGCAAGCCGGTCGTCTATGGCGCTGACTATAGCGTTTATGTGCGCATCGTCCGGCTTGCGCTTGAGGAAAAAGGCATCGGCTACGACCTCGTACCGGTCGATATCTTCGCGGAAGGTGGCGCGCCAGCCTGGTATCGCGCGCACCACCCGTTCGGCCGCATTCCCGCCTTCGAGTATGCCGGCTTTCGCCTGTTCGAGACGAGCGCGATTGCCCGCTATGTCGACGAGGGGTTTTCCGGCCCTGCCCTGCAGCCGACAGATGCCCGCGCCCGCGCAACCATGAACCAGATCATCGGCCTGCTTGACGCCTATGCCTATCGGGCCATGGTCTGGGACGTCGCGGTCGAACGGCTGGAGAAATCAGAACCGGATGAAGTCCTGATCGCCGGCGGTCTGCGGCAGGCCGCCGCCGTGCTTGGTGTGCTCACGTCGTTGAAGGCCGTTGGCCCATGGCTGCTGGGCGACCAGCTAACATTGGCCGACCTGCATGCCGCTCCGATCATCGGCTATTTCGTCAAGGTCACCGAGGGACAGACCCTGCTGGCCGAATTTCCCGACATCCAGGCGTGGTGGGAACGCATGACCCAACGCCCGAGCTTCGGTCGCACGCAAAAGGCCGAATGATGCACGCGGTTCACGTGAGTTTCGCGACGCCGAAATTCTCACAAGCAAACAGGCTCCGCGACCGGGCCTGTCTAAGGCAATGGGAAACCGGCTTCAAACTGAAAACCCCGGATCGCTCCGGGGCTTCCTAGTTTTGATCCTGCAGTGTGAATAACCGGACCTCACGACTGAGCTCAGCTACACGAACAGGATCCGGTCGGAGGCGTGAGGGTCACACCAGCGGCAAATTGATATCGGTCAACAATTCCGTTGGCGGCACATCGCGCGGATTGTTGAGGTATTCCTCGAACATCACTGTCTCGCGCAGCCGGCGGCCGGATTTCGGCAGCCATTCGCCATAGAGCCATGCATAGGCCTTGTGCATCTCAGCGTAAGGCCCTTTGTGCCGCAGAACCGCATAGTCGCCGCCATCGATCTCCTTGCTTTCAAGCGGCGCCGCAAGCGACAGGCCGGCGTCGGCGGCGACGCAGGCATAAGAGCGCAGCTTGTCGACGGCGACGATGTCGGGATCGTCAAGATAGACACCGATCATGCGCATGCCGGGGTTGCCTTGGCCGCGCGCATAGAGCGTACCGAAGAGTTGCTCGAACGCCTTGCCGATCTGCATATAGGAGCCCGAATGGGCGACCCCGACAAGGTGCATTTCGGGGAGTTTGCGTAGTGAAACATCGAACATTCTGGAAGCCTTTCCGTGAAAATTTGGGTCAAAGAGCCGATGGCTTCCTTCCTTCCGATAACGCGCCGGTGGCATGCCGTAGACCGACCTGAATATCCGGTTGA
>JBDSLV010000601.1:0-19176 GCA_039916205.1 Mesorhizobium sp. | reverse complement strand
TCGCTGTCGTAATCGTCCTCGATGATCCAGGCATCGTTGCGCCGTGCCCAGTCGAGCAGCGCCAGGCGGCGGCGCATCGTCATCGTCACGCCAAGCGGATATTGATGCGAGGGCGTGACATAGGCCGCGCGGGCTCCTGGGCATAGAGCTTCGCCGATTTCGGGATCCAGGCCCTCGTTGTCGACGGGCACGCCGAAAACCTTGGCACCACTGCCGGCGAGCGCGGCATGCGCCATGGGATAGCAGGGGTTTTCGACCCAGACGGCATCGCCGGGGCGAAGGGCGGCACGCGTCAGAAGGTCCAGCCCTTGCTGCGTGCCGGAGGTCAGCACGATCTGGCCGGCATCGCAGCGCACGCCGCGCGCGGTCCTGAGATAGGTGGCGATCGCGCTGCGCAAGGCGATGCCGCCGCGCGGATCGCCATAGCGGAAATGTTCAGGCCCGGGACGGGTGAGATGGCGTGACAACAGGATGCGGAACACGTTCAGCGTGCGCGGATCTGACACCGCGACGCCGATGCCGCAAGGCAGCGACGCGACAACGCCGATTTCCGGCGGGTGCTCGCCTCGCTGCGCCGCCGGCAGATGCGGCACATCAGCCGCGACGAAGGTTCCAGCGCCGACTTTCGCAGCGGCGAAGCCCTCCGAGATCAGCATTTCGAAACAGGCGACCGCCGCCGAACGCGACAGGCCGAAACGCCGGGCGAGATCGCGCGTGGTTGGCAATTTGGCGCCGGCGGCCAGCGCACCGGTCTCGATCAACCGCCGCAGGGCCACGTAGAGCTCGCGGCTGCGCGGGCCATCGCCCGGTAAAACCGGGATCAGCGCCGACCAATCCGGTTGATTGGTCTGAATTTTCTTAACTGGATTGGTTCTTTTGTCGACCAATGTCATGGCGCATGGTTGGCAGACACGACACAAGGATGCAAGCCGTGAACGACACCACCGCCAGCTTTCCAACCAGCAAGCGCAACCGGCTCAAGCGCCGTCACGACCGTGGCAGCTACGACCATGAGGCGGTTTATGCGGTGCTCGATGCCGGGTTGCTGTGCCATGTCGCCTACACTTTCGACGGCCAGCCCTATTGCACGCCAACCATCCACTGGCGCGAGGACGACATGCTGTACTGGCACGGCTCGTCGGCCAGCCGCATGCTGCGCCAGTTGCGCGGCGGCACGCCGGCCTGCCTGACGGTGTCGCATCTCGACGGGCTGGTGCTGGCGCGCTCGGGTTTCAATCACTCCGCCAATTACCGCTCGGCCATGTGCTTCGGCATAGCGCGGATCATCGACGAACCGGAAGAGAAGCTGAAGGCGCTGGCCGGCGTCGTCGACCGCTTCTATCCCGGCCGCAGCGAAACCTTGCGGCCGATCTCGGCGCAGGAAGCCAAGGCGACGATGGTGATCGGCATGCGAATCGAAGAGGCATCGGCGAAAGTGCGCGCCAAGGGCGTCGCCGACGACGAGGAAGACTACGAGCATCCGGTGTGGGCCGGTGTCATCCCGGTGCGCATGGTGGTCGGCGCGGCCGAGCCGTGTCCGAGGCTTTTGCCCGGTATCGCACGGCCGGGGAATCTGGCTGGCTATGCCGAGGGAGCAAGGCTTGATCAGGCGCTGACGCAGTCGCAACTGGCTTACGAGGGCGGACAGTAGCCATCACCACGGGCGAGGGCGCGGACCAGAGGCGTCATCGCGTTGCGGCCGCAAGTGGCTTCAAGCGTCTCACTCCCGCATATTATTAAAGAGCGCTGGAGGAAAGAATCCTTACGCCACGCCCGGCGCCCGCCGCTGTCCCAAATGCCGCATCTTGCGGCCGATGATCATCAGCTGGCGCGCGGAATTGTTGCGCAGGCGGCGTATGCGCCATTCCAGCCCTGTCCCTGTCGCGATCGCCTTGGCGTAGATGCTGAAGTGCATGGCGCTGGCGTCTGCGGCCACCTTGACCGGGTCATCGTAGAAGGTGCCAATCTTGTCGACGCCCATGCCAGGCGTTGCCAGCCAGGCGGGGATGTAGGTCGAGCACAGGCGGTCAACATCCGTAGCCGCCCGGAGGATGCCGTCACCTTGCGCCGGGCATGTCGTGGAGAACGCGTCGCCGATGAAGACCACGCCGTCACGGCGGTGACCGGTGGTGGTCGTCAGGCTGACCTGCCTGACCTCGACCGGGCTAGCCACGGCGAAGTTGCCGCATTGCGGGGCGATTTCGGGCATCAATTGCAGCAGCATTTGTCGCGGATCGGCGCGAAACGCCTGCACCCAGGGATCGGCAACGGTCCGGTAGACAAACATGTTTGCCCGCATGCGGTTGCCGATCCGGAAAACACTAAGGTAGGCAATGCGCTGGCCGAAGCGCCCGGGATAGAAGGTGAGTGACCGAGAGCCGAATTCCTGTGGCGAGACCGCAAGGTCGAACCCGATCGCAAGCGAATGCGCCTTCGAATGCTCGACGCGCTCCACGCCGATAGCGCGCCGCACAGCTTCGCTGTAGCCGGTGGCCACCACCAGCAGGCGGGCATCGATGACGGTGCCATTGTTGAGCACAAGGCGCTGTCGGTCCGGCCCAGTCGAGACCTCCGCGACCTTACCCACCGTCAGTGGCACTTCCGGCGGCAGGGCCTCGCGCAGGCCGTTTATCAGCGGGCCGTAGGAGAATGAGAATTCAGAAACCTGCTTGCGCTGGAAGAACTGCCCGAGGCGGAATATCTGGATCTCGGTCGTCGACGTGACAAGGGACTTGATGACGGGACCGAGGCCCATCTTCTCGAACAGTTGCATCGACTCCAGGCGGGTTTTCTCGGCACGGAACTCGTCGTGATGGACGCGGTGCGGATCGATAAGCGCCACCTTGTGCCCGGCTTTGCCCAGCACAGTTGCCATGATGGTGCCGGCCAGTCCCGCACCGACAATCGCCACGTCAACTTCGGCTTGGCCAGCCTCGGCGATGGTCATTCCGCTACCCTTTCCCGCTGGTTAACTTCTCACCGCAATCCATGGTAGAGGTATCATCCAGAGCTAATTCAACCTCAAGCAACCAAGGCGCGCAACCGGTAGTAACCGATGTTTAGGTTAATACCCGGCCTCGTTGTTTCCAGCGCGGCGAGATTGCCGAACCGTCAATGAACTCCAGGCCGCCCGCCTCATTGAGTGTGTGCAGCTTGCGCCCATTCCATAGCGCACCTGGGGTCAAAATCGTCTCGACGACTTGCTCCATGCCGTTCAAATCAAGGTGAGCGACACGTGCGATGCCAAGGGCCGCGCCATAGCTTTTGCGGCAGTCCTGCACCGGGCGCAACAACTGCCCGCCGCGCTCGACCATGCGGCCAGCAGGCCGCGCCGAGGCGATATCGACCAGCACGGGATTGTTTGGAAGCGGTGTCCAGGGTCCGCGGAAGTCCGGTGCCGACCAGATGTGAAGCGCATCGGAGAACGCACCGCCGCCATCGCGGACGGTGGCGAATATCCACCAGCGTCCGCCGTGCTCGACCAAGGTGGCATCGCTGGCGATGACACCGGACAGGAGCGTGGCTTCCTTGACCCACCCGCCGGGAAAGGCGGTGGCACGGTAGAGGTCGATCGTGCCGTTGGCGCAGCTTTCCGGGACCATCCAGACCTCGCCGTCGCGCTCGAAAACGAACGGATAGGAGAGATGGTAAGGCAAATCCAGCACCGGCACAGGCTGCCCGAGTGGCCCTGACGGGCCGAAGGGGACGGCGGAGATGATGGCCTTGCCGAGCCGGTGAATATAGTCCTCGACGAAGAGGGTTACTTGCCCCTTGTAAAGGATCGGAAACGGATCGGCGTAGAAGCGGCTGCCGTCGTCCGGCAGCACCTGCCAGCCCGAGGCCGGGTGCTCGCGCAGGTCGAAGAGGTCGCGGCCCTTGGTTTCGCGCCAACCGACTTTCCAGTGCGGAGCATTGTAGCAAAGGTGATAAATCTTTTGGACAATCCGCCGTGCCAGCGCCTTGGCGGCCCTGACGCCAAGCTTTCCGCCCGACGGCATCGCCGGACGGGCGTTGCCTTGCGCGGGCTCAGGCAGCACGGGTAGGGCGGAACCCTTGGCGGCGCCTGTCATCGCCGCGACGATCAGGGTCGCGGTGCGCGCCAGCATGTCCTGGAAGGACGCCAGGGCAATGCCGCCATATTCCGTTCCCAGCCGCCCGGCGGAAATCGCGATGTCACCTTCTTCGATACGGGCAACCGGTGTCTGGCCATCGAGGATCAGGGCCAGCAAGGCCCCTTCGCCGCTGGCGCCGCCATAGGTGACGCGCCAGACGCGGGTTCCCTCCGGCGCGACGTCGCCGCAGAGATCGAGCACAAGGTCGGCTGAAGCCGGTGGCGCTGTCTTGTAGGCAGCGAGCGCTGAAAGCGGCATGCGCTTCGCCAGCCCCGTCCGGGACAGGCCGTGTATGGCGGACTCAAGCTGAAACAGCGCCTCGACGTTGCCGGGAATGCCGCCATCCGCCGGCCGGGCATCGACAGAAACCGTAACGTCGGCAAGTGCTGTCAGCCGCTGCAGCAGCATCAGGTGGAAGGCACGGACACATGCGCTGTCCAGGCGCAGGCTTACCCGCATATCGGACACCTGACGTGGCGAAACGCAGCGCCGCGGCGCCCAATATCTGGACTGCGGATATGGCTGACGGAGTCAGCGCGATCGCCGTGTTGCCCCATTTTTATCCGTCTCCTGCTCAACTGTGTCGCGCGGCGATCCTTTATCCGTAACTAAGCAAACTTCGTGCCAAAAATCAGATGAGTTGTTAACATAATTAACAATGTTTTAACAGTTGGAGGAATAGCTAGGTTAGCGCCGCAATTTGATCTTGCCGGCATATGGAGTATTGTCGGAGGCAGCTATGCTATCATCTCTGCCCATGGTTCCTCAGCAATACACTCCGGAAACGGGATCGGCGGGATCATATGCACCTTCGACTGTCGAATTGGGCGACCTGAAACGCATCCTGGTGCGCCGCCGCCTGTGGATCATTGGCACGGCGGTGCTGTTCATGATGGGGGCCTTGCTCTACGGCCTTCTCACGCCCCCGCTCTACAGCTCGGTGGCGGAAATCATCATCGATCCGCAAGACCTGCAGGTGGTCTCAAACGACGTCAATCCGAGCCGGATTTCGCCTGATGGCGGCATCACGCAGGTGGAAAGCCAGGTCAGTGTCATCCAGTCGTCTGGCGTGCTGCTGCGGGCAATCGCGGCGACCAAGCTGACCGAGGATCCGGAATTCAACGGGCAGGGCCTGCTGTCACGTTTGTTCGGCTCGGTTTCGGCCGAAAGCGACAACACCGTGAAAACGCTCGACGCGCTGCGCAGCCGTCTGGCGGTGAAGCGAGCCGACAAGGTTCTGGTCATCGATGTGATCATCACGGCCAAGAACGCCGACAAGGCCGCGAAGATCGCCAACGCAATCGCGCAAGCCTATCTGGTCGATCAGGCAAGCGCGCGCGCGCAAAGCGCGACGGATGCGTCGAAGTCGATCACCGCCCGTCTCGAGGAACAGCGAAAGCGCGTTCAGCAGGCAGAGAACGCCGTCGAGGCCTACAAGTCAGCCAACAAGATGGTGATGGCGGCCGGTAATCTGGTCAGCGACCAGGAACTGACCCAACTCAACACGGAGCTTTCGGCGGCGCAGAGCCGCACCGCGACGCTGAAAGCACAGGTCGACCAGTTGCGCAGGCAAGGCGGCGCGCCGGATGCGACCTCGGAAGCGATGCGCTCGTCGGTGATTTCAAACTTGCGGACGCAGGAAGCAACGCTGGTTGACCAGGTCTCGCAGCTTGGCACCGAACTCGGACCGCGCCATCCGTCGATGATCGCTGCCCAGCAGCAGCTGCGCGACACACGCCAGCTCATCGCGCGTGAACTCGGCCGCATCGTGACCGCCGCCGAGACCGACTATGAGCGGGCGCTGGCCAACGAGCAGGCGGTGGCCGCGAAAGTCGCCGGTCTCAAGAGCAAATCGCTCGACACCGACCAGGCTTCCGTGCGGCTGCGCGAATTGCAGCGCGATCTCGAAGCAATCCGTTCCGTCTATGCGAATTATCTGCAGCGCGCGCAGGAAACGCGCGAACAGATCACGGTCGATAGCACCAACGCGCGGATCATCTCGGAGGCCATGCCGGCCCTGAAGAAGAGCTGGCCGCCGCTTGGGTTGCTGTTGTTCGGCGCCATGTTCGGCGGATTGGGACTGGGCACGGGCCTGGCGCTGATCGCGGAGTATTCCTCGCCGACGGTTCTTTCCGGTGGGCAGATGCAAGCCGCGATCGAGGCACCCGTGCTCGGCATTCTGCCGGCGGGGTCGAAAAGCGGCCGCGGCTGGTGGCCTTTTTCCAGGAAGTCGGCCCCGATCAATCAGAAAACCGACGCTATCATAGGCCTGGCGCTGCGGCGCATGTTCAGTTCCGGCAGGCGCCCGGCGGACTGGCCGCTGGTGCCGAGCATCCTGGTGACGTCAGCGCCGGAAGACGGCGCGCAGCGCAACCGGATCGCGCGCCTGTTCGCCAACGCCGCCGCCGCCCGAGGCAGCCGTGTCCTGTTCATCGATACCAATGCCAGCAATGGCCAGAAGGAACCGCGGCCGGGAATACTCGACGTGCTGCGCGGCGAGTACGCATTCGAAGCCGTCAGCCACTATACCGCCGGCAGCAATGTCGCCGTGGTGGGCAGCGGGCGGCCAAAGGCGGTTTTCCAGGAGGCGCATGGCGTGCATTTCGCTCAGCATATGCTGGCGCAAGCGGCAAGGAGCTTTGAGCTCGTCGTCGTCGATGGCGGTGCGCTGGTCGAAAACCTGAATGCCTCGCCGCTTGTCGCGGTGGTGGATGAGATCGTGCTCGTTGCCAGGCTGAACGCAACCCAGATGCGTGACGTCGTGGCGGCGTCGCAAGCCATTTCCGTCATGGGGCGGGTGCCGACAGGCGCCTTGCTGGTCGACGAGACGATGTGATGTCGAGCTGGAGCGGAGCTGCTTCGGGTCACAGTGCCGCGGCGCCGCGTTCAGGCAATGCCATTGATCTGGTGACGCGGTTGGGGCTGGTCGTCACGGTGGTGGTGTTGTTCAGCATATCGGGCGGCATGCTCTGGCTCGTCGGCTACAATTACGATGGCCTGTTCGGCAGCCCGGCGACAAAGATACACCCTTCCACCTATCTCATCGTTCTGCTTTTTGCGTGGCGTTCCTGCACCTTCGGCAATCCGGTCGGCTATTGTGTCAGCGTCGCCGACAAACGGCCGGCAACGGCGCTGATGGCGGCCATTTCCATCGTGCTGTTGTTCGTCGTTATCCTCAGGCAGCGCCCCGGCATGGCCGGCATGATCGATACGTTCGTGGCGGCGGCGCTGTTCGTGCTGATGCTCAGCGAAGGAGACGAAAAGACTTTTACGCGGCTGCGGACCGCGATCCACGCGGTCATGACGGCGAATGCGCTGCTTGGCCTTTTCGAGTTCGCCACCAAGACGCTGCTTTTTCCCTATCGTCTCGACGGTGTGGCGTTTGTCACGGATCTGCGCTCCAGCGCGCTGCAGGGGCATCCGCTTTCCAATGCCACTTTGACATCGGTCTACGTCCTTGCCCTGCTGAGCGGCTCAAGGTCGCTTTCGACGCCCATGCGTCTTGGATTGATCGGCTTGCAATGCGCGGCTCTTGTCGCCTTCGGTGGCCGCTCCGCCATGGTGGTGACGATCGTGCTGGGCGGCTGCTATCTGCTTTTTCATGGCTTGCGCACATTGCGCAAGGGACGCATCAGCCTGCTTGGCGCGGCGCTGGCATTCATGCTTGCAGCACTGCTGCCTGTCGCCCTTGTGGTGGCGGCGTCGCTGGGCTTCTTCGACGCGCTTGCCGAGCGCTTTGTTTCGGATGGTGGCAGCGCCAATGCTCGCGTCGAGATGTTCGAGATCTTCAAGTATCTGGAACTGCGCGACGTGATTGTCGGCCCAAGCGTCGATTTCGTCAGCAGCTTGCGGCGGATCAACGGTCTTGAACAAGGCATCGAGAACCCGATCATCAGCATGACCGTCTACCACGGCGCCGCTTTTACCCTTCTGATGCTGTTCGGCTTCGGGCTGTTCATGTATGAGGTGGCCCGCCGTTGCCATCCCGGCGTCTGGCTGCCCATGCTGGGCTGGCTCATGCTGCTCAACACCTCGGAAAGCCTTGCCTCCAAGAGCACGATCCTGAGCAAATTCGTGGTGTTGTGCCTGGTTCTCTATCGTCCGGCGCGAACCTTGTTCACGCCCGTCAGTCGGCCGGCATCGTCAGGCCAAGGGCCTCGATGATCGGTGGATCGAAGGCGCGCGTCGCGCTTTCCATCATGCCCATGCCGTCGAAAAGGTTCCAGAATGCCCAGGGAAAGCCGAGGTCCTCGGCGGCCTGGCGGACATCCCTGATATAGCGCGCACGGTCCGGGTTTGGTGCGGCCACATAGTTGGTGTCGGTGCGCAGCGCGCCGAATTCGCCCATGACGATCCGCTCCGGCGCGATGCCGTGCGCATCGCCCCAGGCGCGGACCTGGCGCAGGTATTTGTCGACAAACCAGCGGTCCGGCTGGGCGTCGAAATAGACCTTCAGCACGCGCTCGGTTTCGGCATAGGCGGCTTGCTTGGCTTCCTCTGAGGTTTCAGTGTCCTCAGCCATGCGCGCCCTGACCGAGGCAAGCGTCTGTTCGAGCGAACCGGCGGAGGCCGGCCATGGCACGTTGTTGAGCGAACGGTAGACAGGCTCGCGCATCCATGGCGCGCCCTGATGGCTGAACAGGTAAGGTTCGTAGAAGTGGAAGGTGAACAGGATCGGCTCGAACGGCGTCAGCGGCGCCGGGTCGAGCTCGATCATCCCCTGCACCATGCTGCCGCAGCCGCCGGTGACGATCAGCGGCAAGGTTGGCGCCGACGCCCGCGCGGTCGTCAGAAGTTCAAGCTGGATCTTCGACCAGACGTCGGAGGCGCAGTCCTGCGGCGGCTCGTTGATCGGCTCAAGCGCCACGAGGTTGGCCCGGAATGGCTCCAGCCGGCCGGCGAACTCGCCAATCAGCGCCCGATACTGGCCGAAGGCGGGCGCATCGACGCTGGAATACATGCGGTCGGGGTTCCAGTAATGGGTGGCGCCGTTGCCTTGCACGTTGACGATGATGCCGAGGCCGGCATCGATGGCGGCGGTGACAGCCGCGACCACGCTGTCCAGCAACAGGCCGCGGGCGTTGGCGTCGGCGGCCAGGAAAGGACCGGGATCGACAGGCAGGCGGATGAAATCCAGGCCGGTTTCGCGCAATCGGCGCAAGTCCGCCGGTGTTGGAACCGGCCGTTCCGGCTGGAACGGAGGCCAGTCATAGTCGGTGCGTGGGGCAGGGAACTCGCGCGTCAGCGAGAACCAGGGCCAGGCGTTGACACCGCGCTGAAAGCGCCGCGCACTCGATGCGGCCAATGACGCAGCTGAACCGGAACCGATGATGGCCGCGGTGGACAGCGCGGTCCTCAGAATCCGCCGCCGCGACCAGCCTGTCATGCGGTGCCGGGCGACGTGTCGTCGATCGTCATGGCTTCGGTGTTTGTCACACCGAGCAGCCGATATGCTTCCTTTTCGTATGCAAGCAGCACATCGTCCCAGCGGAAGGCTTCGCTGGCGCGAGCCCTTGCCGCTTGGCCGCACGTCTTAACCAGTTCGTCGTCATCAATGGCCTGCTGCATCCGGTCGCTGCAACTGTCGGTATCCGTGAAATAGATCGCAGCCGCACCGGCAACCCATCGATTGTAAGGATTGTCGTGCGCGATCACCATGTTCCCGGCGGCCAGCGCCTCGACCAGGGACGGGTTGGTTCCGCCGACCGTGTGGCCGTGCAGATAGGCGCGGGCATGATACCTCAGCGCCTTTACCGTCGGCTGGTCGTAAATGGCGCCGGGAAGAACGACCGTTTCGTTGGCCGCCTTGCGAATGGCGACGTGATAGGGGTTTTCGTCGAGCAACGTGCCAAGGACGACCAGTTTCACGTCGCGCCTGGCACGGCAAAACGCCTCGACGATCGGCAGGATGTTGTTGTCCGGTTCGACGCGCGCGATCGAGACCAAGTACTTTCCAGGCTCCAGCCCAAGCGCCCGAACCGGCGCCTCCGGTGCCGAGGTGACCGGATCGCCACCATAGGGGATGGTGGCGATTGCCTTGCGCGGCCGGCGCGTCGACAGATGGTCGGCAATACGAGGATGATCGGCGACGAGCCGATGCGAGGTCCAGGCCGCGATCCATTCGTTGAGCCAGAACCAGGTGCGCGCGGCTATCCCCCATTTGGGGCGCCGCCACTCGATGCCGTCCATATTGGTTATGATCTTGCGCTGCATCAGCCTGAGCCAGATCAGGAAGAGCGCGCCATTGTAGCCAAGCACAAGGCAAACAGCCGACCGCCTGGCCGCGTCGCGGACACATTGCCAATCGAATTCCAGCGTTGCGCGCGGGCCCTTCGAGGCAACCTGGATATGGATGAGCTCGATGCCACGCCAGGTTTCGCTGCGCACCCTCTGGTCGACCCGCTCGACCTCTTCCTGGCAATAGACGCCAACCTTCCAGCCACGTCCGGCAAGGAACAACGCGAGTTTTTCGGCGAAGGTCTCGAAGCCGCCATGGGATGCGGGGATGCCGCGTGTTCCCAGGATCAGGATAGAAGGCGTTTTGGGCATCATGGCCGGCGAGCTTTCAGGTGTTCAGTGTCCAGTCGGTGCTTGCAGCATCATCCACGCCACTCCGCAACTTCCGTGCCAGCTTCATCGTATTGAGGCTTGGTGGGCATGATCTTCGCTTCAGGTTGTGAAAAAACCGTATTGAAACCGTGGGTTGTTTCACTGTCGGTCAACTTTCAGGGCGTATCTGTCTCGAAACGGGTCATACTCCTAGGGAACATGCAAGCTTCTTCCTCTTGGCTCCTACAGCTTGATGCACGCCGGTGTACACTGGTGTAGGGAATAAATCGGCATTCGAGGATCGGCGCTGTGAGCAAATGTCCAAGCCATGAGCCACTACAGCGTGAAATCCGGTGTGGTCCTGGATTGAAAGCTCCTGAATTGTGATGCCGGCAAAACAGGAGGATTTTCAAATCCACCACGCTAGCGGGATATGACGATGCGGATTGCCTGCGTTCATCAGGGCTATGAACTCTACGGTTCCGACCGCAGCTTCGCGGAGAGCGTCGCCGCGCTGCGCGCCACGTTTCCGTCCGCCGATATCGAAGTGGTGTTGCCCCGCGGCGGGCCGATCGTCCAGATTCTGGAAGGCAATGCCAGCCGCATCGTCTTCGAGCCGCTCTGGGTGTTGCGGCGCCAGGCCATCCTGCGCCTTGCAACGGTCGAGATGGCGCGATTGCCGGTCGCGGTGTGGCGGGCATGGCGGCGCCTCAGGGCGTGTGACCTGGTCTACGTCAACACCTCCATCGTCGCCGACTATGCCTTGGCCGCGCGCTTCCTGCCGCACAAGGCACTGCTGCATATCCACGAGATTCCCGAAGGCGCCATGCGCAGGGTGCTTGTCGGGCTGATGCGTTGGAGCCATGCGGATCTCATTTTCAACTCGCGTGCCACGCGCGCCGCGTTCGGCGACCGCAATTCCGGTGGCCCCAATTCCGGCGGATCAAGGGGCCCGAATACATACGTGGTTTACAACGGCGTCGCCGGCCCGCCGGTGGCCGAAGCCATGACCTATGACGGCACGCGCCCGATGCGGGTGCTGCTGCTCGGTCGCATCAACCGCATCAAGGGCCAGGAAGTTCTTCTGCAGGCGATTGCGTCGATGCCGCAGCAATTGCAAGCCAGGATCGAGGTGCGGCTGGTGGGCGGCGCGTTCGAAAGTGAAGAACGCGAGCGCGCGCTGGGCGAACTGGTGCAAACAATGGGATTGGCAGCGCGCGTCAGCGTGCTGCCCTTCGTGCCGGACCCGTCCGAGCATTATCGCTGGGCCGACATCGTCACGGTGCCGTCGCGACGTCCCGAATCGCTGGGACGCGTCGCCATTGAGGCGATGGCCTATGGCCGGCCGCCGCTGGTGTCGGCTATCGGCGGGCTGGTGGAAGTCGTCAGCGACGGCGAGACCGGCTGGCATGTTCCGCCAGGTGACGCCGCGGCCCTGGCGAAGAAACTGGAAGAGATCATCTTGCGGCCCGACGCCTGGCGAGGTTTCGTTGCCGCCGGCCGGTCGCGATACGAAGGGATTTTCAGTGAGCCGGTCGCGGCGGCGGCAATCGCGGCGATCGCGACGGACAAGCTCAAGGCCGTGATGGCCAAGCCTGGGCGGACGCATGCCGTGCGCCAGGCGGAGACCCGCCCGTGAAGTTACCCGGCCATCTGCTGCGGCGCCTGGTGTTGATGATCGGCGGCGAAGCCATGCAGAGCGGCTTTCATTTCGCGCTGAACATCGCGTTGCTGCGCGTGCTGTCGGCACAGGAGTACGGAATCTTCGCGATCGCGATGGTGATGGGAGGCGTGGGGCTGGCCTATATCAGATCTCTCACCGCCGTTCCGGCCATCATATGGATGGGCAAGAGCACGAACCGAGCCGGCGTCGACGCCCACGACGTGACGTTCGGAACAGCGGCGCTGATCGTGGCGTTCATCATGGCCGCCGCAACGGCGTTGCTGATGCGGCTTTGGGGTGACCCTGGTGGTATAGCCGCCGGTTGCTTCGTCGGGGCATGGTCGCTGCGCAGCCATATGCGGACGGCATTCTTCGCGCGCCGTCTGCAGAAAACCGTCAGCATCAGCGATTTGGCGTTCACGCTGAGTGGCGCGGCGCTGACGGCGCTGGCAATCTGGAAAGCCCCCAGCGTCCTGGAAACGGTGTTCGATGCCCTTGCCGTGGCCAATGTGCTTGGTATCGCAGTCCTGGTTTACCTCGCCAAGCACACGGTTCGCGTCAGCTTTCGAGCGCCGACCCGCCGACGCTACGCCAAGCTATGGCGCCAGCTTCGCTGGTCCGGGTTCAGTGCGACCACCACCACCATCCAGGGGCAGAGCATGGCGCTGCTCGTGGCAAGCATTGCCGGACCGGCTGCTTACGCACCCATAGCAGCCGTCCTGGTCCTGTTCGCGCCGCTGCGCATCGTCAGCATCGCATTCGTCAACATGACGCAGCCCGATCTCGCGAAACTGATGGCGAATAATGAAGTCGCTAAAGTGTGGAAGCAGGCCAAAATCTGGGCAGTGGTCATGGGGTTCTGCAGCCTGGTTTACGGATTCGGCGTACTGTTTATCTTGCCGATGATAAGGCCCCAGGCTCTGCAGGATGCTTCCGTAACCTTCATCGGGTTGTTCGCCATCGCGAACTACGTGCCGGTCATGCTCTACATCATGCCTCGCGTAATCCTCGAAATACTCGGCGATTTCCGCATTATCGCGATCATCACCACAGCTGCCGCGATCGTCGGGCTGATCCTGATCGCAATCCTGCTCGGGGTCGCTTCACCGCCATGGTCGCTTGCCGGGGCGGCGACGTCCGAGATGGTCGTGCTGTTCGCCACCTGGTATTTCGCGCGCCGCCAGATGCGGGCGCGCGAGCGTCCGGATCACCTGCATGACGCGCCGTCATTGTCGTGGCCACGGGAACAAACCTCCCTTGCCACCAAAAAGAGGTAGGAAAATGGGTCGGGCCAAACAATGAAAGTGGCGCCAATGTCCGAAGCACCGACAGCCGCCGGGCAGCCCTTGGGTGCCACCGACCGCGCAGCCATCGCGGGAGGAGGCGCGTATACAGCGCGGCTGCATACCAGCCTCGAAGCGGTCCAGCCACTCTGGCTTCAATGCCAGGCAAATGGCGTCTGCACCGCCTATCAATGCTACGCCTGGGTGGAGGGAATTGCCCAACGCTTGATGCCCAAGGGAGCCGAACTGCTTGTCGTGGAAGTGAGCGACGCCGCGACAGGCGAGCTCAGGATGCTGGTGCCGTTGATGCGGCGCGCTCGCTTCGGCCATCGCGTCATCGAATGGCTGAGCTGCGGTGTCTGTGATTACTCAGCGCCGCTGCTGGCGGATGCAACTCCCTGGACAAGCCAAGCCGCCGAAGCGGCCTGGGCCGCGATCCGATCTGTCCTGCCGCGTGCCGACCGGATCCAGATTACGGGAATTCCGCGACAGATATCGGGCATGCACAATCCGCTGGCGCTGCTGGCGGCAGCACGCGATTCGACACAGGTCACTTCCGGCGTGGTCCTTGACGGCGACCCGGAGACGCTCCTCAAGCGGATATGCAAACCGTCCTTCCTCAAGAATTTCAATAAGGATTCCCGCCGGCTCGATCGACACGGCACAGTGGATCTGGTCGAGGCCAACACACCGACCCTGACGGAGCTTATCTTCGGCACCCTGGTTGAGCTGAGGCTGAAGCGTTTTCGCGAACTCGGGCGTTTTGATCTGCTGGCCCAGCCAGCGGTCGCCGATTTCTATCGAAGCGCGGCCATTCAGGGCCTGTCGGATGGATCGGTGCGGCTCTTCGGGTTGCGTGTCGGGGACGCCTGGGTCGCGGTGCAATACATGCTGGCGCGGAAGAACACCGTGCATACGATCTTGATCGCGATCGATCAGGATGTGGTCGCCAACGCCGCGACGGGCCTGGTGATCATCGGCAAGCTGATGGAATGGGGCTGCCGGCAAGGCTTTGGTTATTTCGACCTGTCGGTAGGCAGCCAGCACTACAAGGAAAATATCGGCGCCGGGAGTTCGCTTTTGGCCAAGATCGAGGAAACGTTGACGCCGCTCGGCAAGGGCGTGTTCGCCATCTCCGCCCTGCGTGACCGCACTGAAGCCATGGTGCGGGCGAACCCTCGGCTGCTCCAGGCGGGCCAGGGGCTGGTGCGCGGGCTGAGGAAATTGAAGCCCTGAGCCGTGGTGTTCACCGTCGCATGAATGAGATCGAGTTCCGCCGCGCACAGGCGTCCGACCTGCCGGCCATTGTCGCGCTGCTTGCCGACGACCCGCTGGGCGCGGCGCGCGAGGATAGCTCGATGCCTCTGGCGCGCGGCTATACCGATGCCTTCAACGCCATCGATGCCGATGCCAACCAGTTGCTCGCCGTTGCCGTCGACGGCGCCGAGGTGATCGGCACGTTGCAGATCAGCTTCCTTGCCGGCATTTCCCGCAAGGGCGGCTGGCGCGGGCAGATCGAGGCGGTCCGCGTCGCCAGCGGCAGACGCTCCGACGGCATCGGCAAGAAGATGTTCGAATGGGCGATCGAGCAATGCCGCGCACGCGGCTGCGGGCTGGTACAACTCACCACCGACAAGGGGAGAGCCGACGCGCATCGCTTCTATGAAGGCCTTGGCTTCACCGCCAGCCACATTGGTTACAAGAAGACCTTGTAGCCAATTGTATCATTGTCTGCCGCGGGCCGGTAACGGCTGGCGCAGTCCTGAAAACCGGCCAGGCCCTATTCAAATGGCTGGAGACAGCTGATATAGGTCAGTTAGGTTGACCTATATCCAAAACGTCGGGGAGGCGTTCTTGACCCTTTTGAACCTGTTGGCTTCGCGCTCATCGCGCATGAAGGCGTCCGAAATCCGCGAGCTGCTCAAGCTGCTCGACCAGCCTGATATCATTTCCTTCGCCGGCGGCATTCCCGACCCGGCGCTGTTTCCTGCCGAGGCGATCCGCGATGCCTACGCGGACGTGCTGGGTGGCCCGGAGGCGGGGCCGGCGCTGCAATATCAGGTCTCGGAAGGCTATCTGCCGCTGCGGCGCTGGCTGGTCGGCGCGATGGGCCGCCTTGGTGTCCCGTGCGACGAGCGCAATATCCTTATCACATCCGGGTCGCAGCAGGCGCTGGACTATCTCGGCAAGCTGTTCCTGTCGCCGGGCGATACGGCGCTCGTCACCTGGCCGACCTATCTTGGCGCGCTGCAGGCGTTCAACGCCTACGAGCCGCGCTACGATCGGCTGAGGCCGGAAGGCGGCAACATGACGCCGGACGCCTATCGCGCGGCGGCAGCGGCGCCCACTGCTGCTTCTCCGGCGGGCGGGCGACCTAAATTCGCCTATCTGGTGCCTGATTTCGCCAACCCGACCGGCAACACGCTGAACCGCCAGCAGCGTGAAGCGGTGCTCGATCTCGCCGGCGAGCTCGACATCGCCGTCATCGAGGACGCTGCCTACCGCGCTTTGCGCTATGACGGTGAGGGCGAGCCGTCGATCCTGGCGCTCGACTGCGCCCGCTCCGGCGGCATCGACAATGCACGCACCATCTTTTGCGGCTCGTTCTCGAAAATCCTGTCGCCAGGCATGCGCGTCGGCTGGGTCTGCGCACCGCGCCATGTGATCGAGAAACTGGTGCTGATGAAGCAGGCCTCCGACCTGCACAGCCCGTCGATCAACCAGGTGGTGATGCATCGCGTCGCCGAAGCGGTGTTCGACACCCAGGTGGAGAAACTCATCGGCGCCTATCGCGAGCGCCGCGACGGCCTGCTGGCAGCCCTCGAGGCCAACATGCCGAAAGGCGTGACATGGACACGGCCCGACGGCGGCATGTTCGTCTGGGTGACATTGCCCGAAGGCACGGATGCCACCGCACTTCTGGCGCGGGCGGTGAAGGAGGCGCGCGTTGCCTTCGTGCCCGGCAGCGCCTTCTACGCGGATGGCGGCGGCCGCAACACGCTGCGGCTCTCCTTCACGCTCGCCGACCGGCGAGCGGTGACGGAAGGCATTCCAAGGCTCGCGGCGCTGCTGAAGGGGTAGCTTCGCCCCGGTCGTTGGTGGCGTCATCGATTTCGGCGGACTGCGGCCCGTCGCCGGGGTAGGCCTTGAAGGCCATTTGAAGCGTAATTACATCAATGGGTAAGCGTGCGTTGCACGCGAACATAACGCTTTGGTCAAGCTTCATCTGTGGAGGTTGTCATGGCTAATATGCTTATGGAAGGAAAGAAAGGCCAGGACTGGCTCAATCTGGTCCTTGCCATCTGCCTGTTCATCTCACCTTGGATAGTCGGCTTCGTTGCTGAAACCACTCCCGCATGGAACGCCTGGGTTGTCGGCGTCGTGCTGGGTGTCATGGCTCTGGCGACGCTTACCGCATTCGCCGAGTGGGAGGAATGGGTGAGTGTCGTTCTCGGGCTCTGGCTGATCGTTTCGCCCTGGCTACTCGGCTTCATGGCGAACGAACATGCGATGGCCACCCACGTCGTTCTCGGCGTGCTGGTGGTTGCCGTATCGGGTTGGGCTGTCTGGGACTTCCGTCATCCGCACGCGCATGCGTGATCGGCACTGACTAAAGGGTGGGGGCCCGGCGCGCGAGCGGCGGGCTCCTCTAAGCCTGTTTGCTTGAGCATGATCTCCAGCGAAGACCGGTACCCGCTTTTCGGGATCATGCTCTGGACCGGCACGCGGTCCGTTGTCCGCAAGGACCGCCACGCATCTCGCCTGGCGATCGACTGTCAAGATGATCCGTTTGCCGCCTCATGGATTTCGGCAAAATCGAACTTATATCTTGATGAAGGAGCTTTGAGCGTGAACCTCGCGCGGGTGGTCCTTCTTGCGGCGGCTCTGTTGGCTGCTGCGATCACTTGTCCCTCTTCCGCAACTGGAGAGGTGAAGGGCGGTGTTGCGTTGCGCGTCGTGATAGATGGCGCCATCGGCCCGGCGAGCGCCAGGCAGCTCAAGGAAGCGCTGGCGAAAGCCGCTGAGCGAAACGCCGAGGTTGTGGTCCTTGAGATCGACACGCCCGGCGGGCTGGTGACCTCGATGCGCGAGATGATCGCTGACATCCTCGCTTCGCCAGTTCCCGTCATCGGTTATGTCGCACCGGCTGGCGCGCATGCCGCGAGTGCGGGAACCTATATCCTCTACGCCACCCAGGTGGCAGCGATGGCGCCCGGCACCAATCTGGGTGAGGCAACGCCGGTCGAGCTTGGCGGGCTGCCATCTCTTCCTGGTGGCGACCAGAACAAGGGCGACCAGAAGAACGCCACCGGACCGCCGGCGGGCGACGCGATGATGACCAAAGTGACGAACGACGCCGTTGCGCTGATCCGTTCGCTCGCCGAACTGCGCGGGCGCAATGCCGACTGGGGCGAAAAGCGGTTCGCGAGGCGGCCAGCCTGTCGGCCAATGCGGCGCTTCAAGCACATGTCATCGACTTCGTCGCCCGTGACACGACCGAGCTGCTGCAGCTTGCCGATGGCCGGACAGTCGAGGCGGGAGGCAAGAAGGAAGTGCTGGCGACCAAGGGCCTGCCGGTCGAAACGCTGGAGCCCGGCTGGCTGATCCGGTTGCTCGCTGTCATCACGGACCCGAACATCGCCGTCATCCTGATGCTGGCCGGCGTCTATGGCCTGGTCTTCGAGTTCACCAGCCCTGGCGCGGTGGCGCCCGGCGTGATCGGCACAATCTGCCTGCTGCTCGGGCTCTATGCGCTCAATTTCTTGCCGATCAACTATGCCGGCCTTGCGTTGATGCTGCTTGGCATCGCCTTCCTCATCGTCGAGGCCTTCAACCCGACCGTGGTGCTTGGGCTCGGAGGCGTCGTCGCCTTCTTGCTGGGTGCTGCCATGCTTCTCAAGGTCGAGGGTCCAGGTTTCGAGATGTCATGGGCCATCATCGGCACTGCCGCAGCGCTCACGCTTGGCCTGGCGCTGCTGGCCGGCAGCTATCTGTGGGCGGCACGGCGGAGCCCGCCGCGCGTCGGCGCGCGGGCCATGCACGGACTGCCGGCCGAAATCCTCGACTGGTCAGGCGCAGAGGGCCATGTCCTGGCCCAGGGCGAGCGCTGGCGGGCGAAAGCCGATGAACCGCTGACCTTGGGCGATAGCGTCGAGGTGACCGATGTCAGGGATCTCGTGCTGACGCTACGGCGCCGGAATGTGACAGAATCCAGGGAGCCGGACCCTGGCAAGGGAGCAAGGCAATGATCATCGGCTATGTCGCCTATCTGATACTCGCGCTCGTCGTGCTGATCTTCCTGTCCGCGGCCATCCGCATATTGCGGGAATATCAACGCGGCGTCGTCTTTACGCTCGGCCGCTTCACCGGCGTGAAGGGGCCCGGCCTCATCATCCTCATTCCCTTCGTCCAGCAGATGGTGAAGGTTGATCTGCGGGTGGTTGTCCAGGATGTACCGCCGCAGGATGTGATCTCGCGCGACAACGTTTCGGTCAAGGTGAACGCGGTGCTCTATTTCCGCATCGTCGACCCCGAGCGGGCGGTCATCCAGGTCGAGGATTTCATGGCC
>JBDSLV010000600.1:0-18689 GCA_039916205.1 Mesorhizobium sp. | reverse complement strand
TCGGCCATGCTCGCGCCGGAGCAGCCCGCCTTCCTCGAGATTGCGCAAGGCATGGCGCAATGTGATGCGGCTGACCCCGAACAGGGCGCACAGCCTGTCTTCCGCCGGGATCTGGTCGCCGGTCGCCCATTCGCCGCTCTTGACGATGGCGCGGATCGCTTCCTCGACCTGATACCATAGCGGTTCCGGCCGTCTGCGGTCCGGCTGCTGAAAGCTCGCTTCGGTCATCCTACTTGCCTCCACTCACGTCCCGCACGCCCAGCCAGGGCTGCTCCGACAAGACCTGCATGTGAACCGAACCGGCCGGGCTGAATCTCGATGTCGCGCAGATGGCCGGGCAGTTGACGCCGCAACGCCGCGAGCAGCGGCGGCCGTATCATATCCAGCGCGTCGGCGAGCCCGCCCGATATCAGCACCACACGCGGGTCGAGCAGTGCGACGGCCCCGGCGAGCGCGGTGCCCAGCCGACGGGCCGGCACTTCCAGCGCGGCCAGTGCCGACGCTTGGCCGGCGCGGGCCGCATCGATCAAGGCCGTGCCGTCGGCGAGCCCTATCGCGTTTGCCAGATCATCGAGCGCGCGGCCCGACGCGACGCGTTCCAGCCAGCCGGCGCGCTCCTCGCCCGGATCGTCGATGTCGGCGCAAGCCCAGCCGAAAGAGCAGGCGCCGCCATGGGCGCCGGCGACGATGCGGCCATTGGCCAGCACAGCTGAACCGATGCCGGTGCCGATGGCCAGCAGGATCGCATCCGAAATGCCTTTCGCGGCGCCCTCGCCCGCCTCCGCCAGCAACGCGATCTGCGCATCATTGCCGAGCGCGACATCCAGGTGCGGGAACAGCGTGGCGATGTCGACGCCATCAAGCCAGGGCAGGTTCGGAATCCAGCGGCAGACCGAACCCTCGGCCAGTCCAGGCACGGCCAGACCCAGTGCCTCGACAGCGCCGGCTTCGGCGCAAAGCGCCGTTATACGGGCGACGAAGGCGTCGAGGCCGGCCGGCGCCGGCTCGCGGCTATGGGCCGACAGCACGCCGACATCGCCGGCATGCAACGCGGCGCGCATATTGGTGCCGCCAAGATCGATGGCCAGAACCCGTGTCATCGGCCTCGTCCTCCGGTGACCGGTGGCGCGAACAGGCCGCTGCCGGCGTTCCACGAATGCGAGGCAGCGGCGAACGCCTGCGCGTAGCGTGTGCCGCGCAGGCAGCCACGCAGCCGGTAGAGCGCACTGTAGTAATCGACATAGGGAAAGCTGCTGAGGCCCCGCGCCAGTTCATACTCGCTCACCGCCTCGCTCCAGGCCTCGAAGCCGTCGCTGACATCGACAAGGTGTTCCGGCCGGAAACCATCATCATCCTCCCAGTTCTCGCCGAACAGGAGCATTCGCGGCGTGTGTGCCGCATAGTCGCTCGCGACAGTCGGCAGGGCTGCGAAGAAGATGCCGGTCTGCGTGAGATGCGCGGCGGCGCGATGGTCCTTGTGCCAGCTGCCATGCCAATGGGTGATGACGATCTCGGGTTTGAGCTCGCGAATGACGTCGCAGACCTCCAGCGCCGTGTCGTCGTCTGCTGGCAGGAAGGCGTCGCGCAGGCCGAGGCTGCGCACGTTGACACCAAGGCGCGCGGCCGCCTTGCCCGCCTCCTCTTCCTTCTGCGCGCAATAATGCGCGGGGATGAGGCAGGGGTGTCCCTGCTCACCCATGGTCAGGTGCAGGAAGGTGACGGCAGCTCCGCGCTTGACGGCGGCGGCGGCCAGCGGCCCGGCAATCACCTCGGCATCGAAGGCATGCGCTCCGACGACCAGGATGGAGTTCGCGGCGTAGATCGTGTCCTCGATCATTTCATGCCTCCCCCGGCACCGACGCCCTCGCGAATCTGGCGGGCGAGCAGACAATACATGATCAGGATGGGTGCCATGGAGATCGCCAGCGAGGCGAACACCAGGCCCCAATCGGTGCGGTACTGGCCGACGAAAACGCTGATCGCCAGCGGCACGGTCTTGTAGCGGTCGTCGAAGATGAAGATGAGCGGGAAAAAGAAGTCGTTCCACACGGCGATTGCCGTGAAGATGGCGACGATCGACACCGCCGGCTTCACCATCGGCAGGATGATCTGGAACAGGATGCGCACCTCGCCGGCGCCATCCATACGCGCTGCCTCATCGAGTTCGGAGGGCAGCACGCGCATGAAGTTGGCGAAGATGAAGACGGCGAAGGGGATGCGGATCGCCGAATAGACGAGGATCAGGCCGGTCAGGGAATCCAGCAAACCGAGATTGCGCATCAGCGTGAACAGTTCGACCGAGGCCAACCTGATAGGCAGCATGATGCCCGACAGGAACAGGCCAAGCATGACAGCGTTCCAGCCGAGCCGGTAGCGGCTCAGTGGATAGGCGGCCATGGCCGAGACGACGATGGTGACTGCCACAGCGCCACCGGTGACGACCAGGCTGTTGATGAAATTCTGCCCGAGATCGGCGCGCGTCCAGGCGTTGACGAAATTGTCGAAGGCCCAACTCCGCGGCAGGCCGAGCCGGTTGTCGTAAATCTCGGCTGTGGTCTTGAAGCAAGAGACGACGAGGATATAGAGCGGCAGCAGAACGGCCGCCGCCCAGACGGCCAGCACAGTCCAGCCGGGCAGCCGCGCCAGTCTAGGCGAGATCGCCAGCCTTTGTGGGATAGCCGAGGCGCTCACAGCTGCACCGTGCGGCGGTCGAAAAACCGCAGCATCATCAGCGTACCAATGCTGAGGATAAGGAACAGCACGGTGCCCAGCGCCAGCGCCAGGCCGATATCGGTGATGCCAACCGCACCCTCCGCGCCGAAGGCCAGCCGGTAGAAATAGCTCACCAGCGTGTCGGTCGAATAGCTCGGATTGCCCTGCACGCCCTGCATCACATAGACGATGTCGAACTGGTTGAAGGTGTTGATGAACGACAGCGTTGTCAGTGTGCCCAGTGCCGGCATCAGCAAGGGCAACGCGATGAAAAACAACATGCGCGCATTGCCGGCGCCATCGAGTCTTGCCGCCTCGAAGACCTGGACGGAAATCTGCCTCAGGCCCGCCGTATAGATCAGCACCGGCAGGCCCATCCAGTTCCAGGCGTCGACTGCGATCAGCATGGCGAGTGCGGTATGGCTGTTGCCGAGCACGGTGAGACTGCCCTGATGCAGCCCAAGCCCGTTCAGAGCCCACTCGACAACGCCACCCGGCGCCAAAAGCAGCCGCCACAGCGCGCCGACGATGACCGGGCTCAGCACCGCCGGAAAGAAGAATACCGACTGGAAGAAGGCAGCACCCCTGTCGCGCAGGAACAGCAGCCAGGCGAACAGCAGGCCGACGCCGTTCTGGAACAGCATGATGCCGAAGAACCAGGCTGTGTTGTGCCAGAGCGCGCCGTAGAGCCGTGCGCCGCTCGGAAAGACAAACAGGCGCGAAAAATTAGACAGGGCGGCGAACTCGACCATGCGCAGGCCCTTCCAGATGAAGAAGCTGCCCCACAGCGACATCGCCAAGGGATAGAGGACGAACAGGGCGTAGACAGCCAGCGCCGGCAGGATGAAAAGCACGGCCATGCGCTGCTGCGTGCGCTGGAGGCTGCTTTGTCGGCGAGGGTTGTTCATCAGGCGCTCTGTGCAGGTGGGCGCCGGCCACGATACAGCCGGCGCTTCACTCATTGCTTCGGCTTGAACCAGGTGGCGACGGCGGCCTGCATGTCACCAGCCAGCTTCTCCGGTGCGATATTGCCTTCGACCATGTCGATGATCTCCGACTGGAGGATCGAGGATGCCGTCGGCGTCTGCCAGCGGAAGCCGACGAGTGTCAGATAGGGTGTCGAGTTCTTCGACATCTTCATCATCTCGGCCAGCACCGGGTCCTTCACGGTCACATCCGTGCGGGCCGGCGGCCAGCCAAGCTCGTCGGCGAACATCTGCGCGAACTCAGCCGAGGCCATGAAGCCCAGCACCTTGGTTGCGGCGTCCTTGTTGGCGCTTTCAGAGACGAGGCCATAGGAGCCGTCGGAGAATGCCGAGGTATAGAGCTTGGTCGCCGCGTCATCTGCTGGGAATGGGAAGATCGAGAATTTCAGTTTTGGATTCTGCGACTTGAAGCTGCCGTTCTCGAACGAGCCGCCGAGGAACATCGCCGCCTTGCCGCTGATGAACTGTTGCGTGGCGGTGGTGTAGTCGATGCCCGCGAAGCCATCCGGGAAGTAAGGCTTCAGATCGGCAAAGCGCTTTAGCGCCGCGATGTAGCGCGGATCTTCAAAGGTCGCCTTGCCACTCATCATCTCGTCATAGAAACCAGGACCATAGACCGTCGGGCCGATGACACCGACGCCGATCTCCAATTCCCAGGCTGATCCGTTGGCGCCACCGATGGCGATCGGGGTTATGCCCGCCGTCTTCAGCTTCTCGCAAGCGGCGACGAAATCCTTGTAGGTCTTGGGGACCTCGATGCCTTGAGCGGCAAAGATATCCTGGTTGTAGAACACGCCCATCATCGGCACCGAATAGGGAACGCCGTAGACCTTGCCGTCGGTGCGGCCGCGCGCCCCGCCAAGGGCTGCGTCCGGCATGTTCTTCAATTCCGGCACGCTGCCATCGAGCGCATCGAGATAGCCGGCTTCGACAAAGGGCTGCAGTTCGCCATAGGCCTTGAGCTGGGCGATATCGGGCCCTCGCCCGCCGCGCAGCGCCGTGCTCAGCCGGTTCTGGTAATCGGCGTCGGGCGTGAACTGGATGTTGACCTTGACGTCAGGGTTCTTGGCCTCGAACGCATCGAAAATACGGCGTATCGCGGCTTCGTCCTCGGTGCGCCAACTCCACAGCATCACCGTGCTCTCGGCCCTTACCGGCAGCGCGGTGAAGACGCCGGCGCAGGCGGCGGCGAGGCCGCCGAGCAGGCCGAGGGCCGCGCGTCGATGAATTGAAAGCATGCTCATTGCCAGTCTCCCATTGTTCGCAGTCCATGGCGCCCACGGCGCTTCCATGCCGCAACAGAGTCATCATTCAACTAAAGTCATTATAATGACATAGCGCCATTCGCAAGAGGTCTGCCTCATGCTAGAAACAATGAAAGCAGGGAAATTCGGCCGGAACTAGTTCTTAATACGTTGTTTTTCATATATAATTCATAACACAATAGCGCCATAAAGAATCTCGAACTCGTCTTATCGCCAGTTTTTCGCGTCCAGACACTTGCGCAATTGCCTTACGTTGTCATAACGTCATACGCATCTTTACGCCGTGGGAGGATTGGATGTTTCAGGCCTGGACTTCGAAGTTGGCGCTGGCCGCGGGGCTGGCTGTCCTGCCTGCCACAGGGTGGGCGCAATCGGTCAACATCTCTTACCTGACCCATTGGTCGCCCGAGACGGTCGCCTTGCTGGAAGCGGCGGCCAAGGACTATGCCAAGGCCAATCCGGATGTCAGCGTCACCGTGCGCGCCGTTCCCTTCGGCGATCTCCTGACCACGCTTCGCTCCCAGGGCGGTGGCGCGGACGGCCCGACGATCGGCGGCATCTACGATCTCTGGCTGCCCGAACTGGTCCGCGACAAGCTGGTCGAGCCGGCCCCAGAGGCCGTCGCCAGCGAGGTCACGGGCGCATGGCCGGCGGGCGTCTCCAGCGCCGCTTCGGTCGGCGGCAAGCTCTACGGCATCCCCAACGAGATCGACGTCTACGCGCTGAACTACAACAAGGCTCTGTTCAAGCAGGCTGGCATTGCCGCCCCACCCAAGACCTGGGACGAGTTCAGGGAAACGGCGAAAAAGCTGACCAACAAGGGTGCCGGCCAGCAGGGTTTCGGCATGATCAACTCGTGGGCCGCCGGCGTCGTCCACCCCTTCGCCTCGCTGCTGGTTTCCAACGGCGGCGAACTGGTCAAGGACGGCAAGCCGGTGCTGGACAGCCCAAAGGCCGCCGAGACGTTCCAGCTCTACGAGGACCTGATCAAGTCGGGCGCCAGCGTGCCGGCCATGGCAACGGCGGACGCCAACACCACTGGCCCGTTCCTCGACAATTTCGTTTCCGGCAAAACCGGCATGATCATCATGGCCAACTGGTGGGAGAGCGCGCTGAAGAGCGGCATGGGCGACAAGTTCGCAAACATCGCCACCGCGCCGATCCCGGTCGGGCCGAGCGGCGACAAGCCACATTCGATCTCCTATTCCTGGATGACCGTGGTCAACGCCAATGCCGGCGCGGCCGAGCAGAAAGCCGCGTGGGATTTCCTGGCCTGGCTGAACAATCCTAAATCCGGCCACAACGGCGCCTCGGCCATGTCTGATATCCTGATGTCGATGGGTATCCTGCCGTCGCGCCTGTCCGACATCGAAGCGCACAAGGACAAGCTCGGTTCGGAATTCCTGTCCGGCTATGTCAGCGTCCTGGCCGACGCAAAACCCTTCCCGGTCGTGCCGGGTGGCCAGGAATTCAGTGAATCGCTGCAGCAGACACTCGAGGCGTTGCAGTATGGCCAGGTCTCAGCCAAGGATGCGCAGGCGACGGCGCAAGCCGACGCCATTTCGATCCTGGAGCGCGCCGCCAAGTAGAACCATGATCAACAGGTACCGTGCCTCGGCGGGCACCATGCTGGCGCCCGCCGTGACGCTGATCGGCGTCTTCGTTCTGTTGCCGATGCTGCTCACCGTCTGGCTATCCTTCCAGGACTGGTCGACGCAGACACCCTTTTCCAATGCAAGCTTCATCGGCCTCGACAATTTCCGTGAGATTTTCGGGCCAACCTCGGTCGGCCGCGACTTCAAGGGCGCGCTGATCAACACGTCGATCTACACCGCGCTGTCCGTCATCCTCATCCTGCCGCTGTCGGTGGCCTTCGGCCTCATGGTTCACCAGCATGACGTGCCCGGCGGCACGGCACTGCGGACCTTGCTGTTTGCCACCTACATGGTGCCGATGATCGCTGTGGCGCTGGTCTGGTCAAAGCTCTATTCGCCGAGCGAAGGGCCGCTCAACCAGATTATCGGCCTGGTCGGCATCGGTCCGCAGCCATGGTTGTCATCGCCGCGCTCGGCATTGATCTCGATCGTCTTCCTCAATGTCTGGCAGCAGGTCGGGTACTTTACCGTGCTGGCCATAGCCGGGCTGACCCAGATCCCCGGCAGCCTCTACGAGGCGGCGAAACTGGACGGCGCCAACCGGTTTGAACAGTTCCGCTTCATCACCTTGCCGCTGATGCGGCGCACGCTGCTGTTCAGTGCCGTCATCGCCATCATCAACGCGGTGCAGGTGTTCGAACCGGTGGCGCTGATCACCCAAGGAGGGCCGGTCGGCTCGACCAATGTCCTGACCTATCACATTCGCCGCGTCGGTATCGAACGTGCGCAGGGCGGGTTGGGCTCGGCCATGGCGGTCATGTTGATGCTGTCGCTGATTGTCGTGGTCTGCGCGCTGTTCGCTCTGGTCAACCGGAAGGGCGACGAATGAGCGCATCGAGTTGGCTTCCGCGCAAACGCCCGTCCGGCCGCAAGGCGCTGCTGGCGACGCTGATGCTGCTCGTCGCCGTGGCCTCTGCCTTTCCGCTGCTGTGGATGGTGCTGTCCAGCCTCAAGACGCCAGCAGAGACCATGCTAGTGCCACCGGTATGGATACCCGGCACGCCAAGTCTAGACGCTTATGAGAAGGTTTCCGGGGTGGTCAATGTTGGCCGCTCGATGTGGAACTCTTTGGTCATCGCCTCGATCACCACCGCCGGCATCCTCGTCACCAGCATGATGGCCGGCTACGCCTTCGCCAAATACCACTTCCCTGCCCGCTCGCTGCTGTTTTCCGTGCTGATCGCCACCATGTTCCTGCCGCCGATCGTCACGCTGATCCCGCTCTACCGCCTTGTCGGCTCGATCGGATTGAACGCCAGCCTTGCCGGCATCATCGTGCCCAATCTCGCCAATGCCTTCGGCATATTCCTGATGCGGCAGTTCATATCAGGGGTGCCGGACGATCTGATTGACGCAGCGCGCATGGACGGCGCCTCGGAACTGCTGATCCTGTTCAAGATCGTCGCGCCCAGCGTCGCGCCGGCGATCGCGGCACTCGCCCTGTTTGCCTTCGTCTATCAGTGGAACAGCTATCTGTGGCCACTGACTGTGCTGCAGGGCAATGCCGACGCCTATCCGATCGTCATCAGCCTGAGCCGGCTTTTGAGCTATAACAGGGGCGCCGTGAACACCGGGCTGGTCATGGCCGGCGCGACGCTCGCCGTGCTGCCACCGCTGATCCTCTTCGTCTTCCTGCAACGCTTCTTCGTCGATTCTATCGTCGGCTCGGCGATCAAGGGCTGAATTTCAGTAGGGCAGACCGACATAGTTTTCTGCGAGCGCGGTCGATGCGGCCCGCGACTGCACGAGATAGTCGAGTTCGGCTTCCTGGATGCGCTGGCCGAAATCGCCGGTGTCGGGGAAGCGGTGCAGCATCGTCGTCATCCACCAGGAAAAGCGCACGGCTTTCCACACCCGCGCCAGCGCCCTTTGCGAATAGGCCTCGATGCCGGCCATTGATTTGTCGCCATAGAAGTCGCGAAAACCGGCAAACAGATAGCGCACATCGCTGGCCGCGAGATTGAGGCCCTTGGCGCCGGTCGGCGGCACGATGTGGGCGGCATCGCCAACCAGGAAAAGCCGGCCGAAGCGCAGCGGCTCCGCGACGAAGGAGCGGAGCCGCGCGATCGACTTTTCGAAGGACGGCCCTGTGACGACAGCGGCAGCCGTCCGCTCCGGCAAGCGACGGCGCAATTCATCCCAGAAGCGGTCGTCGGACCAGGCTTCGACCTTGTCGTCGAGCGGGCATTGCACATAGTAGCGGCTGCGGTGCGTCGAGCGCATCGAGCAGAGCGCAAATCCCCTGACATGGTTGGCGTAGACCAGTTCGTGGTCGGCCGGCGGCACTTCCGCCAGCACCCCCAGCCAGCCGAACGGGTATTGCCGCTCGAAAGTTTGCAGCGCGCCCTCCGGCACCGACTTGCGGCTGACGCCATGATAGCCGTCGCAGCCGGCGATGAAATCGCAGTCGATGCGTTGGCCGACACCGTCCTTCTCGTAGGTAACGAAAGGTGTTTGGCCGTCGAAATCGTGCAGCGAGACGTTGGAGGCTTCGTAAACGGTGGTGAGCCCTGCTGCCTCGCGCTTGTCCATCAGGTCGTGGGTCACCTCGGTCTGGCCATAGACAGTGACGTGCTTGCCTCCGGTCAGTGCGGCAAGATCGATGCGATGCAAGCGGTCGTTGAAAGCCAGCGAGAAACCCGCGTGCGGTAACCCTTCGGCATGCAGCCTCGCCGCCGCGCCCGCCTCCTCCAGCAAATCGACAGTGCCTTGCTCGAGCACGCCGGCGCGGACGCGGCCAAGCACGTGCTCGCGGCTCGAGCGCTCGAGGATAACCGTCTCAACGCCGATGCCCGCCAGAAGCTGGCCGAGCAACAGGCCGGACGGCCCCGAGCCGACGATAACGACCTGGGTTCGCATCAGTGTCCGAGACTTTCGATCTGTCCGGTCAGTTCAGCGGCGAGCCGCAGCGAACCTGCTGTCGCGACGACCATCTGCGGCAGCAGCAGCCATTCCAGCGTCCACGCCGCGCCGGACCGCTCCTGCTCATGCACGATCGACTGATGCATGCCGGAAAGCTGGGTGGCGTTGAAGCGGGCGAGCGCCACCAAAACTTCCGCCTTCACCGGGTTCTGCTTGTGCGGCATGGCGGACGAACCGCCGCCGCCTGATAGTTCGATGTCGGCGCCACCTTGCGCCATCAGCGCAATGTCCTGGCCGAACTTGCCAAGGCTGGCGGTCAACAGGGACAGCCAGCTGGCGAAATCGGCGAGGCCATCGCGCTGGCTATGCCATTGCGGCACATCGCCAAGATCGAGCCGGGCTGCCAGCGCCTTGCGCACCGCCGGCCCCTTGTCACCAAGCTTCTCCAGCGTGCCGGCCGCGCCACCGAACTGCACCACCAGCAGGCGTGCGGATTGTTGTGCCAATCTTTCGCGGTGGCGTTCCAGCGGCGCCCGCCATGCCCCAATGCGATCCGACACAAGAATCGAGATGGCCGGCTGCATCCGCGTCATGCCGGTCAGCGCCCTGGCGCCAAAATCCTGTTCGAGCCCCGCCAAGCGCACGATGTTTTCCGTCAGCAGCAGACCGAGATGATCAATGACCTGTTTCAACCGCAACACCAGGCCGGTGTCGATGACATCCTGGCTGGTGGCGCCGAAATGCAGTTTGTCGCCATGCGGCTGACCAACCGCTGCTCGCATCTGCCGCACCAGTTCCGGCACCACGACACCGTCCCTGGCGACGCCGGCTCGCAGCAAGGCGGTATCGGGCCTGAACGTGGCAAGCGCGGCGACGATCGCTGCTGCGGCGTCGCTGGCGATGACGCCGCTTTCGGCCTCCGCTTCCGCCAAGGCGCGCTCGAAGGCCAACATCGCTTCGATTTCCGCCTCAACGGAAAAATGCCTGGCAGCCTCCTCGTCACCGAGAAGGCTGGACAGCAGCGGATGATCGAAAGGCGATACGGTCATGTCTTGGGCACGGTCAGCTGTCGAAGAAGACCGTCTCCTTGTCGCCCTGAAGGTGGACATCGAAGATGAAGGCGTCGCCCTTGCGCTCGGCGATCAATGTCGGAACGCGGACACGATGCTCGATGCGCGCCAGGATCGGATCCTCGGCATTGGCCTGTTCCTCGTCGGAAAAATACAGCCGCGTATGCAAGCCGAGGTTGATGCCGCGGGCGACGATCCAGAGCGTGATATGCGGCGCCATCAGGCGGCCATCTCGAAACGGCACGCGGCCTGGCTTGATCGTCTCGAATGCACAGAGGCCGGTTTCCATGTCGGTCGGGCATCGGCCCCAGCCGAAGAAGTTCGGGTCGGCGGTGCCGCGCAATTCGGCGGGCGCGTTGTAAAGCCCGTCGGCATCCGCCTGCCAGATTTCGATCAGCGCATCCTTGAGCGGCGTACCGGTGCCGTCGAGGACCCGGATGCGCAGACCGATGCGCTCGCCTTTGGTCTTGTCGTTGACCATGGCCGCCCCAAGATCCTCAGGATAGACGCCGCCGATGCCGCCGAAATTGGGCGTCAGGCCGATGTGGACGTAGGGTCCGGCGGTCTGCGAAGGACTTTCCTTGAGCCGGTCGAGCGACTGCACCATCAATTGCCCTCCAGCCGGTTTTCGAACAGCGACGAACGCCGCCCGCGCAGCACGATGTCGAACTTGTAGGCGCGCGCGTCGAATGGGATCGTCGCCTGCATGTCGAGCGCGGCAATCAGAATTTCGATCGCCGCCTTGTCGGGAATGCCGCGCGCGATCGGGCACTGCCAGATCAGCGGGTCGCCCTCGAAATACATCTGCGTGATCAGCCTCTGGGCAAAGCCATGGCCGAAGACCGAGAAATGGATATGCGAGGGCCGCCAGTCGTTGGGCCCGTTCGGCCAGGGATAGGGGCCGGGCTTGACGGTGCGAAAGGCATAGCCGCCGTCATCGCCCGTGATGGTGCGGCCGCAGCCGCCGAAATTGGGGTCGAGCGGCGCCAAATAGCCGTCCTTCCTGTGGCGATAGCGGCCACCGGCATTGGCTTGCCAGAATTCGAGCAGTGCGCCCGAAACACCGACGCCGCGCTCATCGAGGACCCGCCCATAGACAATGATGCGCTCGCCGATGGCGCTTTCGCCGGCCTTGGCGAAATTGTGGATCAGGTCGGCGTCGAGTTCCCCCAGCATGGCGTGGCCAAACACCGGGCCAGAAATCTCCGACAGCGTGTTGTCGAAGGACAGCGGCGCCTTCTGCGGAGAGCGCAGCACTGATGTCTTGTAGTTCGGCGTCAGAACAGGCGGATGCCATGTCCGGTCGCGCTGGAAGAAGGCGCCAGTCTCCGGCGTCCGGTTCGAGCCGGAATCAGCGGGCATTCTTGCTTCCGTCCATTTCCGAAAACACTTCCTTGGCAATCTTGAAGGCACGGTTGGCGGCCGGCACACCGGCATAGATCGCGACATGCAGGAACGCTTCGCAGATATCGTCGCGCGAGGCACCGGTGTTGGCGGTGGCGCGCACATGCATGGCAACCTCATCATCATGACCGAGAGCGGCGAGCAGCGCCAGAGTGACGATCGAGCGCTCCCGCTTGGACAAGCCGGGCCGCGCCCACACCGTGCCCCAGGCGCCCTCGGTAATCAGCTCCTGGAAAGGTTGGTCGAAATCGGTAGCGGCAACCTCGGCCCGGTCGACATGCTGGTCGCCGAGCACGGATCGCCGGACCGCGAGGCCCGTCCGATATCTGGCTGCGTTGCCGGGAACTTCATCCATGAGTTTCTGCTCCAGAGGGAAGCGATGCGACAAAACCGCGGATCAGCGCGACAAGTGCCTCGGGCTGCTCGACGCACGGAATATGGCCGGCGTCGCGAATGATCTCGAAGCGCGCGCCGGGGATCAGATCGGCGAGCGAGCGGACAAGATCGGGAGGTGTCGAGCCGTCCTGATCGCCGACGACGCAAAGCGCCGGCACCGCGATACGGCGCGCACTGTCGGTGAAATCCACGTCGCGAAGTGCGGCGCAGGTTCCGGCGTAGCCAGCGACGGTTTGCCTGGTCAGCATGTTCCAGTAGCCGTCAAGTTCGGTCATGCGTGCGGCATGGAAGGCTGGCGTGAACCACATCTTCATCACGGTGTCGGCGACCGCTTGGATGCCCTTGCTCTCGACCGTCGCGATACGTGTACTCCAGCCGTCGGCGGTGCCGATCTTGTGCGCGGTGTCGCATAGGATAAGCCCGGCAACGAGCTCGGGGCGCCGCGCATAAAAGCCTTGCGCGATCAGGCCGCCGACCGACAGGCCGCACAGCACGACATCCTTCAACCCGAAATGATCGATGAGGCCGGACAGGTCGTCGACATGGTCGTCGATCGAGCGGATACCGCCGATGTCGGAGAGGCCGTGCCCCCGCTTGTCATATGCAAGAAGCGGCATTTGCCCGCTCAATTCAGACCAGACCTGATCCCAGATGCGAAAGTCGGTGCCAAGCGAATTGATGAACACGATCGGGCGCGCATGGCCTTTCGCCTTGTCGTGGCGGTGGTGCAGCGTAATGCCGCCAATGTTGACGAATGGCACGATTTCGGTCCTCCAACCCCACATTGCACAAGGCGTTTGGTTCGGTAAAATGATATTTTGTGCCGTTTCATTAACTCAGGGGTTATGGAATCCATGTCCGAAAGCCGCATCAGGTTCCGCCATCTTCAGGCTTTCCTCGAAGTCGCGAGGCAAGGAAGCGTGGTGCGCGCGGCTGACTTTCTGCATGTCAGCCCGCCTGCGGTGACCAAGACCTTGCGTGAACTTGAAGAAGCCCTGGGCGTGGCGGTGGTCGAGCGCGACGGGCGCGGGATCAGGGTGACACGCATCGGTGAAATCTTCCTGCGCCATGCCGGCACAGCGATCACGGCGCTCAGGCAAGGGGTCGATTCCGTCAGGCAGGATGGGGCGGTCAACCGCCACCCCGTGCGCATCGGTGCGCTGCCGACGGTTTCAGCAAGGGTGATGCCGCTGGCCATGAGCCTGTTCCTGAAGGAGAACACCGGAGCCGCGATCAAGATCGTCACCGGCGAGAATGCCGTGCTCCTGGAACAGCTTCGCATCGGCGCGCTGGACCTCGTTGTCGGCCGGCTGGCGGCGCCGGAGAACATGACCGGCTTCTTCTTCGAGCATCTCTATTCCGAACAGGTGCTGTTCGTGGTGCGAGCAGGGCATCCGCTGCTTGAACGGGATCAGGACGTGTTCGCGCGGCTCGACGAATTTCCTATGCTGATGCCGACCCGGGAATCGGTCATCCGCCCCTTTGTCGACCGCCTGTTCATCACCAACGGCATGACGGCGCCGGCAACCGAGATCGAGACGGTCTCCGATTCCTTCGGCCGCGCCTTCCTGCGGCAAAGCAATGCGGTCTGGATCATTTCGGCGGGCGTTGTGGCCAATGAGCTCAGCAGCGGCGCCTTCGTCGCCTTGCCGGTAAATACCGAGGAAACCAAGGGGCCGGTCGGCCTGACAATGCGAACCGACACCGCGCCCTCACCCGCCTTCTCCATCCTGCTGCAGACGATCCGTGAAGCGGCAAGGCAAGGCGGCTGAGCATCCCAAACCATCTAGCCCGCAGCTGTCTCGACCGTGAATTTCCTAACCCATGGGTTAATGAAACACCGCAAAATATCATTTTACCGAACCAAACGCCTAGTGCACTGTGACGATGGAGGATCGAAAATCGTGCCATTCGTCGCCAATGGCGGCGCAGCGGCACAGGCATTGAACGAACCGGCGGTTGCCTTGTGGCGCCGCCAAAGAGGGAGGAACACATGACCCACGGCATCGAAAGCAAATCCATCATTCGCGGCGTCTCGCGGCGTCAGTTCATGGCCACGTCGCTTGCCGGTGGCGCCGCACTCGCCCTCGGCGGCCGCAAGGCCTTCGCGGCTGACAACACGCTCAAGGTCGGCTTCATCAGCCCGCGCACAGGGCCGCTCGGCGGCTTCGGCGAGACGGACGGCTACGTGCTCGACCTCGCCCGCAAGGCATTGGCCAACGGCATCGAGCTTGGCGGCAAGAAGTACAGCGTCGAAATCCTCGACCAGGACACACAGTCCGATCCGTCGCGCGCCGGACAGTTGGCCAAGGACCTGATCAACAACCAGGCCGTCGACCTGATGCTGGCCGTGTCCACGCCCGAGGTGATCAATCCGGTGGCCGACGCCTGTGAGGCGGCCGGCGTGCCTTGCCTGTCCACCGTCATGCCATGGGAAGCCTGGTATTTCGGCCGTGGCGCCAAGCCCGGCGCCCCCTCGCCGTTCAAGTGGACCTATCATTTCGGCTTCGGCGTCGAGGAATTCTTCAAGGCCTATATCTCGCAATGGAACCTGATCGAGACCAACAAGAAGGTCGGCGTCATGTATCCCAACGATGCTGACGGCAACGCCATCCGCGCCCATCTCGCGCCGCTGCTGGCAAAGCAAGGTTTCACCATCGTCGATCCCGGCGCCTATGAGACCGGCACCACCGACTATTCCTCGCAGATCGCGCTGTTCAAGCAGGAAGGTGTCGAGATTTTCAACTCCTTCCCGATCCCGCCGGATTTCGCGGCGTTCTGGCGGCAGGCGGCGCAGCAGGGCCTGATCAAGCAGATCAAGATTTGCCAGGTTGCCAAGACCGGCCTGTTCCCGTCCGACATCGAGGCGCTGGGCGAACTCGGCGCGAAGATTTCAAGCGCCGCCTACTGGCACAAGGCCTTCCCCTACAAGTCGCCGTTGACCGGTGTTTCGGGAACCGAACTGGCCGATGGCTACGAAGCGTCGAGCGGCAAGCAGTGGACGCAGCAGCTTGGCGCCTCGATGTCGTTGCTCGACGCCGGCTTCGAAGCGCTGAAGGCCAGCACCGACGCCAAGGACAAGGCGGCGGTGGCCAAGGCGCTGAGCACGCTCAAGACCGAGACCATGATCGGCAAGGTCGACTTCACCAGCGGCCCGGTGCCCAATGTCTCGCCCGGCCCGATCATCGGCACGCAGTGGGTGGCCGCCAAGGAAGGCAGCAAATTCGCGCTCGAATATGTCGTGACCGAGAACGCCACCGACCCGAAAGTGCCTGTCGAAGCCAAGCTTCTGCCTTACAACGGCTGATGGACCGCTGACGAGGATCGCTTCGTGACCCATCCGCAACAACAGGCGATCCTCACTGCCGCCGGCATCCACAAGCGCTTCGGCGCGCTTGTGGTCCTGGATAATATCGATTTCGCCATGGCGCAGGACGAGGCTGTCGGCATCGTCGGCCCGAACGGGGCTGGCAAGACGACGCTGCTCAGCGTGCTTGCCGGCGCGTTTCCACCAAGCACCGGCGCGGTCAGCTTCAAGGGTAGTGACGTGACACCCTTGCCGGCGACACAGCGCTGCCGGCTCGGCCTGGTGCGCACGCATCAGGTGCCGAAGCCCTTCAGCGGCATGACCACTTTCGAGAATGTCTTCGTCGCTGCGTCGCACGGCGCGGGTCTGAGCCGGGACGAGGCCTATGAGGAAGCACTCGGCTCGCTCAAACTATGCGGCATGCTGGGCGTCGCCAACCGGCGCGCCGAGACGCTCGGGCTGCTTGACCGCAAACGGTTGGAGCTGGCACGGGCGCTGGCGGCACGGCCGACGCTGCTGTTGCTGGACGAAATCGGCGGTGGGCTGACCGACGGTGAAGCCGGGGAACTCGTCGACACAATCAAGGAATTGCGCCGCCGCAAGATCGGCATCGTCTGGATCGAGCACATCGTGCATATTCTGCTGCAGGTGGCCGAGCGCCTGATCTGCATGGATGCCGGCAAGATCATCGCCGACGGCGAGCCGCAGGCGGTGATGGCCGATCCGCAAGTGATCAGCGCCTATCTCGGCGGAGGCCCCAAATGAGCATCCTGGCGGTCGAGAACCTCGTTGTACGGCATGGCCTGCTGCAGGCGGTGCGCGGCGTCAGCTTCAGCATCGAGCGCGGCGAAACGCTGGCGCTGGTTGGCGCCAACGGCGCCGGAAAGACGACATTGCTGCGGGCGATCGCCGGCGCCCACCAGCCGTCGGCTGGCCGTGTTCTTCTGGGCGGCACCGACATCACCAGCGTGCCATCCCACAAACGCGTCGGCATGGGCGTCGCGCTGGTGCCGGAGGGGCGAAAGCTGTTCGTGCAGATGACCGTCGAAGAGAACCTTCTGCTTGGCAAGACAGCTGGGCGTCCCGGCGACTGGAGCGTCGACAAGGTGCTGGAGATGTTCCCGAACCTGAAGCCCCGCCGCCGTTCCAGGACAGGGCATCTCTCAGGCGGCGAGCAGCAGGCGACAGCGATCGGCCGGGCGCTGATGAGCAATCCTGAGGTGCTGCTGCTGGACGAGGTTTCGCTTGGCCTGTCGCCTCTCATCGTCGACCGCGTCTATGCCTCACTGAAAGGGCTGATGGCGTCCGGCACGACCATCATCCTGGTCGAGCAGGACCTCAACCGTGCGCTGTCCGTTTCCAACAAGGTCATCTGCATGCTGGAAGGCCGTGTGGCGCTTGAAGGTTCATCGCGAGATGTTTCGCGCGACGCCGTGACCAAGGCCTATTTCGGCCTTTACAAGAACAGCGCCGCGAGCGTTTCCGCATGAGCAACCAGATCATCCAGGGCGTGCTGCTCGGCGGCTACTACGCGCTGATTGCCTGCGGCCTGTCGTTCATGTTTTCGGTGATGCGCATCATCAATCTCGCGCATGGCAGCCTTGCCGTGTTCGCGGCCTTCGCGCTGTGGCTGATGGCCTCGCATTTCCACATCTCGCCGTTCCTTGGCCTGCTCATCGTGCTGCCGCTGATGGCGGCGATCGGCTGGGCATTACAGAGTTTCCTGCTCGAGCGCAGCGCACGCGGCGGCGCATTGCTGCCGATCCTGACCACATTCGGACTGGCCATCGTCATCGACAATCTGCTCTTCCAGCAGTTCGGCGCCAACACGCGCTCGCTGGCACCCTTCATCGGCAGCCTTTCCTATGATTCCTGGGAATGGCCGGGCAGCATCTATGTCGGCAAGCTGGCGGTGATCATGTTTGCCACCGCCGTCATCCTGCTGGGCGGACTGCAGCTGTTCTTGACCCGCACTCAGCTTGGCCGCTCGATCCGAGCCACCTCGGAGGACCCTGATACCGCCGGGCTGGTCGGCGTCGATGCACGCCGCGCCAATGCCATTGCCGCCGCCATCGCCATGGTCACCGTCGGTATCGCCGGTGCGTTTCTCGGCATGCGCGCCACTTTCGATCCCTATGCCGGCGCGCCGCAACTGCTGTTTGCCTTTGAAGCCGCCGTCATCGGCGGCGCCGGCTCGCTGTGGGGAACGCTGATCGGCGGCATCGTGCTGGCGCTCGCCCAGACGCTGGGCGCGCAAGTGCATCCGCAAGGCTTTCTGATCGGCGGCCATGTGGTGTTCCTGCTGGTGCTTTTCGTGCGGCTCTCGACGTCTGGCCTTGGCCTGCGTGGCCTGTTGCGCCTGGCTCCCCGGAGCGCGCCATGAGCATTGTCTCGACCTCGCCAGTCATCGAACGCGGCACCGCCACCTCCCGGATCGCCGCTTTCGCCGTCGCGGTCATCATCGCGCTGCTCGCCATCGCGCCGCAATTCCTCTCGGCCGGCGCGGTCGACCGAATGACGGCGTTGTTCATCTATGTGATCCTGGCCGCGATGTGGAACGCGCTCGCCGGCTTCGGCGGACTGGTCTCGGTCGGCCAGCAGGTGTTCTTCGGGCTCGGCGCCTATTTCACCATCCGCCTCGCCGACGCCGGCCTCAATCCGTTCGCGGCGCTGTTCGCCTCGGGCATTGTCGTTGGATTGGTGTCGGTGCCGCTTTCCTTTTTCATGCTGCGGCTCAGGAATGGTGAGTTCGCCATCGGCATGTGGGTGATCGCGGCGCTGACGCATCTTCTGGTCAATCTCGACCGGCTGGTGCAAGGCGAAACCGGCACGTCGCTGATCTCGCTCAACGTCTATGATGCAGGTGCAAGGCGGGCGACGATCTACTGGCTCGCACTGGCATCGATGACCGCCCTGCTCGCCATCCTGTTCGGCCTGCTGCGCGGCAGCACGGGTGCCGCGATCCGCGCCATCCGCGACAATGAGGATGCGGCAGCCTCGGTCGGCGTGCGCGTCACCGGCACCAAGCGGCT
>JBDSLV010000599.1:0-2842 GCA_039916205.1 Mesorhizobium sp. | reverse complement strand
GGGGATAGTTTTCTCGATGCGGCGGCTGACGCCTATGAGCTGGCCAAGCGTGGTGACGTAGGTGGCGGCGATCGAAGCGAAGATCGCGGTCTTGGCGTCAGGGGCATAGCCGACCATCAGCATCAGCGCCATGAACGCCAGGATCAGCACGGGCCGGACCAGATAGGTCGGCGACAAGGCGAACAGCGCCCAGCTGTTGGCGCGCGCCAGCCCCGACAAAAGGTCCGACATGGCAATCATCGGCAGGCAGATGACGCCGAGGATGAAGGGCAGAACATAGTAGCTCTCGATCCATGGCGCGGCCAGCCAGACGCCGAGCGCACCAAGTCCGGCGATGACCGTGGAGGCGATCAGCACGAACAGCCGGCTGGCCAGCACGATGCCGCGCAGTTCGGCCAACATGTTGCGCTCGCGGTATTCGGGGATGAAGCGGATGACAGAGGTGTGGAAGCCGAGGCAAGCAAGGTTGCCGACGATCACCATCGTCACCCAGACAAGGACGAAGATGCCGTATTCGAACGAGCCCATCCAGCGCGCCATCAGCACCTGGCTGATGAAGGCGATGACGGCGCTGACGATGCGGATGGAGAAGGCGATGACCGACATGCGGCCGGCCTCGCCGCGTTCGTCCGCGGTGAACAGCACGGCATCAATGAGGCCAAGCAGCGGCTTCATGCGCAGCGCCAAACGCTGCGGCAAAAATCGCCCGGCTGTCGTGGCCGCGGAAAAGCGCACCCCGATGACTCTCCGTTTTCCGCCTCTTTTTCAGCCTTGGTGTATCAAAGACACCTTAAGAAACGGTTGGGTGAGATGTGGCCCCCGCGTCAGCCCGTCGGGCGCGCATGGGAGCCATTCAGACTTGGCCCAAGGAAGCTGGCGATGTTTTGCGGCGCGATCGTGACGAGTGTTCGTGAACTGGGCGCATGATAGTCCGCCAGCATGGAATGTCTTCCCTGAGAACAACAAAAAGCCCCGCTTGGCTATAGCGGGGCTTGGTTGTCGGGAGCGGCGATGTCCGCCTGCGTTCGTGGATACTAGGCGAACGTGCCGTGGCAGTGCTTGTATTTCTTGCCGGAGCCGCAGGGGCAGGCTTCGTTGCGGCCGACCTTGCCCCAGGTTGCCTGGTTGTTCGGATCGCGGTCCTCGGGGGCGACAACGGCGTTCTGCTCCTGGCGAACCAGGAGGGCAGTCTCGCCGCCCTCGAAATCGTCCTCGCCGGTGGTGCCGTCGATGTGGCTGCCGAACATGTCAGGCGCTTCCGGAGGCGGTGCTTCGGCGGCCTGGCGAACCAGCTCGACGCGCATCAGCTGCGCGGTGACGGCCTGGCGCAGGTTGCCCAGCATGGCCTGGAACAGCTCGAATGCCTCGCCCTTGTATTCCTGCAGCGGATCGCGCTGGGCGTAGCCGCGGAAGCCGACAACCGAGCGCAGATGGTCGAGATTGACGATGTGCTCGCGCCACAGATGGTCGAGCGTCTGCAGCACCACGGAGCGCTCGACATAGGTCATGACCTCGGGGCCGAAGCGGTCGGCGCGCTCCTTGGCGGCGACGTCGGCGGCCTGGGTGATGCGCTCGCGGATATCGTCCTCGGCGATGCCTTCTTCCTTGACCCAATCCTCGATCGGCAGATCGAGGTTGAGGAATTCGGTAACCTCGGCCTTGAGGCCGGCGGCGTTCCACTGTTCGGCATAGGCGTTTTCGGGAATAGCCTTGGCGACGATCTCGTCAATGACGCCCTCGCGCATCTCGGTGATGATGTCCGTCAGGCCTTCGCCGTCCATCAGCTCGATGCGCTGCTCGAACACCACCTTGCGCTGGTCGTTGGAGACGTCGTCATATTTCAACAGGTTCTTGCGGATGTCGAAGTTGCGCGCCTCGACCTTGGTCTGCGCCTTCTCCAGAGCCTTGTTGATCCAGGGATGGATGATGGCCTCGTCTTCCTTGAGGCCGAGCTTCTGCAGCATGCCGTCCATGCGCTCGGAGCCGAAGATGCGCATCAGGTCGTCCTGCAGCGACAGGAAGAATTTCGAACGGCCGGGGTCGCCCTGGCGGCCGGAGCGGCCGCGCAACTGGTTGTCGATGCGGCGCGATTCGTGGCGTTCGGTGGCAAGCACATAGAGACCGCCGGCTGCCAGCGCCTTTTCCTTCAAGCGAGCGACGTCCTCCCGGATTTCCTTTTCCCTGGCCTCGCGCTCGGGACCGGCCGGCATGTCGCCAAGCTCCTCGGCGATGCGCATGTCGGCATTGCCGCCGAGCTGGATGTCGGTGCCGCGGCCAGCCATGTTGGTGGCGATGGTGATGGCGCCGGGCTTGCCGGCCTGGGCGACGATAGCCGCCTCACGCTCGTGGTGGCGGGCATTCAGCACTTCGAAGTCCTTGAAGCCATCCTTGCGCAGGCGCTCGGCCAGCTGCTCGGATTTCTCGATCGACGTCGTGCCGACCAGCGTCGGCTGGCCCTTGTCGCTGGCCTCGCGGATCTCCTTGACGATCGCCTTGTACTTCTCCTCGACCGTCCGGTAGACCTCGTCGTCCTCATCCTTGCGGATGACCGGCAGGTTGGTCGGGATCTCGGTGACGTCGAGATTGTAGATGTTGCCGAACTCCTCGGCCTCGGTCAGCGCCGTGCCGGTCATGCCAGCGAGCTTCTTGTAGAGGCGGAAGTAGTTCTGGAAGGTGACGGAAGCCAGCGTCTGGTTTTCGGGCTGGATCGCCACATGCTCCTTGGCTTCGAGCGCCTGGTGCAGGCCTTCCGAATAGCGGCGGCCGGGCATCATGCGGCCGGTGAACTCGTCGATGATGACGATCTCGTCGTTGCGGACGATATAGTCCTTGTCGCGCTGGA
>JBDSLV010000598.1:0-4027 GCA_039916205.1 Mesorhizobium sp. | reverse complement strand
CCGAATGCGCCTTGATCTCCTTCACGTCGACGCCGCTTTTTAGCTTGATGGCGCCATCGATGATCAGCTGCGAAGCGCCGATATCGATGTAGTAGCCGGAACCGCGCCTGAGATACTTCATGAACAGACCGGATTCGTCGTCGCCCCAGTCAAGCATGAAGCCGGCTTTCTCCAGCCCCTTGTAGAAAGCCGCGTCGCGCTTCTTCATCTCTGCATAAGCCGGGATCTGGAATTCGTGCAGGATCGTGTAGGGCAGCGAGGCGAAGACGAGATCGGCCTTGGCGGTGGTCATGCCGCTTTGCACGGCCTGCTCCGAATAGAGAGAGCCAAGCCCCAGTTCCATCAGCGTGTCGGACTTGACGATATGCGTGGTCGAGCGTTGCACCATGGTGATATCGACGCCAGCCTCCCAGAGCGCGGCGGCGATGTCATGGGCGGAATTGTTCGAGCCGATGACGACCGCCCGCTTGCCGACATAGGCGTCGGGGCCGGGGTGTTTGGACGAATGGTGCTGATCGCCCTTGAAGGTTTCCATGCCTTTGAATTTCGGCAGGTTCGCCTTGCCGGATTGTCCGGTGGCCAGCACCAGTTGCTTGGGTTTCAGCACAATGTCCTTGCCGTCGCGGTGGACGACAACGGTCCATTCCTTCTTCATGTCGTCATAGGACGCGCTCTTGGCCTCGGTCGACGACCAGTAGTTCAGCTCCATCACCTTGGTGTACATTTCCAGCCAGTCGCCGATCTTGTCCTTGGGCGAGAAGACCGGCCAGTTCCTGGGGAAATCGATATAAGGCAGGTGGTCGTACCAGACCGGATCGTGCAGGCAGAGCGACTTGTAGCGCTTGCGCCAGCTGTCGCCGGCGCGTTCGTTTTTCTCGATGATGATTGTGGGAACGCCGAGCTGGCGCAGCCGCGCGCCGAGCGCGATGCCGCCCTGGCCGCCGCCGATGATGACTGTATAAGGCTGCGTCTTGAAGCCGAGTTCGGCGGCTTCCTTCTCGCGCTCTTCCTTCCAGGTCGGGCGGTTTTTGCCTGAGCCGTGTTTCGCGCCCATCGGCCGGGCAAAGCCTGCAGGCTCCTCATGGCCTTTCAGCTCGACCATGCTGGTCAACAACGTCCAGATCTTGCCGTCCTTCAATCTGATATGGCCGAAGCCGCGCGCCACATCCGTCTCGAAGCTGATCCAGCCGTCGATCAACCCGTCGCTCTCCGTTGCATCCTCGCCCGCGGCGATGGCAAAGTTTGATGGCTTGGTCTTCGACAGCTGGCTCTTCAGCATGTCGCGAACCTGATCGCGGCCTTCCATGGTCTTGATGTTCCAGGTGAAGGTGACGAGGTCGCGCCAGTAGCAATCTTCCTGGAAACAGCCGACTGCTTTCTCGATGTCGTTGGCGGCCAGGGCGGCACCGAATGTATCGAGCAGGTCGGACAGTTTCTTGTTTGGGGCCTTGTCGAGCATCAGCGTTCCTCCCGTGAAATCCAGATCGTCATGGCGGCTCCTCCGAACTTGCCAGCCAGGCGATCAAGTATCGGCAGAGATGGCGGGCTTCGTCACGCCCCACCATAGTTTCGCGTGGTTTCAAGGGCTTATCCGCCAAACGCGGTCACGACGCAGGTTTGGAAACGCCGTGGCCGAGGCATTCTGTCGAACGTTCCAAATTCCAAGGGGTGAGGTACGGCACGACATTTGGCGATGAGGCCATCATGGTCCGCCGTCATTTTTGATGATGTCGCCGCCGCGATTTTTCCCGTTGACAGGCCGCCTTTCCCGCCCTTAGTGTCCGCGACCATGAAAAAGGCACTCATTCTCGTAGGAAAGCGCGTGGGCAAGGCGGTGTAACCGCCGGGCGAAATCCCCCCATGCGCAACACACAGGCTCCCTCGGGGGCCTTTTTTATTGCCCAAAACACGACTAAACGACCAGCAACGCCCAAGTGGCGACAGTACGGGACCAGACCGATGAGCAACGGACAGAACGAGCGGCGCGAAATGACAGGCGCTGAAATGGTGGTGCAGGCGCTGAAGGATAACGGCGTCAAGCATGTTTTCGGCTATCCCGGCGGCGCCGTACTTCCGATTTATGACGAAATCTTTCAGCAGGACGACGTCGAGCACATCCTGGTTCGCCACGAGCAGGGCGCCGGCCATGCGGCCGAAGGCTATGCACGCTCGACCGGAAAGGCCGGCGTCATGCTGGTGACGTCGGGCCCGGGCGCCACCAATGCGGTGACGCCGCTGCAGGACGCGTTGATGGATTCGATCCCGCTTGTCTGCCTGACCGGTCAGGTGCCGACCTCGCTCATCGGCTCGGACGCGTTCCAGGAATGCGATACCGTCGGCATCACGCGCCCCTGCACCAAGCACAACTGGCTGGTGAAGGATGTCAACGAGCTGGCCGCGACCATCCACGAAGCCTTCCATGTCGCGACGACTGGCCGTCCTGGCCCGGTCGTGGTCGACATCCCGAAGGACGTGCAGTTCGCCAAGGGTTTTTACGTGCCGCCGCAGATCGCGCCGCGCACCAGCTACCAGCCCAAGGTCCAGGGCGACCTGGAGAAGATCAAGGCAGCGGTCGAGCTGATGGCCGGCGCCAAGAAGCCGATCATCTATTCAGGCGGCGGCGTCATCAATTCCGGCCCGGAAGCGAGCCATCTGTTGCGCGAACTGGTTGACCTGACCGGCTTCCCAATCACCTCGACCTTGATGGGGCTCGGCGCCTATCCGGCATCGGGCAAGAACTGGATGGGCATGCTGGGCATGCACGGCTCCTATGAAGCCAACATGGCCATGCATGATTGCGACGTGATGATCTGCATCGGCGCGCGCTTCGACGACCGCATTACCGGGCGGCTGACCGCGTTCTCGCCCAATTCGCGAAAGATCCACATCGACATCGATCCGTCGTCGCTCAACAAGAACGTCCACACCGAAGTGCCGATCATCGGCGATGTCGGCCGCGTGCTCGAGGACATGGTGCGGCTGTGGCGTGCGAGCGCCAAGGCCGACAAGAAGGCGCTCTATCCCTGGTGGGAGCAGATCGCCAAATGGCGCGCGCGGGACTCGCTCGCCTACAAGATGAACAACGACGTGATCATGCCTCAATACGCCATCGAGCGGCTCTACGAACTGACCAAGGACATGGACACCTACATCACCACCGAGGTGGGCCAGCACCAGATGTGGGCGGCACAGCATTATCATTTCGAGAAGCCGAACCGCTGGATGACCTCTGGCGGATTGGGCACGATGGGCTATGGCCTGCCTGCGGCGCTCGGCGTGCAGATCGCGCACCCTGACGCACTGGTCATCGACATTGCCGGCGACGCCTCGGTGCAGATGACGATGCAGGAGATGAGCGCGGCGGTGCAGCACAATGCGCCGATCAAGATCTTCATCCTCAACAACCAGTACATGGGCATGGTGCGGCAATGGCAGCAGCTTCTGCACGGCAACCGGCTGTCGCATTCCTACACCGAGGCAATGCCCGACTTCGTCAAGCTGGCCGAAGCCTATGGCGGCCACGGCATTCGTTGCGAAAAGCCAGGCGAGCTGGACGATGCCATCAAGGAGATGATCTCGGTGAAGAAGCCGGTACTGTTCGACTGCCGGGTGGCGACGCTCGCCAACTGCTTCCCGATGATCCCGTCAGGCAAGGCGCATAACGAGATGCTGTTGCCCGACGAGGCGACCGACGAGGCGGTGGCCAATGCCATCGACGCCAAGGGCAGGGAACTGGTCTAGCCACAAGCCGAGGCAGGGCTTGTCGCAAGACGCCGTGCGCAAACAGATAGTTAGATCAAGAGTTTGAAATCGAGATTCATGTCATGAACGCACAGCTACAACCGACCGGTTCCGCCTACTTCATCGCCAAGGAAACGGAGAAGCCGGAAAATCACACGCTTTCCGTGCTGGTCCACAACGAACCGGGCGTGCTTGCCCGGGTCATCGGCCTGTTTTCGGGGCGCGGCTACAACATCGAAAGCCTGACGGTCTCCGAAACCGAGCACGAGAAGCATTTGTCGCGCAT
>JBDSLV010000597.1:0-7341 GCA_039916205.1 Mesorhizobium sp. | reverse complement strand
ATACGATCCTGAGCAACGAGCGCATTGGCTGTGATGACGAGTTTTCGCATGACGGCGACGAGGATGACCTTTGCAGGTTTGCCCGCCTTGCGCAGCCGTGTGGTGAACACGGCCAGGTTCTTGTTGTAGCGACTTGCCGAAAGAGCGGCCATGTAGAGGGCGTTTCTGACGCTCTTGCGTCCACCTTTGATTGCGCGGCGTCCTTGGCGTGGGCCACTGTCATGGGCGACAGGGGCGAGGCCCGTCAGCATGGCCGCCTGCTTGGCGTTGAGCGTACCCATCTCGGCGAGGCCAGCCAGCAGCGTGGCGGCAGTGGTCGGCCCAATGCCCGGGATCGAGATCAAGATGGCGTAGCGGCGGGCAAGTGTGGGGTCAGCCGAGATCAGACGACCGGTCTCGGCTACGAGACGCACGAGATGCCGATCAATTGCTCGGAGCCTGCGCTTGAGCTCGGCACGCAGGAAGGGGCTTTGGAGTGTCGCCAAGCGGTTGACGAGCGCAGTGCGTTCGGAGCTGGCGGCACTGCGCGCGCCGATCATCTCCTGCAACGCTTCCATCGCAAGCGACGCAGGCACCGTCTCGGCAGGATCGAGTGCGACCGCCATCATCGCCAGCAGCCTGGCGTCGATGCTGTCGGTCTTGGCAAGCTGGCCGCAGGCTTCGGCAAAGAGCCGAGCCCGCAGCGGGTTGACGACGGCCACATGTAAACCCGCCTCGTGCAGCGAGCGCTGCGCCGCACGATGATATTTGGATGTCGCCTCCATGATCGCCCGCGTCACCTCGAGGTCGCCGAGCAGGCGCTTCAACCGCCGCAGGCCAGCACCATCATTGGCCACGCGAAAACTCTCACCGGCCGGATGGACGTACACATCCAGCCACTCTTTACACACGTCGATGCCGGCATAGACTGGCGGCGTCGCATTCGGTTCGGACAATACCTTGCCTTGCATGCGGGACTCGCTCCCCATCATCTGTTCAGGAACAGTGCGAGAACGAATGGACCTTGCTCATCCGCGGTTCAAACCAAGGGGTGTACGGTCCCATCCGTCCACTCCCCGGCGGACGGCCATCTGTCGGGGAGTGCAGCTATCTTGCACAAATAGCCGCTATCCCAACATGCAAGGGGTGTTCCAGAAAACACCACCGTCTCATTCCGTCCAGCACCCCTCAACCGTCTCGGCGCTGCGCGCCGATCCACCTTCTCCCACAGGGGGAGAAGGAAAAAGATGCACCTCTGGCAACCTCAGCACTCTTCGGCTAGCTTCCAAAAATTCCTTGGCGGAAGGATGAACCTTTTTGGATCGATCAGCGACTGAACAAGCAGGAGCCAGGCGGCTCGACCGGCCATGACGGCAGCGACGGAGACAGATCGCGCCCTTGTCGACCGGGTCGCGAAGGGCGACAGAGCCGCCGTTCGGCTCCTGTTCATGCGTCATCACGCGCGGGTCTACCGCTTCGTGGCGCGCCAGACGGGATCGGAAATGATGGCCGACGATATCGCGAACGAGGTGTTTCTCGAACTGTGGCGACAGGCCCCAGGCTTCGAGGGACGTTCTGAAGTCTCGACATGGCTGCTCGGCATCGCCCGTTTCAAGGCGCTGTCCCTGCTGCGCAAGAAGAAGGAAGACTGGATCGACGATGAGGCCGCCGCCGCGGTGCCCGACAGCGCCGACACGCCGGAAGTCGTCACCATGAAGGAAGACAAGGGCGCCGCCTTGCGGCGCTTTGTCGACGCCTTGCCGGAGGAACACCGCGTGGTGATCGACCTTGCCTATTATCACGGACAGTCGGTGAGCGAGATCGGCGAGGTGCTCGACATCCCGGTTGCCACGGTCAAGACCCGAATGTTCTACGCCCGCAAGAAGCTCGGCGAGGCCCTTAAGGCCGCCGGTTACGACAGGGGGTGGCCATGAGTGTCCCCGAAAATATGAATGGCTCTGAAAAGATGTCGCGCCGTGATGAAATGGAAACGCTGCTGCCGTTCTACCTGAACGGCTCGCTGGAAGGCGCGGACCTCGAAGCCGTCGAGCAATGGCTGGCGAGCGACCCGGTGGCAATGGCAGCCCTTGGCGGGGCCGAGGCTGAATTCTCCGGCACCATGGCCGCCAATGAAGCGATCCGTCCGCCAGCCGATGCGCTCAGCCGCTTCGCCAAGGCGCTCGATGCCGAGGCCGGACCGGTTCGTGCCAAGGCAGGCCCGTCGTGGCTGTCGCAGGCCCTGGGCCGCTTCATGGCGGTGCCGGCAGGCGTTGCCTGGGCAACGGCAGCGGTTCTGCTGGCATTGATCATGGTGCAGTCGTTTGTTCAACCTGGCGGCAAAGGCAATGACTTCGAGGTTGCCGGCGCGGAAGACGATCTGGCGAAAATGCCGTTCGCGCTGGTCAAGTTTAAGCCGGATGCCAAGATGTCCGAGATCAGCGCCTTCCTGGGCGACAACAAGCTGAAAATCATCGGTGGCCCGACAGCCGACGGCATCTTCAAGCTCGGCATTCCGGCGGCGACCCTTGCCGACTATAACAGGCTGCGCGGCCTTATTGCTGCCCAGCCTTTCTCTGAAACTGTGATCGAGGGAAGGAAACCGGCTGATGGCGGCTAAGGCGGTCATTCGATTTGCGGTATTGGTGGCGGCGGCGATGACAATTGCCGCCGCGCCCGGCTTCACGCAAACCAACGACCCCAGCCTCGATCAAACGAGAACAGACTGCGTCAATGGCAAGGACGCTTCCGGAGCCGACTGTGCCAAGGATGGCGGCGGAGCGTCCGGCAATGGCGCGGCGCAAGCCGGCGCCGTCTTTCTTCCGGCGCTGATCGTCGACCTGTTCCCCAATCCGGCGGAGGCCCCGCCACCTGTGCCGACGCCCAATCCGCGCAACGATCAGGCCGGTGGCACGACGCCAACCGAGCCAACGCCGCCCGGTGGACCGATCATCTCGCCGACCGACCTCATCGCGACCGAGCCGCCGCGTGCCGTCACCGGCGAATTCGTGCCCGACGAGGTGCTGGTGACCGTCGATGGCGACGCGAATGCCGTCCAGCAGATCGCCGCGTCCTTCGGCCTGCAGGTGCGCTCGCAGCGCCAGTCACGGCTGCTCGGCACCACGTTGGTGCGTTTCGGCATTCCGGACGGCCGCCCGGTCGGCGTGGTGCTGGCGCAGCTTGCCGCCGACGGCCGCACCCAGCGGCGCGAACCCAACCATGTCTATTCGCTGCAGCAGGCGGCTGGCATCGTCAACTACGCCTTCGACCGCATCACGCTCGATGCGAAACAGGCCAGCGGCGAGAATGTCCGCGTCGCCGTCATCGATACCGGCATAGACGACACCAATCCGGCGCTCGCCGGCGTCATCGCGGACCAGTTCGATGCCATGCCCGGCGTGCCGATCGAGAAGCGGGACCACGGCACCTCGATCGACGGCCTGATCGCCGGCGTCGGTCCGCTCGAAGGCATGGCGCCAGGCGCAAAGATCTACCACGCGCGCGCCTTTGAAGGCGGCAAGTCGACCATGGATGTCATCCTGGCGGCGCTGGACTGGGCGGCGGAGCAGAATGTCCGCATCATCAACATGAGTTTCGTCGGCCCAAAGAACGATCTGCTTGGCGTCGCTTGCCGCAATGCCCGGGGCCTCGGCATCGTGCTGGTGGCTGCAGCCGGCAACAACGGACCGAAGGCGCCTTATGGCTACCCGGCTGCCTTCGACGGCGTCATCGCGGTGACCGCCACCGATGCCAAGGACCAGTTGATGCCGCAGGCCAATCGCGGCGCCTATGTCTTCATCTCCGCACCCGGCGTCGAGATGGTGGCGCCGAGCGGCGCCGGCTCCGACGTGGTCACCGGCACCTCGTTCGCGGCAGCGATCGTCAGTGGTGCCATCGCCAACCTCATCCACGCCGCGCCCGACCGTTCCGCCGACGACATCGAGAAGGCCCTGGCGGCAACGGCCAAGGATCTCGGCCCCAAGGGGCGCGACAATGATTTCGGCTACGGGCTGTTGGATACGAAGGCGGCGGAAGTGGCGAAGAACTAAGCCAGGGTTCAGAGCGCCGGACCCAACCGGACAGGGCTTCCATCCGAAAAGCGCGCCAGTCGAAAGCGGCTGAGATCGTGCCCGGTCTCGTTTCCCTGGATCAGGTCGGAAACGACGCGTCCGATTCCAGGTCCGATGCCAAACCCATGACCGCTCATTCCCGTCGCGACGAACAGACCACCGATTGCCCGCACCTGATCCACGACAGGGACCACGTCGGGCATGGCGTCGATCATGCCGCCCCAGCCTGCCTTCAAGCGCACTGTTTCGAACTTTGGAAAAAGGCGTCTGAAATTGCGTTCCACCGAACGCAGACCGGCGGGTTCAGGCGCCGGGTTAAGCACCCGCATTCTTTCGAAAGGGCTCTGGGAGTCAGGCGCCCAATCGCGCGGCGTCGACCAGCTGTCCGGATAGCCTGACGGAGCGAAGGGAGAGTAACGCGTTCCCAGCGGATCAGCCCTGAGAGCGGGAAGATATTTCGTGACGTGCCGGAATGCGTCAGGGCCCACATAAAGCAAATGGCTGCCTCCGGGGGCGAGCGTATATCCGCCATCCTGCCGGCGTCTGAAAGCGATGTGCTCGTCAGCCGCGGCGCCATCATGGATTTCGGGCATGGGCTCTGTCGCGGCCACGGTTACCCTAACGCTGAGTTGAGGGATCGAGACACCGTGTTTCCTCAGGAACAGTGACGACCACGCGCCGCCCGCCACCAACACGCTGGAGGTCTCGATGTATCCTGCCTCGGTCCATACGCCCTTGATCCTGCCGCCCGCGATTTCGAGGCTTCGCGCCGCGCAATTCTCCACGATCTTGACACCTTTTCGTACGGCAAGCCTGGCAAGCGCGGGCACCGCCAACCAGGGCTCCGCGCGCATGTCGGAGGGCGTCGTCATCGCGCCCTTGAACGTGCGCGACATGCCCTTGATGAGCTTCGCGGTTTCGTCCGCGTCCAGGAGGCGAGTGTCGAGCTCGTGGATCGCGGCGATCTTCATGAACGCTTCGAAGCCGGCCATGTCCTTGTCGGTGTTCGCCAGGTAGGTCACGCCTGTCTGGTTCAGCCCGAAGTCTTCGCCGCATTCCTCCGCCAGCTGCCGCCACAGCCGAATAGCCTCGATGACGATTGGCAGTTCGTCGGCGTCTCGTCCCTGTTTTCTGATCCAGCCCCAGTTTCGCGACGACTGTTCGGCCGCGACGCGTCCTTTTTCCAGCAGCGTCACCGGAATGTTGCGCTGCGCCAGGAAAAGCGCCGTCGTCACGCCGATGATGCCACCACCAACGATGACCACCTCCGACGTCTTCGGCAGCGGGCCAGAATGCTGGATCGGGTCCGTTTCGGAGAACGGGAATGTGGGCAAATGGTGGTTCCTGAGGAACTGAGTGACGGCTCTGCCTTACTGGTTGCCATCCTCCAAAAGCCAAATCAAGAGCAGGTGTAGGCAGACCATTGTCCCACGACCCATGCCGCAAGATGATGCAGTTGGACCTTGATCCTAAGCCGGCGCTCCAGCCACCGATCCCCTGACCACCAGATCGACCGGCCAGACCTCGCCCCTGACCCCCTCTTCCAGCCCTGAAATCCGCGCCGCCAGGCGCTCGGCGACGCGGGCGCCGGCGAGCCGGATCGACGAGCGCGTTGTCGACAGCGGCACGGAGAAGTTTTCGGGTCTCAGCCAGGGGAAGACGTCGTCATGGGCAATCAGCGATACGTCGCCCGGAATGCTCAGGCCGAGGTCCCGCACGGCGCGCACCACGCCGAGCGACATGATCAGGCTGGAGCAGGCGATGGCGGTCGGCGCATCGCTTTCTTCCAGCAGGCGCCTTGCGGCGCGGTAGCCGTTTTCCTCGGTCATGGTCAGCGAACAGACGTGGCGCTCGCCAAGCGTCAGCCCGCTCGCGGCCAGAGCCCGGCGCACGCCACGCTCGCGATGAATGGCGAAGGTCTCGCGATCGTCGCCATTGATCAGCGCCAAACGCCTGTGGCCAAGCTGGATGAGCAGCCGAGCTGCCTCGTGGAAGGCGCCCTCGTTGTCGATGTCGGTGAAAGGATAATCGAAATCCAGGCCTTCGCTGCGGCCATGGACGATAAAGGGAATGCCAAGCGCATGGACCAGCGCCACGCGCCGGTCCTCGGGTCTGGGCGCGGAAATGTAGACGGCGTCGACCTGCTTGTTGGCGACAATGCGCCGGTAGGTCGTCTCCTCGTCATCGGCGTCGGCGGGGGAAAGCACGAGGTCGAGCTCGTGTGAGCGGGCATAGTCGCCAAGACCCGACAGGAACTCGACGAAATGCGGATCAATGTCGACAGTGGCACCGGTCGGCAAGACATAGCCGATCATGCCGGTCTTGCCGGTGGCCAGCCGGCGCGCGCTGGGGTTGGGGCGATAACCATGCCGCTTGGCGGCATCCATCACCCGCCGGCGCGTCTCCTCATTGACTTCAGGATAACCGTTCAGGGCGCGGCTTACCGTGGTCTGCGAAAGCGCCAGCATATGAGAGAGTTGCTTGAGATTCACTGGAGGCCTCCAAACCTCAAAGCGCTTTTAAATTTACGTTGGCTTTGGCATCACGAATGGTCCGGCCGACTGCCGCAACCATAGACGCGCTTTGGCTGAGTTTGAAACGAAAATTGCTGCTGCACCGCCATAAAGCATGTTGCAGCGCACTTTTTTGACATCCGAATGCTGAATTTAAATCGATTAGCCCATCTCCCTCTTGACTTCCGATCGATTCAATGGCGAGATCAGAAAAGCCAAAGCGCTTTGGAAGACTCTCCGAAAGTTGCGGTTCCTTTCTGACTGAGTCACAGTCCTGCGGCGTCGGCGGGCGGAATGGAGGTTCCGTCCGGTGTTTGTGACCCACTGGGAGGAATACCGATGAAGAAAATGCTTTTACTGGGCGCCGCGTTTGCCACACTTGCCCTCGGCGCGCCCGCGCAAGCTGAACTCAAGTTCAAGCCGGGCGAAGATCCCCGTTTCAACTGGGCGAATTACGAAGAGCTCAAGAAAGTCGACCTCAAGGGCGAGACGCTGACGATCTTCGGACCGTGGCGCGGCGAGGACGAGGGCCTTGTCCGCACGGTTCTCGACTATTTCTCGGAAGCCACTGGTGCCGAGATCAAGTACTCCTCGTCCGAGAATTACGAACAGCAGATCGTCATCGACACGCAGGCCGGCAGCCCGCCCAACATCGCCGTGCTGCCGCAGCCGGGCCTGATCCAGGACCTGGCATCCAAGGGCCTGTTGACGCCGCTCGGTGACGACACCGCCAAATGGGTCAAGGACAATTACGGCGCCGGGCAATCCTGGGTCGACCTTGG
>JBDSLV010000596.1:0-8401 GCA_039916205.1 Mesorhizobium sp. | reverse complement strand
CCTCCGGTCAGTAACTCGGCCAGCCCTTCTGCGGGTCGACATCGTGGATCGGATCGAGTGTCAAAAGGTCCTGCATGTCGACGTGCTTCTCGAAGGAAAGCGGTCGAAAATCACCTGATGAAGGCACATCCGCCAGTGCCATGCGTTCATCGGCGGGTTCGGCGTCGCGCAGGATCGTCTCGTCCTTCAGCTTTGCCACCAGTTGCGCAAGCTCATCCGCGATTACAAAAGTCGAAACACCGTAGCGCTGCGAAATCGCGTCGGCGATCAATTCCACCGGCTGGCGCGCCGCCAGTGCCGGCCAGATCTCGACGGCCCAGCCACCAAGGGCAAAATACGTCCCCTCGGTTACATCAAGCACCACGATCTCGTCAGCGAAAACCTCGAAGGCGAAGTTGTCCGTGTTGAATGCATAGGCAGTCATGGCCTTGGAAGCTCCCCTTGGGCAGGCAGTCGTTGCCTGGCTAACCTTGCCCTTGCGGCTGCCTATACAGCAGACCGCCAGTGCGGGATAGGCAGCGAGACCGGGCATCAAAATCGAGGCCCAGACACGCCGTCAGGCTACCATCCGATATGTTTGCCATCAAAGGTGCGGAATGAGCCGCTGTCTTCAAGCGTCGCGCTGTCGATCATCGTGCGCAGGCCTCGTGAACTGTCCTCGGCCGCCAAGTCGGCTTCAACGCCGCCCATATCCGTCCTCACCCAGCCCGGATGCAGCGACAGCACCGTTATGCCGTCGACGCGCAGATCCTGCGCCAGCTGGGCCCCAGCCATGTTGAGCGCGGCCTTGGAGCAGCGGTAGGCATAGTCGTCGTCATAATCGTCGCGCAATCCCTCCGCCATCGAACCGGCGCGGCTGCCGATATTGGCGATGATCCGCCTGCGCCCGGCGACAAGGTTCAGCCGCAGCGCCCGCGCCAGCAACAGCGGGCCAAGCGTGTTGGTCCGCACAACCCTGAGGAATTCATCCGGGTCGAAGCTGTGCAGGCCACTGGTTTCGCTGCGAATGGCGGCGTTGTTGACAAGCACGTCCAGCGGCCTGCCGGCAAGGCGCATGGCAAGGTCATGGATGGAAGCCGGATCGGCGGCATCCAAGCTTTGGAACTCGACCCGGCCTTCGAGACCCTGGGCCGGACAGGTGCGCCCGCAAGCAATGACGCGCCAGCCATCCTCAGCGTATTGCCGTGCCAGTTCACGGCCGAGCCCGCGCCCGGCACCCGTTATCAGCACGGTGCGGTCGTCTTGCCCTTCACCTGCCAAGTCAGGCGCTCCTTGCGACGGCCACCGCCTCTTGCCGGGCGATCATGGCATAGACTTCACCCGAATATTTGATGTGCCGCTGCTGCGTGGCGAAGTCGACATGGGTGATGCCGAAGGGCGTCGTGTAGCCATAAGCCCATTCAAAATTGTCGGTCAGCGTCCAGGCGAAATAACCGCGCATGGGCACGCCCTCGGCTGCTGCCTTCGCCACCTGCTCGAGATGGTCGACATAGTAGGCCGCGCGCAGGTCATCCCAGACATGCCCGTCTTCGCCGACGGTCTCCGGCTTCGTGGCGACGCCGTTCTCGGAGATATAGATCGCCGGCGGCGCATAGCGGTCGTTCACGTAGCGCAGGATGTCGTACATGCAGCGCGGCCAGATTTCGTAATCGACCGCCGAATAGATGCCTTCAGGCTGCACCCTGCGATAGCTGAGCGGCGCGAGTTCGTCGCCTGCCGCGATCACAGAGCGGCGGTAGATGTTGATGCCGAGATAGTCGAGCGGCGCGGCGATGATCTCATTGTCGCGTGCGTGGATCGGCGGCAGCAGATCGCCGTAGAGTTCCAGCATATCCTTGGGGTAGGCACCTTTGAAGACGGCATCAAGAAACCAGCGGTTCTGGGCACCGTCGAAGCGTTGCGTCGCCGCGACATCGCGCGGATCGTTCGTGGCCGCCTCCGCCACATTGAGATCGAAGACGATACCAACCTGAGCATCCGGCACCTCGGCCCGGATCACCGGCACGGCCAGACCATGTCCCAGCAAGGCGTGGTGGCTGGCGGCGACGCCGCCTTTCACGCCGTCCCGCAACCCCGGGGCGTCCTCGCCGGAGGCATGGCCGGACCAGCAGAACGTCCAGGGTTCGTTGAGTGTCGTCCATTTCTTGACGCGATCGCCGAAGCTGCGCGCGGCAAGCCCGGCATAGTCGGCGAAAGCAGCCGCTGTTTCCCGGCTATACCAGCCGCCACGGTCCTGCAGCGCCTGCGGCAGGTCCCAGTGATAGAGCGTTGCATAAGGCTCGATGCCGGCGTCGAGAAGATCGTCGATCAGCCGGTCGTAAAAGGCGATGCCCTTGGCATTGGCCTCACCACCGCCATCGGGGAGAAGCCGCGTCCAGGCAAAGGAAAAGCGATACGCGCCGAGGCCGAGCGCCTTCAGCACGGCGATATCCTCCCGCCAGAGGTGGTAGTGGTCGCAGGCGACATCGCCGCTCGAGCTGTCCACGATCACCCCCGGGACGCGGCAGAACCGGTCCCATATGCTTTCGCCCTTGCCGTCGGCACTAGGCGAACCCTCGATCTGGTAGGCGGCAGTCGCGGCGCCGAAGACGAAGCCTTGCGGAAAGACCAGTCCGGAAGCGCGCGTTTCGAGGGTCCGGCGTGCGTTATCGATGCTTGATGTCATATTTTCTCTCGATGGTGCTGACGAGGCTTGCCGCGGCCAGGGTCAGGAAAATGTAGAAGATGGCGGCGGAATTGTAGGGCGCGAACGGCAGGAAGCTTGCCGACTGGAATTCCCGCATGCGCTGCGTGATGTCGCGGATCGACAGGATCGACAGCAGCGACGTGTCCTTGAGGATGGCGATCAGCTCGTTGCCAAGCGGCGGGATGATGATGCGGAAGGCTTGCGGCAGCACGATCAGCCGGGCGGTGCGCCAGCCATTGAGACCAAGGCTGTGCGCGGCCTCGATCTGGCCCGCCGGTATGGCGTTGATGCCGGAGCGGAATATCTCGGCGAGATAGGCCGAATAGGCCAGCGCCATCGCGGCAATGCCACGCACCAGGTTGGGCGGATCGACCACGCCCTGCGTTGCGTCCTTCAGCGCTCCGGCGAGCGGCAGGCCGACATAGAGCACGATGACCAGCATTGGAATGCCGCGGATCGTGTCGACGATGAATTCCGATCCGATGGAGAGCGGATGGCGGCGGTGGATATGGCCGCCGAAGGTCAGCAGGCCAAGCACGATCGCCAGGACGGCAAGCGTGATCCCAAACGCCTTGTCGCGATCGTTCAGTGCCTCGGCCCGCCACAGCACCGGCAGTCCAGCCGGCGCCATCGCCGCTGGAACCAGCGCCGCGCTGACATCAGGAATTTTGCCGATGGCGTCGATCGCCTCGCGCGCGCCGCGAAAGGTGCGCAGTGGTATCTCGCTGTCGGGGCCGCCCGGAAATTCTCCATAGCGGACGGCGCCCAGTATTCCCGACGGCGTGCCTGATATCACGCCAACTTTGCCGGCGAGGGAGCCGGCGAGCACATAGCCGTCGCGTGGCTGAAACAGAAACCACGCCGACGCGCAGACCATGAGGATGGTTGCCGCGATGCAGATCAGGTCCGCCCGCTTGCTGTATTTGAGCTTGAGGAGCCCGACCCAGAGCAGCCCCATCATCGCCGCCAGCACGTAGGCGGCGATGGCGGCGCGGATCGTCGTGGCAACGCCAGCGGCGAACGCGATATGCGCGAAGAGCAGGATGAACACCAACCCCGCGCCATTCATCGCCGCGAGCGCGAAGCGAGCGAAGCGCCGCACCTGATTGCCGGTCCGAAGGCGGGCTCCGATAAAGAACGCACCGAGGGCCACGATCGTCAGGCCGAGATAGACCCATAACAGGATGGCCGCCTGGCCGCGCACCATCAGGTCCGCGGCTTCAGTCAGGCGCCGGGGTGTAACGCCTTGAACCACCAGATCCGAAGTAAACGGATCGACCGCGTTCGCAACCACCGATGCGGCAAAGGGATAGACCAGGCCGGTCGCCGCAAGCGCTGCGGCGGCGACAAGATTGACGGCAGCGGCGACCGTCGCCAGACGAGGTGACCCAGACGTAGCACGCGACATCAAGAACACGGCGAAGCCGGCGCCGAACGCAACGGCCAGCACCAGGAAACCGGGCACGAAGGCGGACGATCCGTTCTCCACGCCGAGGATGGCGCGAAGCGAACGCTGGTAGTTAACCGACGAAGCAAAGAGATAGACGATGAACGGCAACGCCGCGATGATGATCAGATTGCTGGGCCGCAGGCGCATCAGAAACTGCATCCGGTCCCGTCCTCCCTTGACGAGGCTCCGGCGCGAGCGCCAGAGCCGAAATTTCTTCAAGCCGCTACTTGGCGCCCCAGTATTTGGCGATCAGCGCGTCGAGGCTGCCGTCGGCCTTGATCGCCTTCAGCCCTTCATTGAAGGCCGCGACATTCTCGTCGCCCTTGCGGAAGACCAATCCTAGCGGATCGGACTGGAGATCCCTGATCGGCACAACCAGTTCGCCGGCGAATTCCTTTTCATAGGCGGCCGCGTTGGCGCCGTTGATCACCACGCCGTCCACGTCCTTGTTCTTCAAGGCGATGACGGAAGCCGCGAAACTGTCATAGGCGACAACATTGTCCTTGCCGACGATGCCTTCGGCGACCTGCGCATCGGTGGTGTTGGCCTGCGCCGAGAGCTTCTTGCCTTTGGCTTTGAAGTCATCGACGGAAAGACCCTCGTCCTCCACCCGCATCAGCACGGCTTGGCTGTTGACGATGTAGGGGTCGGAGAAATCCATTGCCTTCTTGCGTTCGTCGGTGATCGAGACACCGGAGGCGACGAGGTCGAAACTGCCCTGGTCGAGGGCCGCGAAGATGCCGTCCCAACCGGTGGTGACAAACTCTGCCTTGCAGTTGATCTTGCCGCAGACCGCCTTGAGCACGTCGACATCGAAGCCGACGATCTGGCCGCTGCCCGGGTCGACGCTTTCCATCGGCGGCGAAGTGGTATCCGAACCCACTTTCAGAACCTTGCCGCCGAGGTCCGCCGCGCTGGCGGTGCCGGCTGTCAACAACGCCAGCGCAAGTCCGATCAAGATCTTCTTCATGCTCTTCCTCCCATTTTGATGATTAGCGGCGGTTTTGTCCGCCGAGATTGTCCGGCTGCCTGCCGATGAGCTCAGGCCTGGAGACCAGGGTGAGGTTTGCCGGATCCTCGCCCGCCATGCGCCGCAGCAAAAACTCGCCGAGCTTGCGGCCGAGAAGTTCGATAGGCTGGTAGAAAGTGGTGATCGGCGGCGTGAAGTAGGCGCTGACGTTGATGTCGTCATAGGCGATGACGTCGACATCGACCCCAACGCGCCGTTCCAGGCTGCCCAAAGCCGACAGAACCCCCAGCGTCGTGGACTCGTTGATGCACACCAGGGCGGTCGGCGGATTGGGCAAGCCAAGAAGCCTGAGCGCGCTGTCACGGCCGAAGCGGGTGGAAAGGTCGCCATCCGCGATCAGGTCGGACGATGCGGCAAGCCCCGCCTCGTTGAAGGCGCGCGAGAATCCGTCGATCCTGTCCAGCGCGTAGGAAAGACGGCGATCCGCGTTGATCAGAGCGATCCGCTGATGCCCGCCGGCAATCAGCCGGGCCGTGGCGGTAAACGCCGCCCACTCATTGTCGACATCGACATGGGCATAGGTGAGCGGCGTGCGGCAACGGCCAAGCGAGACGAACGGAAAGCCGCTCTCGACCAGCATGTCGATACGCGGGTCATCCGCCCGGACACCGGAGAAGATCAGGCCGTCGGCGGCGCTCTGGTCGACTAGGCGGCGGGCAATGTCAAAGGCGTCGTCGAAACTCCGAAACCCATGCACGGACAGCTGATAGTCGCTGTCCTCCAGCGCCTGGCTTATCCCACTCAGGATCTGCGTGTACTCGACGCCGTCCCATTCGTAGCCAACCGCCGACGTGATCGGCATCAGCACCGCGGCGCGATAGGTCTTGCCTGTCCTCAATGCCATGCCGCGCGCATTGGCCTGATAGCCGAGTTCCTGGGCGGCGGCGACGATGGCGTCCCTGGTTGGCTGCGCGACCACGGGCGAACCCCGCAGCGCCTTGGAGATGGTGGCGATCGAATAGCCGGTGTGGGCCGCCAACGTCTTGATCGTCGGCGAAAGCTCTCGGCGTTCGGATTTTCTGCTCTCTGCCATGACCGTTACGATCCCTCGGAAGGACTCGTAGCATCAGATAAAAACGTTTTCAAGAAAGATAAAAACGTTTTTATTGTTTAAGTCCAGCTATCCAGCTGGAAGAGCGACAGGGGCGATAATGCACCTAGACCGTGCACCATCGCCCCCATGGCAGAGTGAGCGCTTGCGGGATAAGAGGCCCCTCTAAAGGCGTTGCCTAAGGCTGATGCCTCAGCGCGCCGGCGGTGCGTACATCAACCCGCCAGCATTCCACAGGGCATTGATTCCACGCGCGATTTTCAACTGGCTGGATTGGCCAAGGTTGCGATCGAAGAGCTCGCCATAGTTACCGACCTTGGCGACGATGTTGTAAGCGAAGGCCGGGTCGAGCCCAAGCTGCTTGCCATTATCGCCGTCGGTGCCGAGGAACCGCCGGACTGTCGGGTTCTGCGATTGCAGCGACGCTTCCGCATTGGCTTGGGTGATGCCTTCCTCTTCCGCCTCGATCAGCGAGAACAAGGTCCAGCGCACGATATCGAACCACTTGTCATCGCCCTTTCGCACGGCTGGGCCCAGGGGCTCCTTGGAGATGATCTCCGGCAAGACGGTGAAGGCAGTGGGGTCGGTCAGCTTCAGCCGCTGCGCATAGAGTGCGGAGGCGTCCGTGGTGTAGACATCGCAGCGGCCGCTATCGAATGCCTTGATGATGCTGTCGGCCGAATCGATGACGACCGCTTCGTATTTCATCTTGTTGGCGGTGAAATAGTCGGCGACGTTCTGCTCCGTGGTGGTGCCCTGTTCGGCGCAGACCGTGGCGCCCGAGAGCTTGAGCGCGCTGTCCACATTGAGGCTCTTGCGGATCATGAAACCCTGGCCGTCATAATAGGCCGCGCCGACAAAATGGATGCCCATGCCGGTGTCGCGCGACAGCGTCCAGGTCGACTGCCGCGACAGGATATCGACCGTGCCGGACTGCAGCGCGGTGAAACGGTCCTTGGTCGACAGCGGGACATAGCTGACCTTGTCGGGGTCGCCGAAGACGGCGGCCGACACGGCGCGGCATACATCGATGTCGAAGCCGCTCCATTTCCCCTGGTCATCGGGCGACGAAAAGCCCGCGACGCCCTGGCTGACACCGCAAAGTATCGAACCTCTCTGCTTGACGACGTCGAATGTGTCCGCTCTCGCGGCCCCGGCCATGGTGACCGAGGCGAGCAAGAGCGCGGTGGCGAATGCATGTTTCATGATGTTCCTCCCTTGATGAGGCAAAGCCTCTCCCTGCCGCCGGCGCCAAGGGCGCCGGAAGTTCGCAAAAACTGTTCGTGTCAAAATTCGCCCGCGCGGTGCCTCGGCGACGCGCGGCTTCTCCTACGGCCCTTCCGCCAGCACCGCCGCGAAGGTCTCGTCGAGCACGCCGACGAGATGGTCGGCATTGGCCCGGCTGAAGATCATGGGCGGGCGCATCTTCAGCACATTGTCATGCGGCCCCTCGGTGCCGATCAGCACGCCGCGCGCCCGGACACCGTCATTGATGCGGCGGGCAAGCGCGGTCGCCGGCGCCTTGCTCTTGCGGTCCTCGACCAGTTCGATGCCAAGGAAGAGACCCTGGCCGCGCACATCGCCGATGATCTCGTAGCGTGCCTGCAAATCCTTGAAGCGGCCGATGAGATAGTCGCCGATCTCCGTCGCGTTCTGCCGCAAGCCATCCCGTTCGATGACATCAAGCACCGCGAGCCCTGCCGCGCAGGACACCGGATTGCCGCCGAACGTGTTGAAATACTCCATGCCATTGTTGAACGACGCGGCAATCTCCCTGGTCGTCACCAGCGCCGCCATCGGATGGCCATTGCCGATCGGCTTGCCCATGGTGACGATGTCTGGTGTCACGCCTTGCGCCTCGAAGGCCCACCAGTGGCTGCCGACGCGGCCAAAGCCGACCTGCACCTCGTCGGCGACACAGATGCCGCCGGCAGCCCGCACCATCGCGTAGACTTCCCGGAGATAGCCGTCAGGCAGGAACACCTGGCCCGCGACGCTCGGGATCGATTCGGCGAGGAAGAAACCCGGCGCGTGGCCTTGCTTGGCCATCGTGGCGATCTGCTCGGCGACACTTTCGGCAAAGCGTCTGGCATGTTCGGCAAGCGGCCACTCGGCCGGCGCGCGATAGCTGTCGGGAATGACCGCCTCGAACACATGCGGCGGACGGCCCTTGCCGCCCTTGCG
>JBDSLV010000595.1:0-16254 GCA_039916205.1 Mesorhizobium sp. | reverse complement strand
CCGCTGTCGTGGATCTTCCTGTTCACGCGCGAGGGGCCGGCGCGGTTCCTGGTCATCGAGACCATCGGCGCCTTCTTCGGCCTTGCCGCGATCGTGATCTCCGGTTTCGTCGCCGACCGCGTCGGGCGCTGGCCGCTGCTCGGCGGCTCCGCCGTGGCCATCGCAGCATTCAGCGGCTTCGCGCCCCAACTCCTCGATGGTGGCTTCGTCGGCGAAGCCATGTTCATGGTGCTGGGCTTTATCCTGCTTGGCCTGTCGTTCGGTCAGTCTTCCGGCGCGGTCGCGTCGAATTTCTCCAAGACCTATCGCTACACCGGCGCGGCGCTGACCTCGGATCTCGCTTGGCTGTTTGGCGCCGGTTTCGCGCCCATCGTCGCGCTCTTCCTGTCCAGCCATTTCGGGCTGATCTCGTCGGGCGCCTATCTGCTGTCGGGGGCGGTCTGCACCTTGCTGGCCCTCAGGCTCAGCCAGCGCCTGGATCGGACCACCGCTTGAGCCGGCAAGACGCCAATGTATCAGCCAGGCGGAGGCCTGAATGACGCTGCACGATAAAACCAACAAGCAGAACTTCCTGCTTCTGATCCAGTTGCGCTGGATCGCCGTCGCCGGCCAGGTGGTGACCATTCTGGTTGTTCACTACCTGCTTGGCATCGACCTGCCGCTGATGCCGATGGCAGTAGTGATCCTGCTGCTGGTCGGGCTCAACATCGCCAGCCTGCGCCGGCACAGCAGTCAGGATGCCGTCACCAACACGGAGCTCTTCCTTGGGCTTCTGCTCGATGTCGCCGCGCTGACGGTGCAGCTCTACCTGAGTGGCGGCGCGTCCAATCCCTTCGTCTCGCTCTATCTGTTGCAGGTCATTCTGGGAGCGGTGCTGCTCGAGACCTGGTCCGTCTGGGCGCTGGTTCTGATCACCAGCGCCTGTTTCGTCGCCCTCACCACCTTCTATCGCGCGATCGACCTGCCGCAGACACATGGCGCCGGGCTGTTCAACCTGCACATCCAGGGCATGTTCATCTGCTTCGTGCTGGCCGCGACCCTGCTGGTGCTGTTCATCACCCGGGTGCAGCACAATCTTCGCACCCGCGATGCGCATCTGGCCGACTTGCGCCAGCAATCCGTGGAAGAGGATCACATCGTCAGGATGGGCCTGCTCGCCTCGGGCGCCGCGCATGAGCTGGGCACGCCGCTGGCCACGCTTTCGGTCATCCTCAACGACTGGCAACGCATGCCGGCCCTCAAGGCCGATCCGGAGCTGGCACAGGAAATCCTGGAGATGCAGGGCCAGCTGGATCGCTGCAAGAAGATCGTCTCGGGGATCCTGATGTCGTCGGGGGAACTGCGCGGCGAGGGGACCATTCGCACCACGGTAGGCGCTTTCTGGGCAGAACTCGTGGAGGAGTGGAAATCGGCGCGGTTGCCTCAGAATTTCGAATACACCAACCGCTTCGGTTCCAACCAGGAGATCGTGTCCGACCCTGCGCTGAAACAGGTAATGTTCAACGTGCTGGACAATGCGCTTGAAGCGTCGCCGCATTGGGTCGGGCTGACCATCAGCCATCAGGCGGGCAATCTTGGCGTCGAAGTCGTCGATGCGGGCCCGGGATTTGAAAAATCCATGCTGGCGGAATTCGGCAAGCCTTACACGTCGACCAAGAACCGCCCCGGCAGCGGGCTCGGGCTGTTTCTCGTCGTCAACGTCATCCGCAAGCTGGGTGGCGCCGTTGCCGTCAGAAACCGATCCGAGGGAGGAGCTTCTGTGACGCTGCGCCTGCCGCTGACGGCTCTGTCCGCAGGAGAGAAAAATGCCCACTAAGCGCACATTGCTGATCGTCGAGGATGATGTTGCCTTCGCGAACGCGCTGCGCCGGTCCTTCGAGCGGCGCGACTACGAGACCCACATTTGCCAGAGCGTCGACGGCGTCCTTTCGCTCATCGGCACTGTTGCGTTCCGGTATGCCGTCGTCGATCTCAAGCTTGCCGGCGGGTCGGGGCTGGAGTGCGTCAAGGCGCTGCACGAACATGATCCCGAGACCAGCATTGTCGTGCTGACAGGCTTTGCCAGCATTGCCACAGCGGTCGAAGCAATCAAGCTCGGCGCCAGCCACTACCTGGCCAAGCCCGCCAACACCGACGACATCGAAGCTGCCTTCGCCAAGGCCGAAGGCGACGCGTCCGTGCCGCTGACGCGCCGTTCGACCTCGATCAAGAACCTGGAATGGGAACGAATCCACGAGACGCTGGTGGAGACGGATTTCAACATTTCCGAGACCGCCCGCCGCCTCGGCATGCACAGGCGCACGCTGGCCAGGAAGCTGGACAAGAGGCCACTGAAGTGATCGTCGGGTTGCGCCTGCCGGAGAACCGATCCAGGCCGATGGCTCGATCCTAGACGATGAAACGCACCGCTCGCTGAATGTCGAAGAAATCGGCGGCCTTGAAGCGCAGCGTGCGTGCCGCCAAGTGTTCGACGCCCGGATACCAGCTGGCATTGTAGGCCTCGACCGGCGTGGTGTATTCGACCACCAATTCGAACTCATCGGCAAGCCTCGGCAGGCAGGCCGAAAGGTCGCGTGACAACGCAGCTTCAACTCCGGAACGAATGGCTTTGACGGCAGCGCCCGGCGTCAGCGATGAGGTCGCCGGGCCAAAGCCTTCGCTGGTCGCCACCGTGCCGATGGCCGGCACCAGTGTCCTCGCCTCGGCACACATGCCGGCATCGCCGCTGAGGAATGCCGACGGCACGCCGTAGCGCGCCGCACAGAGTGCGTTCAGTGTATATTCCGATGCGACCTCGCCATTGATCAGCAGCCGCGAGACGGTGCGGGTGAAGGTGTGTGCCAGCGGGTTGGTGTCGGTCCCCGCCTTGTTGTGATAGCCGGTGTAAAGTGCCGCGGCGAAGCTGGCGTCGATGCCGAACATCATCATGTCAGGATGGCCGCTCCAGCCGCGCACGATGCGGACATAGTCGGGCAGTTTCGACAGGATGAGGTTGCGTGCCGAAGAATGCGCGTCCTTCACCACCACCTCCGTGGCGCCCGCCGCCTTCGCCCCCTCGCAGGCCGCGACCAGTTCATCGGTCATGTACTCGCGGAACTCGGCGTAATCAGGGTTGCCCTTCCTGGCTTCGTCCCAGTCGGTGATACCGGCGGTGCCCTCGATGTCGGCGCTGATGAATACTTTCATTGTCTGTCCTCCCGTATTTTTATAGAAGCTCGGCCATCGACGACAACAGCCGTTCGATCTGCTCCGGCGAATGCTCTGAAAACACCGCCAACCGCATCATCGGCACGTCGGGAGCGTCGGAATATCCGGATGCTTTCGTCACCTTGACGACAATGTCACGCTCATCGAGCCTAGCTTGCAGCGCATCGAAATCGACAGCGCCCCGGATCGAGACGATGGGGACCGGCGTGTCGGCGACATCGAAACCAAGCTTGCGCAAGCCGCCGCGCATATGGCCGACATTGCGGATCAGGTCGGAGCGCATCCGTGGCGTCGTCGCCAGGATGCGCAAGGCGGCGTTGGCTGCCGCCGCGGCGCCTGGCGGTGGTGGCGAGGCGCCGCGCATGATCATGGCGTTGCTGCCTACCTTCTCGGCTAGCGCCGTGTCGCCTGGGATGATGCCGCCAAGTGCACCGAATGCCTTGCTCAGCGTGCCGGAGAGATAGTTGCCTTCCGTCTCCAGCCCGGCATGCTCCAGCGAACCGCGCCCGCCCGCGCCAATGGCGCCGACGCCGTGGGAGTCGTCGATGCAGAGCAGGGCGCCGTCATAGGGCGCCATCGCCTTGCGATAGTCTTCCAGCGGCGCCAGAGCGCCGGTTGAAGGAAACACGCCGTCGGCGACAATGACGGGGCGCTGGCCAGGCCTCACATGGTTCGACAACTGCTCGGCAAGACTGCCGGCATCGAGATGGCGAAAGCCGTGGACCGGCTTGCCAAGCGTCGGAATGGCATCGCGGCTGCTGTAATGGGTCGCGGCATCCATGAACACGACGTCGAAATCGTCGCGCAGGCCCTGCAACAGGGCCATCGGCCCGGTGTAGCCGGAAATCATCGCCACGACCTGTTCCGTGCCGAACCATGCGCGAAGCCGCTGGTCGAGATCGTTGTAGACCTGCATTTGCGCCAGCGTCCCCGGTCCCATGCCGAACTGCCGCGTCGCGGCGCAGGCGGCCTCGATGACCTCGGGGTGGCCGTGCAGGCAGAAGTAGCTTGTGCCGCAGAAATAATCGACGTCGCGGCCGTTGATGCGCATGCGGGCGCCCAACGGCGATTCCATGGTGACCGGCGTTGCCATTCGCGCTCTCCCGTTCAGCCAGCGATTGCCGCCGGGGCGTGCCGGCGCTCGAGGAACATCGGGCCGACCCGGATGCCACGCCGGCCATGATCGTCAACGGCATCGAGTTCGAGGACCTCCTCTTCATAGAGCAGGCCATGCATGCGGAAGCGCCCGGCTTGAATGGGCTCGCAGCTGTGCGTGCAGAAATACTCGATCAGGCATTTCAGCTCGCCATGGCTGTAGCTCAGATAGGTGATGTTGAAATCAGGACCGTATTCGCCGAGATGCGGCGCGATCTCGGCTGGCACCGTCTCGGCTGGCAGTGCATCGATGCGCGACCAGTCCGCCCCTTTCCACACCAGCCTGCCCGCTGCGGGAAACGACAGGTTCATATGCGGATACTCGGCGCCGCGACCGTAAATGCGTCCGTCTATGGTGAAATCCGAACCGGCGATGGGGCGGATCTGCAACGGCACGCCTTCGCCCATCAGATAGAGTTTTTCAGCCCTTGCCTTGACCTCGACGATCTCGCCGGACGTTTCGTTCCGGTAATGGCCGGGAAGTGCCGCGAGTTGATCGGCGGCAACAGGGGACAGGCTCTGACGTCGCACTGGCAGCGCGCCCATGTGGCGTTCGGCCAGCGCGATGCGCAGGCCCTCGACACCCAGCCGCGCACCGATCTGGTTGGAGAAATCCAGTGTCGAGAAGATCAGCACGCCAACCCCGGCGGCTGGCAGCAGGATCATCTGCGAGGAATAGCCATAGACGGCGCCGCCATGTCCCACCGACGTCCAACCGTCGACATCACCAACGCCGAAGCACAGGCCATAGGTATTCGCTACCCTTTCGCCGGAGGCGCGCTTGCCGATCGGCACCCACATTTCGCGCAGCGAGCCAGGTGATGCGATGACCTGGCCGTCTGGCGCGAAGCCTCCGCGCAGCAGGCATTGGGCATAGCGCGCCATGTCGCCAATGGTGGAATAGATGTTGCCGGCCGGTGGCCCGCCAAGGTCGAACACGGGGGCCTGACTGTCGCCTTCCAGCGTCCACATGTCGGCCGGCGCCAGCCGATCGGCAATGCCCGGTGCCAGGCCGGACGAAGTCTGGTCCATGCCAAGCGGCTTCAGGATGTTCTCAGTGACGTATTCGGCGTAGCTCTTGCCCGTCAGCGTCTCGATGACCATCCCGGCCACGGCGATGCCGGCGTTGGAATAGTGCATCTCGCCAAGGCTCGGATCCTGCTTCAGCGTCGAAGTGGCAAGTTCGGCCACCGTGTCTGCCAGCGGCGGCCGCGACGCGTCCAGGTAGTGGCCGCTCTTGGGCTCGCGCACCATGCCTGCGGTGTGGCTCATCAGCTTGCGCAGGCTGATCTGGGAGCCATGCGGACCACCCTCGCGTCCCGCATATGGGTTGATTGGCCTGAAGCCGGGCAAGTATTCGGAGACGTCGACGTCGAGATCGACGAGTCCCTTCTCGGCAAGCTGCATGATCGAGAGGGCGGTGAATGTCTTGGTGATCGAGCCGATGCGGAAACAGGTATCGTCGCCCATGGCGAAACCGCGGTCATGGCGTTGGATATGGCCGGCCGCCATCAGCCCGTCGCGGTCGACAAGGCCGTAGGAGATGGAGGGGATCGCCTTGTCCTCGACCTGCTGTCGGATCAGGTCCTCGAACAACTCGGTAGCGGCGGCGGACAGTCGGCTCATTGGTGGTCTCCTCGAAAAATCAGTCGCTGGCAATCAACTTGGTCATTCCGCGGGGGAGGGCGAGTTGAGCCAGGCTCGATCCCGCCATGTACCGGACGGTAATGCGCCGGCTTAGAAGAAGGTCTTCATCGCTTCCATCACCCTGTAGTCGTCGTCGACGAGATAGATGATCTGCCATTTGTCGAATGTCGTGCAGGGATGAGAGATGCCGAGCCCGACACGGTCTCCAACCGCAAGCGGCAGATCGATGGGGAAGCGCATGTAGGCGTGCTGATCGTTGAGGTTGACGATCTCGCACCCCGGCGGCAGGTCTTGCGGACGGGCGCCCGCCCGCGACAACAGCAGCGGTACGGGAAACCCCGAATCCGTACCGCAATCGCGCCGGCCGGCGGTCAGAAGGGCGAGCCCCGGCTCGGGTATCGATTGCACATAGGTCCAGATTTCCAGCGCCCGCCGCAATCCGTCCTGCTCGCCGGTCTTGGCCTGCAGGCGCTCGTGGGCGCTCTGATAGAGCCCGGAATCATGCGTGACGTAGCAGCCGCTTCTCGTCACCACGCGGGCGCCGCAACGCGCCAGCCTGTCGATGACGATATCGTAGTAGGAGGAGCCCCCGGCGGTGACCAGCGGCGCTTCGCTCTCGAACAAGCCTTCATTGGCGCACAGGCCGAAGAGCGTGGCGATCTGATCCATGAAGGCCCCGGCCGCCTGGTCGGGCAAGCCGTTTTCGACTTCTATCAGGCCTTCGAAGGCTTCGATCCCGACAAGGCAAAGCTCCGGGGCTGCGCGTATCTGTCTGGCGAGAGCGATGGCGATGTCATTGGTCCGGCAGCCGGTGCGGCCGCCGGGGTAGCCACGTTCAAGAAGCAGCTGCAGCGGACGGTCGAGGTGATTGCGGCGGACTGTCTCAGCGGCGGCCTCTATGCCGGCGGCGCTGTCGACGATCATCATGAAGTCGAGGTCGGGCGCCTTGACCATGGCGGCGATCGCGTCGAGCTCAGCTCGGCCTATAGCCTGGTTGGCGAGAATGATCCGGTCAGCTCCGAAGGCGCGACAGACCCGCATCTGCTGGACCGTGGCGACGGTGACGCCCCAGGCACCATCCGCGATTTGGCGGGCGATGATCTGCGGGCACATTGTCGTCTTGACGTGCGGTGCGATCAGCGCGCCGCGCTCGGCGACGAAACGCTGCATCCAGCGCGAATTGTGGGCAAGCGCGTCGGCGCGAATGACCGCGGCAGGCAAAGGCAGATCGCCGGCAAGCATATTCCAGCCTTGAGCTGCGACATCGGCGAGCCCGAGTTTCGCGCCGAACGGAATGCCCTTGATGCTATCGTCCAGGACGACCAACGCCAGTGCGTCAAGATTGAAGGCCATTGGATGATCTCCCCCAAAGATCAGAATTATGCTTCGGCATGCACCGCCGCGCCAAGCCCGGAGCGGGCGGGCGAAACAGCATCGGGATTAAAACCAGCCGCGAGGATTTCGCTGGCGATGGGCCTACGGTTGGCCAATGCGGCGGCCACCTTGGCCAACGCCGGAGCGGTCTGGATACCATAGCCGCCCTGGCCAGCCAGCCAGAAGAAACCCTCGACATGCGGGTCGAAGCCAACCACCGGGCTGCGATCGGCGGCGAAGGTGCGCAGGCCGGCCCAGCGGCGCGGAATAGAACGCACCGGCAGGTCGGCCGCTTGTTGGATGCGGTCGATGGCGACGGCGATATCGAACTCGTCGGCCTGTGCATCACATGGTTCGCTTGGGGTTTCGTCCGCCGGCGAGGCGAGAAGCCGTCCCGCGTCCGGCTTGAAATAGAACTCCTCATCAACGTCAATCACATGCGGCCAGGACGAAGCGTCAATGCCATCGGTCAAGTCCAGCATCATGGCGGTGCGCCGCAAGGGCGTCAGTCCGGCCGTTGCAACGCCAGCCATGGCCGCGATGGTGTCGGCCCACGCGCCGCTGGCATTGACGATGGTCTTTGCCTCGAACTGCTCCTTCGCCGTGGTGACCCGCCACCCGGAGGGCACGCGGTCAATATTCAGGACTTCGGCCGAGACCGCGATGTTGGCGCCCCGGGCGCGGGCACCGCGCAGATAGCCTTGATGCAAGGCGTGGACGTCGATGTCCATCGATGTCTCATCAAGCAGGGCCTGCGCCACATAGTCGGTGCGCATGATCGGCACGCGCTCGCGCACGGCATCGGCGCTGAGAACACGCGGCGGTTTTCCGCCGGCCTGCATGAAGATCTCGCTCAGATGGGCAATGCTCGCCGCCTGATCGGCGCGTGCTATGAAAAGCACATGGCGTGGCGTCAGCAGGGGATGTTCGCAAAAGCCGGCAGGGGGCGCTTCATACAGGCGGCGGCTGGCGCGCGTCAGCGACCGGATCGCCGCGTTGCCGTAGGTTTCCGAAAAGAGCGCTGCGGAGCGGCCGGTCGTGTGATACCCGCAATGCTCCTCACGCTCGAGAAGCAGGACGTTTGCCCCGTCGGCCAATTCGTAAGCCGCCGAGGCGCCCACTATGCCACCGCCTATCACAACAAAGTCGAACATCATTCACCCGAGGCTGATTGTCCCTATCAGAAACTTATTTTTCCTATTGATCAAGTCGTTTTCCGTATCGCGCAAAAAATTAGAGTGTAGTATTCCTAGAGTCTGAGGTGCGGGATCAGCAGCAGAAATGACGGATCAGAAAGCAAGCCTGGGCGATTTCCTGCGGGAAATCCGCACGCGAAACCATTGGACCTTGTCGCAAGTCAGCGCGATGACAGGGCTCGCCATATCGACCCTGTCCAAGGTCGAAAATAACCAGATGTCGTTGACCTACGACCGCATCGTACAACTGGCGGAGGGACTGAAGGTCGACATCGTCGAATTGTTCGGGACCCGCGCGGCTGAAGCCAGCCCCAGTCCGCTCGGCCGCCGCACCATCAGCAGGGCTGGCGAAGGCCGTTCCATCAAGACCAGGAACTACGATTACCTCTATCTGTGCACCGACATTTCAAAGAAATCGATCGTGCCGATGTTCGGCACGGCGCATGCCCGCACGATGGAAGAGTTCGGCGCTTTCATCCGCCACGTCGGTGAGGAGTATACCTATGTGGTCGAGGGCGAACTGGAACTTCATACCGAGCACTATGAACCCGTGAAGCTGAGGGCCGGAGACTCCGTCTATTTCGACGCGACAATGGGGCATGCCTACCTGACGGTGAGCGAGAAGCCGGTGAGCTTTGTCTGCATCTGCTCGACGTCGGAGAAAGAGTTGATCGACGCGATCGGCTCGTCGTCGGTCAGTGAAAGCGCTATTTCAAAACTGACGCCCCGTGCCAAGACCGAGCAACTTGTGAGTACGATAAGAAAATAAGTTGCGCTTAGGAAAACCGTTGCCTAATCTGATCTGGCGGACAAATTGCCGGAAACAGGCGTCGTTCGAGTCCGCCGAACCTCAGAGGGTAGAGAGATGGTTTTCGCGCACTGGAAGAAGTTGGGCCTTGCCCTTTTAGTCACCTCGTCGCTCACACAGGCAGCATGGGCCGCCTCGGATGTTCTGGTTCTCAGCCGGGCGGAGGACGCGCCGACCGCGGACCCCGGCGTCGAGATCAGCAACAGCGGCTACACTTTCATCTACGCCGCCTACGAGCATCTGGTGGCCTACAAAGGCGCTACCACCGAAGTCGTTCCGGAGCTTGCGGAAAGCTGGACCGTCGACGACACCAACACGGTCTGGACCTTCAAGCTGGCGCAGGGCCACAAGTTCGACGACGGCACACCTGTCGACGCCGCCGCCGTGAAGTTCAGCTTCGACCGGGCGATGAAGCTCAAGGCTGGGCCTTCCGATGCCTTCCCCGTGCTGAAGGAAGTGCAGGTCGTTGATCCAGGCACCGTCAAGTTCATCCTGTCATCGCAGTTCGCGCCGTTCCTCTCGACCATGGCCGTCTCCGGCGCTGCCATCATCAATCCCAAGGTGATGGAACATGAAAAAGATGGCGACATGGCCAAGGCCTGGCTCGCCGAGCACACCGCCGGCAGTGGCGCCTACAAGATCACGAGTTGGGAACGAAACCAGAGTGTCGTGCTCGATCGCAACGAGCATTACAGCGGTCCGGCTCCCGCGCTGAAGCAGATCGTGGTGCGTACCGTTGGTGAAATTTCAGCCCGCCGCCTGCAACTCGTCAACGGCGATGCCGACATCATCGAACAGGTCCCCGTCGATCAGGCAGCAGCGCTGAAAAGCGACGCCAGCATCGTCGTGGAGAGCAACCCGAGCCTCTACGTCAACTATGTCTACATGAACAACAAGCGGCCGCCGCTCGACGATCCGCGCGTGCGCCAGGCGATCTCCTACGCGGTGGACTACAAGGGCATCGTCGACGGCATCATGCAGGGCCAGGCCGAGCAGATGCGCGGCGCCGTTCCGGACGGCATGTGGGGGCATGATCCCCAGGGCTTCCAGTACAGCTACGATGTCGAGAAGGCCAAGGCGCTGCTGAAGGAAGCCGGCAAGTCCGACATCCACCTCACCTACACATTCTCGCAGGCCGATACCGCCTGGGAGCCGGTCGGCCTGGCATTGCAGGCCAATCTTGCCGACATCGGCATCAAGCTCGACCTGCAGGCCGTTGCCGACACCACCAAGCGCGAAATGGCGGCGAGCGGCAACTACGACCTGGCACCCGGCGCATGGACGCCTGACTTCGCCGACCCCTACATGTTCATGAACTACTGGTTCGATCCGGACCGCATGGGTGGCCCCGGCAACCGCGCCTTCTACAACAATCCCAAGGTCGCCGGTCTTGTTCGCGAGGCCGCCAGCATCATCGACCAGCCTAAGCGCGAGCAGCTCTACCTCGAGGCTCAGAAGCTTTCGACGCAGGATGCGCCCTACCTCTACCTGATGCAGAAGAACGACATTTTCGCGCGCCGCGCGGTGGTCAAGGGTTATGTCTACAACCCGATGCTGATCCAGGTCTACAACTTCGCCACCATGTCGAAGTCGGAATGATCGCGCGCGACGGAGCGCCTTTGGCGCTCCGGTTTGCCGCACCTATGGAACCTGACATTTCTGGGGACATTGCCTTGCGCAATGCCGCGCGACCAGATGCCTTCCGCTCTATATCAGGAGGCATCTGGCCGCGCCGTCTCCGTGATATCCTGAGCAGGGGAAGCCTCGGACAATGTCCGGCGGCCGGCAGGGCGCAGCGCCTGGCCGGCCATCATCTTCCATAGGGAAACGAAACCCGCAGCGCCGCGAGGACCGACCTCACATGACGATCATGCGCATTATCATCCCCCGCCTCGTGATGCTCTTCTTCGTCGTTTTCGGCGTCGCGGTCATCACCTTCATCATCTCCCACCTGATCCCTGGCGATCCCGCCCGGATGATCGCCGGCGACAGGGCAAGCGCCGAGACGCTGATGAGCGTGCGGCGTGACCTCGGGCTCGACCGGCCTGTCTGGGACCAGTTCATCATCTACGTCAGCAACCTGCTGCACGGCGACCTCGGCACTTCGCTCAGGACACGCCGCTCGGTTGCCGGCGACATCGCCACCTTCCTTCCGGCGACGATGGAACTCGGCGCCATCTCGCTCATCCTGGCGATCGTCATCGGCATTCCGCTCGGCGTGGCGTCCGCGATCTACAAGGACGGCCCGATCGATCAGGTGGCCCGCACCATCTCTGTCTGCGGCATCTCGATGCCGGTGTTCTGGTTCGCGCTGGTGCTGGTGCTGTTGTTCTACGCCAAGCTGCACATTCTGCCCGGCAGTGGCCGCATCGACATGGGCATTGCGCTGCCGACGCGCATCACCGGCTTCTTCCTGATCGATTCATTGCTTGAAGGCCGCATGGATGCATTCTGGAGCAGCGTGCGGCATCTGATCTTGCCCTCCTTCGTGCTTGCCTTCGCCAATCTCGGCGTCATCACCCGGCAGATCCGGGCATCCATGCTGGATGTCCTGCAGGAGGACTATATCCGCACCGCCCGCGCCAGCGGCCTGCGCCGTCGGGTCATCATCTTCAACCATGCCCTGCGCAACGCCTTGATCCCGTCGATCACCTTGCTCGGCCTGGCGCTCGGCGATCTTCTCTACGGCGCGGTGCTGACCGAGACCGTGTTCGCGTGGCCCGGCATGGGCACCTATGTCGTGACCTCGATCCAGACCCTCGATTTCCCGGCGATCATGGGGTTCACCGTGGTCGCGTCGATCGGCTACGTCCTCATCAACCTCGTCGTCGACATCGCCTACATGTTCGCCGATCCGCAGATCAGGGAGATTGGATGATGAGCGTGACATCTCCCTTGGCGCAGTCCGTCCCTGCCGCTTCTGGCTGGAAATCGCGGCTGCATTTTCTCTGGTATCTGACTCGCCGCAGTCCGCTAACGCTGGTCGGCGTGGCGATCATCGTGATGGTCATCATCATGATCGTCGCCGCGCCGCTGATCGCGCCCTACAATCCCGACAAGCTGATGCTGTCGGCGCGTCTGCAAGCGCCGAGCGCGCAGCACTGGTTCGGTACGGATGAGGTCGGGCGCGACCTGTTCTCACGCATCATCTACGGGTCGCGCGCCTCCTGCGTGGCCGCCTTCATGATCGTCCTCATATCTGTCGGCGTCGGCGTGGCGATCGGCTGTTTGTCGGGCATACTGGGCGGCCGCATCGATACGGCGATCATGCGGCTGATGGACGTCATCATGGCGCTGCCGGCACTGGTTCTGGCCATGGCGCTGGCGGCGGCACTTGGGCCCAGCCTGGTGAACTCGATGCTGGCCGTGGCGTTGGTTCGCATCCCCGCCTATGTGCGGCTGGCGCGCGGGCAGACGCTGTCACTGCGCGAGCGGGTCTACGTCAAGGCGGCGCGCACCTTCGGCGCCTCGCCGCTCTACATCCTGCGCTGGCATCTGCTGCCCAACGCGATGTCGCCGATCATCGTGCAGGCGACGCTCGACCTCGGCGGCATCGTGCTGATCGCCGCCGCGCTGAGCTTCATCGGCCTGGGCGCGCAGCCGCCCACCTCCGAATGGGGGGCGCTGGTCAGCACCGGCCGCAACTACATTCTCGACCAGTGGTGGTACTGCACCTTTCCCGGCCTTGCCATCCTGATCACCGCCATGGGCTGCAACCTGCTTGGCGACGGCATCCGCGACATGCTCGATCCGCGATTGGGAGGACGATAATGGCCTCTGCATCCGAACCCAGGAAGCCGGACGGGCAGAAACCCGCGGCACTCACCATCGACGGCCTGTCGCTGGAATTCCCGACCTATGCCGGTGCCATCAAGGCGCTGGACGATGTGACGATCGAGATCGGAAATTCCGAAATTGTCGGCCTCGTTGGCGAGTCCGGCTGCGGCAAGTCGGTGACCACGATGGCGGCGACAAGGCTGCTGCCGGAAGGCCGCTACCGCGTCACGTCAGGCAGCATCCGCCTGTTTGGCCGCGACCCGTTCGCGATGGACGAGACCGAACTGCAGGATGTCCGTGGCAAGCTGGTCTCGACCATCTTCCAGGAGCCGATGAACGCGCTCAACCCGACCATCCGCATCGGCAAGCAACTGGTCGGCGTCATCCAGCGCCATGAAGCGGTGAGCCGCGAAGAGGCGGAGCGCACGGCACGTGGCATTCTGAGGGACATGCTGATCGCGGAACCCGAGCGCATCATGCGGGCCTATCCGTTCGAGCTGTCGGGCGGCATGCGCCAGCGGGTGCTCATCGCCATGGCCTTCTCGTGCAACCCCGGCCTGATCATCGCCGACGAACCGACGACGGCGCTTGATGTGACCGTGCAGGCGGTGATCCTGCGGCTGATTCTGGACCGTGCCAAGCGGACCGGCACCTCGGTCGTCTTCATCTCGCACAACATCGCTGTCGTATCGCAGCTCTGCGACCGGCTTTACGTCATGTATGCGGGCCGCATCGTCGAGGCCGGTCCAACGCGGGCGGTGCTGGAATCGCCGCAGCATCCTTACACGCAAGCACTGCTGCGCTGCCTGCCGGAACGGGTGGAGCCGAAAGCGGAACTGGAGGCCATTCCCGGCACCGTGCCCAACCTGCTTGATCCGCCGCAAGGCTGCTTCTACCGGCCAAGGTGTCCGGAGGCCAACGAACAGTGTTTCGCGAAGCCGCCGTCGATGGCGCCGGCACCCGATCATCTCGTCGCCTGCTGGCGGCGCGAAACAATCCAGCCATCGATGATCAGCGAGGCCCAGCAATGACGACCGCGCCTCTCCTCAGCGTCGAGGACCTTACCGTCAATTTTCCCATTCCCGGCGGCTGGTTTGGCGGGTCCAAATCCTATGTCCATGCCGTCAACCGGGTGGACCTGACGATCCGTCCAGGCAAAAGCCTTGGCATCGTCGGCGAGTCCGGTTGCGGCAAGAGCACGCTCGTCCAGGCGATCATCGGCCTTGTTCAGCGCAGTTCTGGCAAGGTGCTGATTGACGGCCAGGATTTTCACGACGCTCGCGGCAAGCGCAAACGCGAAATCCGCCAGCAGATGCAGATCGTCTTCCAGGATCCGCAATCCTCGCTCGATCCGCGCTTGCCGGTCTGGCGGCTAATTACCGAACCGCTGCATGTGCGCGGCGGCATGTCGAAAGCCGAGTTACGGGCACGCGCCGCTGAGCTGGCGGCGTCCGTTGGCTTGCGGCCGGAGCACCTGGATCGGCGGCCGCATGAATTCTCCGGCGGCCAGCGGCAGCGCATCGCGGTTGCCCGCGCCATCAGCACCGATCCTGACCTGTTGATCCTGGACGAGCCGACATCCGCGCTCGACGTGTCGGTGCAGGCGCAGATCATCAACCTCTTGCTGAAACTGCAGCGCGAACTGGGCCTCGCCTATCTCATGATCTCGCACGATGTCTCGTTGGTGCGGCACTTCTGCGACCGCGTCGCGGTGATGTATCTTGGCCAGATTGTCGAGGCGGGACCAGCGGTGCAGGTGCTCGACGCCCCGGCTCATCCCTATACCAGGACCTTGCTCGCCACCGTTCCCAGCCTGAGCCATCCCTTGCCCGAGCTTGCCGCGACCCGCGTTGGGGAGTTGCCCAACAATCGGGTCCTGCCTACCGGCTGCTACTATCGCGATCGCTGCTCGTTCGCCGCCGCTGGCTGCGACCGCCCGCAATCGCTTGTCGAGATCGGCGGCGATGCGGGAGCCATGTCCCAGCAAGCCAAGGCGGCATCGCCGCGCTCGGTCCGCTGTCACCGCGCGCAAGCCGGCGATATCTGAACAGAGGTATGTGCGATCGGCAAGCCGGGTTGCCCGGCTTGCCGATACGACGGCCGGGGTCTGGATTATACGGCCAGTTCCGAAAACGGATCCGACACCTTGGGCCAGTAGGGGTGCCGCAGCTTGGTGTATGCCAGATCGCGGAAATTGGGCTGCAGCGCGCCGGGAGCGGCCACATAGAGGATGTCCTTGGCGATCGGCTCGAAACCGGCACGGAAATGGTTGCTCGACTTGACGATCACGATCTTTCGCGTCGCGGGATCAAGACCTAGCGCGGTCATGCACTCAGGGTGGAAGGTCTGCGTGCGCACGCTGTTGATCACCAGATCGATGCCGTCGGCACTGACCCAGGCGCAGTCGCCGATCGGCAGCGGCACCACGCCAAAGCGCTGGGTGACGCCGGAAGCGATGCGGCGCACGGTAACGGTGAGGTCGAGCGGTTCGCCGGATGCCGGGCCGATCTTGCCGCCGATCCGCAGCGGCAGCGTCGCGCCTTCGCCGGCTGCCTGGCACAGCCGCACCGCGATCGGATCCCAGTAGAGGCAACTGGCAACGCCGCGTATGCCACGCTCGATGACACGGCGAATGATGAATGTGGAATCGCCCGGCGCGCCGCCGCCGGCATTGTCCGAGACATCGGCGAGCACGACCGGGCCACCGTCACTCGCCATCGCGCGGTCAAGCGCTTCGTCGATGCCAAGATGATGAGGCTCGAGCGCATCGCGCAGCGCGAAAATCTCTCGCCCAAAGGCGGCCGCGGCCGCGTGCGCCTTGCCGGCATCGCCGTCCGCCACGACCAGCATCCTGGCGCCAACATCGGCGACATCGCCCCAAGGGAAGCCGTGCCCGAACGACACCGAGAGGATGCCGTCGCGGCCCTGGCTTGCCTTCATCCGGTCGACGAGGCCACGCAACGGCTGTTGGTGGGGCCTGAAGGTGCCAATCATGCGGCAATCGAACAGCGCCATGACCGGGCGTATCTCGCCTGCCAGCACCTTGGCCATCAGTTCGAACAAATGGCCGGCGCGCTCCTCGATGTCGGT
>JBDSLV010000594.1:0-11685 GCA_039916205.1 Mesorhizobium sp. | reverse complement strand
GCGGCGAAAGTTTCCTCGAAGGTGGGCATTGGCGGCCACACCGCGTCGGGCTGCATCGACTTCATGTCTTGTGCCGGAAAGACGGAAACCGCTTCCAGGTCGAGGCCGATGGCATGGACGGCCGCCGCAACCGGCTGCAATTCGCCGTCGGGATCAAGCATACCTTGGGTGATGATCTCGAGAACGACGCCCGCGCCAGTCAAACCTGCCAAGGCCGCATATCGTTCTAGTTCAATTTGGCCATGTCCAAGCCGGAGATCGATCTGACAGACAACCCACCGGGGCCCCAAATGCCGAATGAGCTCGGGGTTTGCCACCGCATGCTGCACCGCCTCGGCAGAAACGCCGCAGCCGATGCGGACCATGTCCCCGATTTCCTCGCCAATTGCGAGCCGGATAGGAGACTCTTGGTCCTCAGACGGCCCAGCGGAAAAGTCTCCCGAGACGCGAAGCCTGATGGCCTGCGTGAACCTCTCATGCTTAGTCAACGTGTAGGGCCAGGGCCGTCGCAGCGGGCGCACGTAGGTCTTGTATGACGCGTCGGACCAGTTCCGCTGATCCTCCATTTCGAAGGCATCGCCTTCCATGGTGCAGGTGGCCCAAACCGCAGGGGCAATTTCGTGCGACAGCGAACGGATATCGGTGAAAGGACACCTGGGGTCGATGTGGTCAGGAAACACCGACAGCTGCTCGCTACCGTCCTCTTTCAGAACCTTCACCGGCTTGCCTGCCACGTCAATGGGATGAAGAACGACGAAGCCTGTTCTGTTGGTCAGCAGATCGGTCTGCGGTTCCGCCTCCGCGACGAAGGACAGCGTTCCGTCGCTGGTACCTTCGATCCGTGCCTGATAGACGATGCACCTGTTCGCATCTGCGCATGTCCCACGGTAGGAAACGCTGAAAGCTCCCGGCTTCTCGTCGATCAGGAGATTGTCGAGAGCCGGCGTATAGGTTCCCCAGTTCTCGTCCCGTACGAGGAATGCGATCCCCCGCAGGACCTCGATGCCGCCGACACGCACATAGCGAAGTGCGCCATTGTCGAACTCGACAGACAGCGATCCCGCCCGCAGTGTCAGCGCCGGCGGGCTAGGCTGTTCGGTTCCACACAGGCGGATTGCTTGAGATAGTTGCTCGGTCATAGGGCGCGTTCGCTCGCGGCGTCGAAAATGGAAGCTCGGCTCATGTTGATATCGATCGGCAGCCTCTCGCCGGGGCGGCTTACGTCATGAGCCTGCAGTTCCGCCATCACCGGTGCGCCGGAGAGCCGGAAAGTGGCGTAGCTGCGCGAGCCGGTCGGCTGTAGAAGATCGATGGTGGCTTCCTGGCGGAACATGCCCTCTGCCGGCTTCTCACCCCGCGCTCGGGTCATATGTTCCGGCCGCAGCCCGAGCAGGACGGCCTGACCATCCGTCGCACCGTCAAGGTTGCGGCCTGGAGCGACCGGCAGCAGAAGATCGGAGAGCCGTATGGCGGCGGCGCCGCCGCTTAGAGTCAGCGTGCCAGCCAGGAAGTTCATGCGCGGAGAGCCGAGAAAACCGGCGACGAAGGTGGAGGCCGGGCGCTCGAACAGGTCCAGAGGCGTTCCCTGCTGCTCGATCACCCCGTCGCGCATCAGCACAATGCGATCGGCCAGCGTCATCGCCTCGATCTGGTCATGCGTGACGTAGATCATCGTCGTGGCGATGTCCTGGTGGAGGCGCTTGATTTCTCCGCGCATCTCGTCGCGCAACTGGGCATCGAGGTTGGAAAGCGGTTCGTCGAACAGGAAGATGCGCGGGCTGCGGACGATGGCTCGGCCAATGGCGACGCGCTGACGCTGCCCGCCGGACAATTGCCGCGGAAAGCGCCCGAGCAGCGCGGTGATGCCGAGCATCCGCGCCGCCTCGCCGACGCGCGTCTCGACCTCGGCCTTCGGCATCTTGCGAGCCTTTAGGCCGAAGCCGATGTTTTTGGCCACCGTCATGTGCGGATAGAGTGCATAGTCCTGAAACACCATCGCCACGTCGCGGTCGCGCGGCCTGAAATCGTTGACCACCTCGCCGCCGATCTCGATCGTGCCTTCCGAAATCTCCTCAAGGCCCGCGATGGTCCGCAGCAGCGTGCTCTTGCCGCAACCAGACGGCCCGACGAGAACCGTGAACTCGCCGTCGCGTATATCGAGATCGATGCCGCGCACCGCATGGAACGCGCCGTAGCGCTTGTGCAGCCCGGTGATCTTCACTTCGGCCATGCCGGTGGTCCTATCCGCGAACGGCGCCGAGCGTCAGCCCGCGCACCAGATGTCGTTGAGCCAGTACGCCAAGTGCGATCGACGGCACGAGCGAGACAATGGCGAGGGCCGCAGCCTCGCCGTATTGCGCGCCCTGGAAGCCGATGAAAGCGCGAAATACGGTCGGCAGTGTAAAGGCGGTGCGGCTGGTGAGGATCAGCGCGAAGAAGAATTCCGTCCAACAGGCGATAAAGGCGAAGACCGCTGCCGCGACGATGCCGGGTGCGGCGAGCGGCACGGCGACGCGCCAGAACGCTTCCCATCGTGTGCAGCCATCGACGAGCGCGGCTTCCTCCATCGACTTCGGCATGCCGCGGAAATAGGCGAACATCATCCACACCGATACCGGCAGCGTGAAGACGGTGTAGGCGATGATAAGGCCGACATGCGTGTCGTAGAGTCCGACCTGGCGATAGATCAGGAACACCGGCAGGACGATTCCGATCGGTGGCAGGAATCGCTGCGACAGGACCCAAAAGGACAGGTGCTGGCCGCCGGTGTTGTAGCGCGCCAGGCTGTAGGCCATCAGGGTGCCGAGCAGCGCCGACAGCACCGTAGCCGAAAGCGAAATGATCAGACTGTTGATCAGCCCGTCGAGCCCGCGATAGATGAACAGCGCCGCCTTGTAGTGGACGAGCGTCGGAGCGCTAGGGAACCAGACCGGCGGGACCGTGAGGTAGTCGTCGCTCGGCTTGATCGACGTGTTGAACATCCAATAGAGCGGCCACAACACGAAGATCAGGAAGAACCCGAGCAGTAGGATGCGGCCGATCGGGATCGAGCGGCGCTTCCTGCGACGGGCGGGTGCTACGGCGGTCATCAGACCGGCTCCGTCTTCAGGAGACGCCGAACCAGCAGCGTCACGACGAAAGCGGTGAAGATCAGGAACAACCAGCTTCCGGCGGTCGCCTGCGACAGGTGGAACTGCGTGAAGCCTACCGTGTAGAGATAGTATGACGCCGTGTACGTCTGTGTGCCCGGTCCACCACCCGTCATAATAAAGATGGTATCGAACATGCGGATCGCGTCGAGCAGTCGAAAAGTCAGCGCCAACATGATCATCGGCCCGAGATGCGGCACGGTGATCGCCCAGAACGCCTGCCAGGCGCTGACGCCGTCAAGTTCCGCCGCCTCATATAAGTTCGGAGGGATGGCAGTGAGCCCGGCAAGCAGGATGACGAACATGAACGGCGTCCACTGCCAGACGTCGGCGATAATCAGCGAGAAATAGAGCCATGGGCTTTCGGTCATCCAGCCGATCGTGACCTCCTGTCCGAGCAGTTGCGTCAGGATGTAGTTGGTTGGCCCGAACGGGCGCTGCAGCAGCAGCGTCCAGGCCTGGCCGACGATGACCGGGCTGATGAACAGCGGCACGATGAGGATCGACATGATTACACCCCGGCCGGGAAAGCTCCGCACCATGGTGAGCGCCACGAGCAATCCGAGAACAAACTCGATCGCGACGCTGACTGCAGAGAGCCAAGCGGTGAGGAAAAGCGACCAGCGAGCAACTGGATCGAAGATGACCCGCGAGAAATTCTTCAGTCCGACGAAGGCGTGGCCCGGCACCTGGAAATCATAGTTGATGAACGACACGACGAGCGAGAACAGCAGGGGGTAGATCGACAGCGCCAAAATCAAAAGGACGGCAGGCGCGACCAGTAGCCACTTGAAATTGCGGTCGGCCCAGCGCGCGAAGCGAGAGAGTTTTGGCGGCGCGCCAGCAGCAGTCATCCGGGTGATGGTGGTGGTTTGCATCAGGACCGCGACTATCGAGGGTACTGGCGGTAGGCGGAATGTTTCGTGCGTCGGCACTGCCCCTCATCCGCCTGCCGGCCCCTTCCCTCCGCAAACGACGGCGAGAAGGACGAAGCGGCTACGCCAGCGGACCCCTCTCCCCGTGCTTCGGGGGGAGAGGCTAAGAGTGAGGGGCTGCGCGAAACGAAAAACATCCAGCGTTCCCGATCGCCGTTACAGCTTAACCGCCAGGCCGAGTTTCTCCACGGTATTCTCCGCCGTTGCTCCCGGCAGTTTCAAGAACTCGGTGTAGAACGCTTTCTGCGAGTCCACGCCAAGCCGATCCGTGGTCTCGTTCCACTCCGCGGCCGCTGTCTCAAGCGAGGCTTTCGGATCGGCGCCGGCCCAGACCGCCGTGCACATGCGGTCGAGGCTCAGGAAGTAATCCTGCGCGCCCGGCATGATCGGATCGAGGAGGCCCACATTCGCCGAGTTGTTGAGGTTGATCAGGTACTCCTTAGCCCCTGGGAACAGCGCGCCATACAGATCCGACTTGTAGTGCGAGATGCGGTAGGGATCACGCAGCGCATAGGGGAGCATGACGCGGGCAAGCGAGACCTCAGGTGAGGTAACCCACTGCATGAACAGGTAGGACGCCTCGAGGTTCGCCGAATCCGCCGCCAGCGCCTTATTGTAGCCGACTGCATGCTCCGGATTGCCCGGGACGACCGCATAGCCGACTTTTCCGGCGATCTGCGATTGCGGGATGAAGTTGATCGCGGTCGCCGATTGCGAGTAGTTTCCAGCCATGCGGCCAGTCGGCGGCCACGAATAGATCATCGCCACCTTGCCGGTCAGAAACGCGGCCCAGAGCGACACCGCGTCGAGCTCGTTGTTGCCTGGGATAGAGGCGGCGTTGGAGGCCATCATGCTTTTCAGTGTCGCGACGCCGGCGTCCGATACCAGCCCAGCCTTCATGTCGTCGCCGAACAGCTTGCCACCATTGGCGCGGAACTGCTGAAGGAAATCGAACTGGTTGCCTGGGCTGCCTGCCTTGCGGAAATGCCCGGCGCCATACACCTTCGGCGCCATCTGATCGGTGATGAACTGCGCGATCTGGTTGTACTCAGCCCATGTTTTGGGTGCTTCCAGCTTGGCGTTGAACTTCGCCTGATAGGCCTCCATCATCTTCGGATCTTCGAAGATGTCCTTGCGGTAGTAGAGCGCAAAGATGTCGCCGTCGTCGAAGAAGCCCCAGATCTTGCCCTTGTAGGTCGGCAGTGACTTGTAGAGCGGATGGAAGTCCTCGAAGTCCTTCATGTTCATATATTTCGAGATGAAGTCGTCGAGCGGTGCGATCACGCCCCCATCGGCCAACGAAGGCGTCCAGGCAGGAGAGATGTCGAGCACGTCGTAGGCGCCCGAGCCAGCGATGTGTTCGGCGACCGCTTTGGAATACTGGTCCGGGTTGGACAGTTCGACGACGTTCATCTTAGTGCCGGTCAGCTGTTCCCACATCGGGCCGCTGAAGTTGCGCGGATCGAGCGCCTGAAGTCCGGCCTCGGACGTCATGTTGATCGTCACGCCGGGGAACCTTTTGGCGGCCTCGGTAGCACGGAAGGCGGAACCGTCGGCCGGTCCCCCGGTAGAGGCTTTCAGCGCAAGAGCCTGAGCCTGGCCGAGCGGTGATGTCGCATCGGCGAGTTCGAGCTTCTGTTGCGCCATCGCCCAGTCGGTCATCATGCCGAGGATCGGCCCGGACGCGGCCAACATGCCAGTCATCTGGCCGAAACGAGTAATGAAGCTTCGGCGGGTGGATTCACCCTTTAGCAATGCGTCGACCTCCGCTTCGAGGCCGGCCTGAAAATCACGTCTATCACGATCATTCATGGTCTTGCTCCTCCCTTTCGGTGGCTGCGTTTATCGCGGCGACCGCTTCCTTTTGCTTCCCTCGCCCGCGGCGCGGCGGTCGAGCTCCCCTCTATTAACCGTCGTAACGATTGCGGCGGCGCGCCGAATTCTTCCCTCCTACGATCCCAAGCGGGCGGCAAAACCAGCCAGCCGGTTCTTCCATGTGTTGCTCGACAACACCTCGCGATTGACCACGCCGCGCGGCTCGCGGCCGTGTTGCACGTCGATCACCGCCTTCACATCCGCCGCGCCGTTGCCTGCAAAACATTGGTCGGTCCAGCACAGCGCGTGCGGTGTCAGGATGACGTTGTCGAGTTTCAGGATAGGGTCATCCGTGTCCGGCGGCTCTTGCTCAAGTACATCGAGTCCCGCTCCGGCAATCCGACGATCCTGAAGCACTTTGGTCAACGCTTTCTGATCGACGATCGGGCCGCGCGCCGTGTTGATTAAGTAAGCTGTCGGCTTCATCAGACCGAGCCGCTCTGCACTAACGATATGGCGTGTCTCGGGCGTCAGTGGGCAACTCACAGACAAAACATCGGCGCGACGAAACAGATCGTCCATTCCGACCAGGTCGATCCCAAGTTCGGCGGCAACGGCCTTGTCCGCGAAAGGGTCATGCGCAATGAATTTCATGTCGAAGGGTCTCGCCATGCGAAACACTTCGGCGCCGATATTGCCGATCCCGAGCGAGCCCAGCGTACGGCCAACCAGCCCGACCCCCATATGATCCGACCGCTTGTTGAAGGTTTCCGGTCCGCCTCGCGTCAGCCTGTCTTTGATCATCAGCTTGCCAGTCAGCGCCAGCATCAGGGTGATGACCGATATTGCGACGGGCCGCCGCACGCCGTCCGGCGTTATCACGAGAGCAATGCCCGCCTTGGTGCAGGCCTCGACGTCGACGGTATCGTAGCCGACGCCGAAGCGCGCCACCACGCCCAGGCGCCCATTCTTCGGCACGCTTGAAGCATCGAACCGAAGCGCGAGCAGGATCAGCGCGTCGAAATCCTCAAGTTGTTCGGCGCGCATCGGATTGCCCGCTTCAAGAAACACCATCTCGACGCCCGGAGCATTGCGCAGCGGCTCAAGGTCGAAATCTGGGTAGGTAGGCGAACCATCCGACTTTCGGAAATCGCCGGAGAGCCCTACCCTGAACTTTGTATTTGCCACCGTCTCGCCCGCCCTCACTTGCACCCGGCGCGTAGTTTGGAGACCGCGTCCGCCATGGCGTCGTGCAAAACCCAGACATCACCGGAATAGCAGATGAAATCGAAGCCCTGCCCGTAGTAGTCGGTCCCTTGCTGTACGTTGGGGACTAGCCGACCGAGCGACTTGTTGTGCTTTTTAGCGGCCCGGATAACGTCGTCCATCGCGCCAGTGAATATTGGGTTGGCGAAGTCGCCCGGAATGCCGAGCGAGACCGACAGGTCGAAATGCCCAACCCAGAGGCAGTCGACGCCTTCGAGCGCCGCGATGCCGTCGATGTTCTTCACGCCATCGGCGGTTTCGATCAGACAGATGAACGCCGAGCGTCTGTTGGCCGTCCCGAACTTGTCCGTCACCGACCCCGGCCTGTAACGGTCGTGCGCAATCTGGAGTGCCACGCCGCGAGCCCCGACCGGGTGATACTTCATCGAATTGATGATGTGCTGTGCCTGCTCGACAGTGCTGACCATCGGGGCGATCAGGCCCTCGGCGCCCATGTCCATGGCGCGGGCGAGGAAGTGGTAATCCTGCGACGGCACGCGAACCATCATCGGCAGGTCGGCGGCCTCGAAATAGCGCACGACACTTTTTAAGGTCTCAATGCTGAAGCCGGAATGCTCCATGTCGAAGAAGACAAAGTCGCAGCCCGCCGATTTTAAAATGTGACCGATACCGGGTGTCGCGAATTCCGCAACGAGTGTGCCGAGCTTGACCTTTCGGTGCGTCGTCATGCTTCTCAAGGCGTTATCCGTCATTTCAATCCTCCCCTTGGTCGCGCCGCTCCTCGGGCTTCTGCGACCTGATTGTTACGTTCGGCTCGATCCCTCGCAGACCAATGCGGCGCGGATGACCTTCTTCTCGTCGAGCAGGCGTGCGCTCTGCGCGTCGAAATTGAGGAAATGCGGTGTGCCGAGATGATTTTCGAAAGCCGCCGCATCGTCATAGATCTCGTAAATCAGGATGCGGTCCGATTCCCCCTCCGGCTCAACCACGTCGAAACGGCGGCAGCCTGGCTCATCCCGCACGGAGGCAGTCGCGTTGGCATCGATCATCGGCCGGAACGCGGCCAGCGCCCCTGCTTTCAGACGGAAATCGACGATAATCACGAAGCCGCTCAACGTGCCGCCTCCATCACATTCGCATAGCGGCGGGCGACATGTTCGAGATGGTCGCGCATCGCGCGTTCGGATTGCTCCGGATCGCGCGCGGCGATCGCCGTGAATATACGCTTATGCGCCTTGTAGGCTTCTTCGGCCTCACCGGGAGCCGCGGCAAGAGTCGTGCGACGTTGCTCCAGCAGCCATTCCGCAAGTGCCGCATGGATTGCCGTAAAAATCGAATTGCGCATCATCAGCGCGAGCACGTAGTGGAATTCCACATCGGTCCGCTCGAAGCGCTTCAGGTCACCAAGCGACTGGCGGTTGGCCTCGAGCGCCTCGGCGAAGGCCTCGATATCCTCCTTGGTCGCGTGCTCGGCCGCGTTTCGCGCCAGGCCGATCTCGAAGAAGATGCGGGCATTCTGAAAATCCTGGACTCCGCCCGGCGCCGCAATCATGTGCCGTGCAGGCCCGGCCAACGCGTCGATAACGAATTGCGGCGTTGGGCGGGTAACGCGGGCGCGTTCGCCGGACCTTACTTCGACAAGGCCCATCTTACTCAGGCGAACCAGCGCCTCTCGAATCGAAGGGCGGCCTACCCCGTACTGCCGCATGAGCTCCCGCTCCGATGGCAGACGGTCGGCTTCCTTCAGCTCGCCGTCGCAGATCAGCCGCTCGAGGTGGCCCGCCACCTCGTCTGAGAGTTTTCGCTGCTTAATCTGAATGCCGATCACGCTGGTGTACCTGTTATACCAGTCCGATAAAACGCTATTGCGATTAAATTGGAATGTCAAATACAACTCGCATCCCGACGAATTTTGCGCTGACGACGCTCACTCGCCGACCTTTCAAGGCAGCCCATGACGTGGGTGAGATTGGAATAACAGGCAGCCGCGCGTCTGTTGCGAACGTTGTTTTCAACGCAACAGGGATGCGCATTCGCGACCTGCCGCTGACGGGAAAGGCGGGAGCGCCTCTACCGACCTGACCTCAACACCCTATTCGAATTGTCACGCGCACTGCGACACGGCGATCTGAAGGTCTGTCCGCATCTCACACATTTTGTCAAAGGCGAAAACGCTAAGGCGGGCGTTCTTTGGCACCCGGATGCCTGAGCGCAAACGGCCGCCGGGGAACTTTTACGTGTGCAGTCTTTGCACACGCCGGCCTTAATCAGCTGATTTTGTTTATTTGTTCGTCCAGTCATCAACGAGCGTAGCGGCAAGTTCGCTGATTTGGCCAACGCGTAGACAGCTTCGTTGGCGATGAGACCCTCTCGCCTCTTTGATCCGCGTCATTATCGCTTAACACAGCGGCCGCCCATGAAAAAACCCGCTGCCGGGAGGAGGTGGCACCGGGTTCGATCTGAAGCTTGCCACGGGAGGAGGTGTGGCTCGCTCGTATCGGCATCGCATCTGGGAGGAGTAGATGGCGGACGGTGCCAAAGTCGCTAAGTGGTGGTCATTGTGCAATGCACAATTTTGCATGGGTGCAGTGCGAAATCGCCATCCCGGACGTTATTTCTTGATAATGTTGCCGTGGTTCAGGTCGAAGGCCTGAGCGTCACCGGCCTGCCTGTAAAAATCGTCCTGAAGTTCTCCCCACTCGCCGAGGTAACCGCCGCAACTGCTGCAATGGATGGGGGTATGCTCGGAAGCATTGGCGGGGATATCCATCTGAATCGTCCCGCACGTCTTGCAATCGAGTTTGTGGTCGAGCCGCTTGGGATCGATCCATTAGCGGTTAAATACTCCTGACCGCACTCGCCGTCCAGAAACTTCAGGGGCGACCCTTTCCGGTGCTGCATCCTAATTCGGGAACAAAGTCTGCCGGACGACATGCACTCACTGCTCGGACCTTTCGCTGCCAAAGCGGCGTAGAGCCTACGTTCGAATTTTCCAACCAATGTCCGCTTCCAGGACATGACCAAACTATGCTTTCTGCCCCATATGAGGCGCATTGCTGCCTTCGCAACGCGACATTGAAAAAGGTCACCGTTGGGTCGAACTCCGTCTTTCGGAGCGGTTTGGGTTTTGGGCGAGAGCGGCGGCAATCAGGGTCCTGAACATGAACGGCGGCGCGCGCACAAAGCCACTACAAATCCGCCAAACCCCGGCCGAGGCGTCCTACGATGGCACTTTGCCTGTGTTTTCTTAGCCTCGCAGGTGTGGCCTTAAGTCGCAAACTATCGGCGTCAGAAGCGGGGCGTCGGGCTTCATTGACGGCGCGACAAGCACCATATGGTGATCCAAAGCCCTTCAAAACGAGAGAAGCTCGCCCGACGTCGCACTGCGGTCGTCAGCCGGCAATGGATATGAACTAAAGGAACCTGGAAACCATCATGCCTGAAAATATCAGACTAACGTCGAGAGACGTCCCCCTCATTCAGCTCGGCGTATATCAGTGCCGCTTCCCGGTGAGCGAAGACCCGTCAGTACCTGGCGGCTACCGTTTTTGTGCCGGGCCAACTTCGCCTGATCGCGTCTACTGCGATCACCACCACAGCATCGTGACTGCCGTCGACCCTCGTCGAGCCCGCTCGGGTCTCCATTTGCCCCAACGGCGCGCCGCGTAGATTACGTCTTGTTGGGCTGAGCCCTCCGCGCGCTGGCAGTCGGCGTCACCTCATCGGCTATGATGTTGTCCTCAAATCTCTTTGCATTCGGCAACCGCATTTCAGTCAACGAAGCGCGTCCTGTCAGACTTGAGGACGACGTTGGCGAACTCGGGCATTTCCAGACCTTGACGCACCTTGGCATCAAGATCCTGCTCGGCCGCCCTTACGGCGGCGAGCCGTGCCAGCACCGTCTCAGCCTCCAGCCGAGGCACCACGGCGACGCCATCGCGGTCACCGACCAGTATGTCTCCGGGCAAGATAGTCACCCCTCCCAGGACCACCGGAAAGCCGACAGTGCCCGGTCCATTGCGCGCCGGCGAGTTCGCGATGATCCCGGCACAGTAAACCGGCAACCCGACCGCCTCGATTCCCACAACATCGCGGACGAGGCCGTCCGTGATGAAGCCGGCGAGCCCCTTGTTGCGCGCCATGCCGAGCACGAGATCCCCAGTGACCGCAGCACCGGCGAAGCTGTCGGTGGCCGCGACAATGACATCGCCACTCAAGGCCGCATCCAGCGCCCCAAACAGCGCTAGATTGTCGGCGGGGCCGCAGTAACAGGTCACGGCAACGCCAACCAAAATAACACTACTTGGCGATAGTGGTTTGATTGCATGGTGCAAGGCCCCGCGCCCGCCCATGGCGTCGACGACCTGGCTAACGGGCACGTCCGAAAAGGCACTGATGATTTCCGCTGCGGGTCGTTCGAAACAGCGCTTGATGGTGAGCAACGGCGGGTCTTCAATCATGTGGCGGCCTCGTAGCCTGAATGAACGAAAGACAGTCCGGCCCGAGGTCGCGTAGGCTCCGCGCGCCCATCAGTGCCATGACCCGGTCGATCTCCTTGC
>JBDSLV010000593.1:0-9427 GCA_039916205.1 Mesorhizobium sp. | reverse complement strand
CCGGCCACTCCAGCCGGAATGGCGTTCATCAGCACCGAGCTTGGATAGCTCGCGGTGCCACCCGGCACATAGAGCCCGACCGCCTCGATCGCCGTCCAGCGCCAGCCGAGTTCGACGCCGGCGGCATCGGTATAGCGATCATCCCTTGGCCGCTGCCGCTCATGATGCGAGCGGATACGGTCGCGGGCGAATTCCAGTGCCTCGATCGTCTTTGGGTCGGCGGCCTTGTAGGCCTCGGCGATGTCGTCCCTTGATACCGCAATGCCGAGACTGCCAAGATCGGCGTGGTCGAATTTCCGGGTGTAGTCGATCAGCGCCGCGTCGCCCTCGGCGCGAACGCCCGCGATGATGTCGCGCACTGCCGCATCGACATCGGCCGACACCTCGCGCTTGGTCAAAAGGAAAGCGGCGAATCGCTGCTCGAAATCGGCATCGATTTGGCGAAGCGTGATGGCCATCGGCGGCTCAAGCCTTGTGGAAGGGACGTGACGTGGCTTCCCACGCGCCGCCGATGTCGGCAAGGCGGGCTTCGATGCACTCGACATCGAGCAAGATGGTGCCGCCGCCCGAAAAGATCAGCTCGACGATGCCGGCCGGTTTGCTGATCTCGATGAAACTGATCGCCAGCAGCGACAGGATCTCGGCCGGCTTGTCGCGGGCGATGCCATTGGTCTTGGCGCCAAGCACCCGGTCGAAATGCAGCACCGCCAGCCGCCGCTCATTGTGCTGGCGAAACAGGCCGTTTTTCGCCTCCCAGACGAAACGGTTCATGGTCAGCAGGAAACGTTTGGTCGAAGGCAGGAATTCGAGGTCACTGACTTTCAGCACGGCATCCTGGACATGCGCCGAAACGATGCTCAGATCCTGGTCGTCGAGTGCGATAAGCTTAAGGGCGGTCATGCGGATTTCGCACCTGAAGGTTGACAATTCAACCTTCTGTTAGGCGGTCTTTCCCGTCCGTGCAACCGCGCCGCTAGGCCTTGCGGTCGCCTACGCCGAAATCCGCTCGATCACCGCGCCGCAGTTGGACAGCTTTTCTTCCAGCCGTTCGAAGCCGCGGTCGAGATGGTAGACGCGGTTGACCGTGGTTTCGCCTTCGGCCGCCAAGCCTGCAATGACCAGCGACACAGAGGCGCGAAGATCGGTCGCCATGACCGGCGCGCCCTTCAGCTTCGGCACGCCGTCGACGATTGCCGTCTGGCCGGAAAGCGTGATGTGGGCGCCGAGCCGGGCCAGTTCCTGCACATGCATGAAGCGATTTTCGAAAATCGTCTCGGTGATGCGCGACTTGCCCTTGGCCATCGTCATCAGGCCCATGAACTGCGCCTGCAGATCGGTCGGGAAGGCCGGGAACGGCGCCGTCGTCACATCGACCGGCGAAATGCCGGCGCCGTTGCGCCGCACGCGGATGCCGGAATTGGTCGGCGTGATCTCGGTGCCGGTCTGCGCGAGCACGTCGAGCGCGGTCTGCAGCAGTTCGGGACGCGCGCCTTCGAGCACGACGTCGCCGCCGGTCATGGCGACGGCCATGGCATATGTGCCGGTCTCGATGCGGTCGGGAATGACGCGCACCCGGGCGCCCGACAGCGATTCGACGCCGTCGATGGTGATGGTTGGCGTGCCGGCGCCGGAAATCTTCGCGCCCATGGCGTTGAGGCATTCGGCGAGATTGACGATTTCTGGCTCGCAGGCGGCATTTTCAAGCACCGTCTCGCCCTTGGCCAGCGACGCGGCCATCATCAGCACATGGGTGGCGCCGACCGAGACCTTCGGGAACACATAGCGGTTGCCGACAAGCCGGCCATTCCGTGTCTTGGCGATGACATAGCCGGTGTCGACGTCGATATCGGCGCCCAGCGCCTGCAGGCCTTCGAGGAACAGATCGACCGGGCGCGTGCCGATGGCGCAACCACCCGGCAGCGACACCTTGGCCTCGCCCATGCGGGCCAGCAGCGGGCCGATCACCCAGAACGACGCGCGCATCTTCGATACCAGCTCGTAAGGCGCCGTGGTGTCGACGATGTTGCGGGCCGAGAAATTGATGGTGCGCGAATAGCCCTCATTCTGCTTCTCGCGGCGGCCATTGACCGAATAGTCGACGCCGTGATTGCCGAGGATGCGGATCAGCTGTTCGACATCAGCCAAATGCGGCACGTTTTCCAGCGTCAGCGTGTCGTCGGTCAAAAGCGAGGCGATCATCAGCGGCAAGGCGGCGTTTTTCGCGCCCGAAATCGGAATGCTTCCGGAGAGCTTGTTGCCCCCGACAATTCTGATGCGATCCATGGAAGAACGTCCCTCTCGGCCAAAAAAGGCCGGTTCAATCGTTTGAGTATCGGCCCGTCTAGACCATTGGCCAATCTGGTTCAAGGAATTGGCTGGTTCAAGAAATAGGATTTCGCCCACCCCGGGCCAAGAGTGGCCGATTTGAGTTAATCTTTCCGCATTTCCTTCGCCGCGCCGAGGCCATCCGGCCGCTCGTCCGCGTCACCGGTCCGCCGGGAGCGCGACTGCGCCTTGCGCTTCTGCAGATTGGCGCGCAACTGCTCGGCAAGCCGGCTCTTGCGGTCCACGCCGCCCTTTTTCTGTGGAATTGTCTTTTCGACCATCATTCCGTCCCGGCAGCCTGTCAGCCGACGCCCCATCAAGGCATAGCTAACATTGTGGCACAGCCATGTCCGCGAATTCGTTTGCCACGGGCACTCACAGATGCCTTGCGCTTGTGGATTTGATATGGCAGAAGCCCCGCCATCGGCTGCGGTAGCTCAGTGGTAGAGCACTCCCTTGGTAAGGGAGAGGTCGAGAGTTCAATCCTCTCTCGCAGCACCAGTTTCCAACAATCAGGCAATTGCCAACATTACGCACATCCAGCGCGGTGGCCATCAGGCAGCGAGCTGCTGGGCGTTCATCAAATCCGTCCGTATATCTCGACCTGGGATTTGGACGAGATTCGCACTGACGGACAAGCCTCCGGCGGAGCCCATTCCCGGCATGGACACGATTCATTAACCAAGATGCTGTTCATCGATAGGTTGTGTGCGGTGCCGCCTGCCAAGGGCAAGTTCGATGCCTGCTAGGTGAGGCGTGCCAAAAAAAGACGTTTTTTCTTGGCGGAACCGTCAAATCGCCCGAAACAAAAACAATGTGCAAGGCATGAACGTGGTTGAAAGCAAGCAAAACGCGTCCCGCGCTTCCCATCGCTGGGCACGGTTGCCGACTGCCATGGTTGCGTTGCTTTGCATGTGCGTCACATCCGCGTTCGCCGAGACACGCTCGCTGAAGATCCAGCATCTTCATACCGGCGAGAAGGCCGAGATCGTCTTCAAGCGCAACGGCCGCTACGACCAGGCGGGGCTGAAGAAGATCAACATCATGCTGCGTGACTGGCGCCGCAACGAGCCGACCAGGATGGACCCACGCCTGCTCGACCTCGTCTGGCAGGCCTATCGTGCCAGCGGTTCGACAGGCTACATCAACGTGGTCAGCGGCTATCGCTCGCCGACGACCAACGCCATGCTGCGCAGCCGCTCGAAGGGAGTCGCCCGGGAAAGCCAGCACATGGTTGGCCGTGCGATGGACTTCTTCCTGCCCGACGTGCCGCTGAAGAAACTGCGCGATATCGGCCTAAAAATGCAGGGCGGCGGCGTCGGCTATTACCCGACGTCCGGCTCCCCTTTCATACATATGGATGTCGGCAATGTGCGCCATTGGCCGGGCATCAGCCGTCAGGAACTCGCCAGGGTCTTCCCCAATGGCAAGACGCTGCACGTGCCAAGCGACGGCAAGCCGCTGCCTGGCTACGACCAGGCGCTTGTCGCCTATAAATCGCGCAAGGCCGCCGGCACGCCGAACATCGAGGTGGCAGGCGCCGATGCCAGCCAAGGAAAGTCGCGGGGTCTTCTGGCAACCCTCTTCGGAGGACGCGACGAAGACGAAGCGGACGATACGGTGACGGTCGCGGCAGGCGTGCCGGCGCCCCGCAAGCCGGTCAAATCAGTTGAGCCCAAGTCAGTTGAGCCCAAGTCTGTTCAGCCCAAGCCGGTTGAACTCAAGCCGGTTGGGCAAGGCATCACTGTCGTGGCGCCACAGGATGCCCAGCGCGCCGACATTCCGATGACTTCTGGTGACCCGGGCGAAGAACCAGCCGCACAGAAGAAGGAGACACCCGAAGCGATCGTCGCGGCGCTGGCGCCACGCGCGGTGCCGTTGCCGGCCTTCGCGCCGCGCCCTGAACGCGCGGCAAGTGTCGCGGCTCTCGAAACCGTGCCGTTCGCAGTCGCCAGCGCGCCTCCAAAGGCGGCCGAACTGGCGGCACCGGAAGTTCCTCCCGGCAAGGCTGACGCCCCTCTTGCAACCTTCACTCCGGACATCGTGGCGCTCAACATCCCGTTGCCCACTTGGCGGCCGGCAAATCAGGCGCCTCAGCCGGAGGCGGCCAAATCCGAAGACGCGATCGGCGCGCTGCTGGCCATGAACCGCCCTGATGACCGGGGCCCGCTCGCCATAAAGCCGCTCGCGGCCCCTGTACCGAAATCGGAAGACCCCGTAGGGGCCGGCCCGAAGGCCGGCCGTGTCAAGCCACGCGGCGATGGATTGGTAACCGCCGCGGTCGCTCGGCCCGCACCATTGCGCTCAGCCAAGGCGCCGGCCGCGGTAGATCGCGGCACCACTGGCGCAAGCGGATCGGTGAGGGCGCCGCTAATTGCCGCTCATTTCATTCGCACGGCCCCGGAGCAGGTCTATCTCGACGGTTTCAGGGCGAAACGAGAGCCATCCGACCATCGCCGGTTCACGGGATCGGCTGTCAAATTCCTGCCCATGGCCAGCTTCAAGTAGTCTGGTTGCAGCTGGATGCGACAAGTCGCATTCCGGCAACGGCCGGCGAGGCGTTCAAACCGGCTCTGTAAGGTAATTTCCAAATTTGACAAATCCATATGAAATTGTAAGATAATCGTCTTTCCGTCAGCGATAGGCGAAGACCCATGTCGATCCGCGAAGAACTGGCCAACACAACCTTGGCGTTCACATCTGCGGAAGCCAAGATCGTTCAGGTCTTGCTGGCCGATTACCCGATGTCGGGGCTTGGCACCGCGACCCGGCTGGCGCGCCGCGCCGGCGTCAGTGACCCGAGCGTCACGCGCCTGATGACCAAGCTTGGTTATGCCGGCTTCGCCGATTTCCAGGCGCGGCTGCTCACGGAAGTCGAATCCAGATTGCATTCGCCGCTTCTGATGATGGAAGCCAAGCGTCCGCGCGGCCCCAGCGAAGGCACGGCACTCGCCTATTTCCACTCGGTTTCCGACAGCTTGGAGCGCACCCGCACCGCCGTGCCGTCGCAAGCCTATACGCGCGCCGTCAATATGCTGCTCGAGTGCAAGGGGCAGGTCGTGCTGCTCGGCGGCCGCTTCAGCCGGCATATAGCGTCCATGCTGGCCGGCTACCTCCTGCAGTTCCGCTCCGGCGTCCGCGACATCGGCTCGTTGAGCCCGGCCGATTTCGATCTGCTGATCGATCTTGGCAAGCGCGATCTTCTCGTCGTCTTCGACTATCGGCGCTACCAGCTGGATGTCGTCTCCTTCGCTCAGCAGGCGCACGAACGCGGCGTCTCCGTCCTCTTGTTCACCGACATGTGGCTGTCGCCGATATCCGAGACCGCCGACCTGACCATGGTGGCGGCAATCGACGCCAATTCACCGTTCGACACGCTGGCCACCGCCGTCGCCCAGATGGAGACGGTCTTTGCTCATGCGCTGGAAAGCCATGGCGCGGGGGTGCGAAAGCGCATCGAGGACATCGAGAAAATCCGCACCGCCAATGCGGTGACGCTCGATGCGGCGGGCTCGCCCGATGACGCCGGGCCGCGCAAGCCGGCCCGCAAATCCAAAGCCGGGAAGGACTGACGCGGTGCGCTCAGCGCCCACGGCCGTCACCGCATACAGGGGAAGAAAATGCCGGATACTCAAGCCATCATCAGTGCCGTGCAGGCGCAAATCGAGACCGATCGCGATTTTCTGATCGGGCTGACCCGCGACATGGTCCGCATCCCGTCGGTCAATCCAAAATTCGAGGCCAACCCGGCGATCAACCGCGAGGCGGATGTCCAGGCACTTCTTGAGCCAATTCTCAAACAGGACGGCTTTCGCACCGAACAATGGGATGCCTTGCCTGGCCGGCCCAATCTGGTCGGCGAATGGGCCGGCGATGAGGACCGCAGCCTCATCCTGTGCGGCCATATCGATGTCGTACCGGTCGGCGCGATGAAGGACTGGTCCGTCGATCCGTTCGGTGGCGAGATCAGCAATGGCCGTCTCTATGGCCGTGGCTCTGTCGACATGAAGGGCGGTGTCGCCGCCTGCGTCGCTGCCGCGCACGCGATCCGCAAGGCCGGCATCACTTTGCAGGGCCGGCTGGCCATCCATTCCGTCGTCGACGAGGAGGCCGGCGGCTTTGGTGCGATGGACGCGGTCAAGAAGGGCAAGCTCGCCAAGGCGGTGCTGGTCGCCGAGCCCACCTGGGGCGATGTCCTGCCTGTCGAAGGCGGATTGGAATGGGCGCGGGTGACAATCCGTGGCCGCAATGCGCATTCAGCGCTGCGCTACAACGAGATCTATCCGCAGCGCCACGACAAGGATCGGCTGGAGCCTGGCGTCAACGCGATTGAGATCGCGGCCCGCTTCATCGCTGCCGTTCGCCAGTACGAACTGGACCTGACGCGGGCGAAATCCCATCCACTGTTGCCGCTTGGCATGAACACCATCAGCATCGGCGTCATGCATGGCGGTACCGGTCTGGGCGAGCACGGCCTGCCGACGGTCATGACCAACCCGGCCATCACGCCCGATGTTGCCGTGCTCGATCTCGATATGAAATTCCTGCCGGACGAGAATTCGGCTCAGTATCGCCGCGACTTCGAGAGCTTTGTCCATCACTTCGCCCAGACCGACGCCTGGCTGCGCGACCATCCGCCTGTAATCCAGTGGGAGCTCGGCGGATTGCACTTCCCGCCGATGAACACCCCGCTTGATCATCCGCTGGTGACATCGCTGATGAAGCGCAAGGCGATGATCGGCAAAGCGCCGCAGGCGCGGGGCTTCGTCGCCGTCTGCGACGCGGCGCACTATGCCGGCGCCGGCGTTGACGGCGTCATCTTCGGCCCGTCCGGCGACGGCTTCCATGGCGCCAATGAATATGTCGAGGTCGAATCGGTGGTCGAGACCGCCAAGGTGATCGCGGCTTCCGTGATCGACTGGTGTGGCATCCGCTGAGCAGCGCCGGCCTAGCCGCTTGTTTCCACGCAATTCCGGACGGAAAGCCGTTTCACACCTTTCGTGAAATGGCTCTCAGTCGCCTCAGGCCGGGCGGTTCATCCGCCCGACGATAGCGTTCCATGCCGACTTGATCATGCCGACCAGCCCGCTCGGATAAGCCAGCATCACGCCGATGATCAGCATCGCGGTGATCATCGGCCGCCATGCACCGAAATCAGCCATCCATTCCGCGAAGATCGTCAGCACGAAAGAAGCAATGATGGCACCATAGATGGTGCCGGTGCCGCCGAGCAGGACCATCGACAGGATGATGGTGGCCAGGCTCATGCCGAAGACATCGATCGAGGCATTGCGCTGATAGGCGGCATAGAAAGCACCGGCAACGCCGGTGAAGAAGGCGCTCGCGGCCAGTGTCAGCATGCGCTGGTGCACGATCGAGACGCCACGGCTGATCGCGTATTCCTCATTGTCGCGCAGGGCGACGATACTGGCGCCAGCGCGTGAGCGCACGAAGATGCGCAGGAACAGTGTGCTGACGACCAGCAGCGCCAGCGCGATGTAGAAATAGGCGAATTTGCCGTCGCGGACCATGTTGTGGTCGAAGACATAAAGCCCGGGAATACGGACCAGCCCCTGCGTGCCGCCGGTGATGTCGGACTGGCTGATGATCACCTGCATGACCAGTTGCGCGAAGCCGAAAGTCACCAGGATGATGTAGATGCCCTTCAGCCGCAGGATCGGGATCGTCACCAGGATCGCCGCCAGCGTGGCGACGATGCCGCTGGCAAAAAGCGCGATCCACGGGTCGAGCTCGGCCAGCTTGGTCAGCAGGCTGTAGGCGTAGACGCCGATGCCGAACAGCGCCAGATGGCCGAAATTGAAGACCCCGCCATAGCCGAGGCTGAGGTCCCAGTTCGACGCGACAATCGCGTAGATGAAGACCATGATCAGCACATGGCGGGCGTAGGTATCGCCAAAGATCAGCGGCAGCAGCGCCAGCAGGGCGAAGCCGAGCACGAAGCCAACGGCTTCGTGTCTCCATGGTGTGCGGCCCGGAGCGATCGGGATCGCCGCACCGAGGCGGCCGGTAGCGATTGATGACGTCGTGTCGGTCATGCTAGGCCTCGCGAACGGCTGGCGAAAATGCCCTCGGGGCGCACCATCAGGGTGAGGATGAGGACGCCGAACAGCAGCGCCGGCGTCCAGTAGAGGCCGAAATAGTAGCTGCAGGCGGCTTCGAAGAAGCCGATCAGGTAGGCGGCGAAGATCGGTCCGGAAATACTCGATATGCCGCCAAAGACGACGACGATGAGCGCCTTGAGCAGCGGATCGCTGCCCATCACCGGCGACATGAAGCGATAGCCGCCCATGAAGATGCCGGCGAGCCCGGCGAGCGACGCGGCGATGGCGAAGGCCAGCCCGTAGAGCGCGGTGACATTCAGCCCGACAAGATGGCTGGCATCCTCGTTCTGCGCCACGGCGCGCAACGCCAGCCCCAGCCGCGTGCGGTTGAGGAACATCCACAGTGCCGCCAGGATCAGCGGCGTGATGACGATGATGGCGATCTGGTGCAGCGACACACCGACGCCGCCGATGGTGGTGTTGCCGGCGATCAAGGCAGGAATCTGCTTCGAGCGCGGCCCCCAGACCGTCAGCGCGCCGTTCTCGATCAGCGACCCGGCGGCCAGCGTGGTGATGACGACGACCAGCACGATGTTGGGGCGGCCGATCAGCGGACGCACGACGATCGCCTGCAGGATCCATCCGACCCCTGCCATGACGATGACCGCAAGCGGGAAAGCGATCACCGGCGGCAAGCCGAAATCGACGAACTGCCAGGCGAAATAGGCTCCCAGCATCATGAACACGCCATGGCTGAAGTTGAAGACGCCGATCGTCGTCCAGACCAGCGCCAGGCCGACCGCCATCATCGCGTAGAGCGATCCCTGGAACAGGCCGCCGAACAGGATTTCCGCCAATGCGCCCATCTGATCCCTAGTGCCCGAAATACATCGCCATGATTTCGCTATGCTCGATGCTGTGTCCCGGCTTGATCTCGGTGGCAACCGCGCCGTGATTGACGAGATAGAGCTGCTGGCTGAGCTCGAGCAGGAATTCGATGTCCTGCTCGACGACGATCAGCGGCACGCCGCCGCGCGAAA
>JBDSLV010000592.1:0-15245 GCA_039916205.1 Mesorhizobium sp. | reverse complement strand
CGGATGGCGCAGCCGCCCCAGCAGTGCCGACAACATGGCCAACTCATCTGGGGCGAGTTTCGCTCCGACCAGCTGCGTGATCGATGATCCGTAAACGGCCCACATCCGGCGCCGCGTCTCGCGGCCTTTGGCGCTGATGCGGATGGTCTGGCCGCGGCCATCATCGGCCACCGGCAGTTTCTCGACCAGCCCGTCCGTTTCCAGCCGCGCCAGCAGCCGCGAGATATTGTACTGGGCGAACAAGGTGCGCTCGATCAGCTGGAATGGCCGCAACCCGCCCTCGCCTGCTTCGGCGAGTTCATGCAGCACGTCGTACCACGCGAGCGGCGGCAGGCCGGCGGTCTTCAGCGCCTCTTCGGCCTTTTCGACGAGCTGGCGCGAAACGCGCATCAGGCGGGCCCAGGCCTTGATGGCTGCAGGCGACGGAACAGTCTTGTCATTCATGCTGCATCATAGGGGATACATGCATCTGCATCAAGATTGACAATCAATGCACCTGCATCTAGATAGATGCAATTGCATCAATCCAGGAAAGCAATCCGATGAAACACGAAATCTGCAAACTCGCCGATATTCCTGAGGCTGGCAGCCTGGTCGCTCCCTTCTTCGGCCGCGAGGTCCATGTCTACCGCAGCGGCGACCGCATCCGTGCCGCCGCCAATGTCTGCCTGCATTTCGGCGGTCCGCTTGACTGCAAGGACGGCAAGCTGGTCTGCCAATGGCATGGCGCCTCTTTCGACATGACGAGCGGCGATCGTCTCGACGGTCCGGCCGCGAAGGGCTCGCGCCTCATGTTCCTGTCGACGCGCGTCGAGGATGGCGCGCTGAACTATGTCTGGGGAGAATGAGATGACCGACAGGCTCATCCTCGTCAGCCACCATCTCTGCCCCTATGTACAGCGCGCGGCGATCTCGCTTGCCGAGAAAAACGTGCCGTTCGAGCGTATCGACATCGACCTTGCCAACAAGCCGGACTGGTTCAAGGCCATTTCGCCACTCGGCAAGGTGCCGCTGCTGCGCGTGCAGCATGGCGGCAAGGAAACGATCATTTTCGAATCCGCCGTCATCCTCGAATTTCTCGAGGAGACGCAAGCCAACCCGCTGCACCCCGCCGATCCCTACGACCGGGCCCGGCACCGCGCCTGGATCGAATTCGGCTCGGCCATTCTCAACACGATCGGCCGCCTCTATTCGGCCTCGACGGAGGCTGCGTTCCTCGCCGAGTCCGGTGCCCTGTCGGCAATGTTCTATCGCGTCGAGGCAGAGTTCGCGCAAACCAGTCGTACCGGAGCATGGTTCGCCGGCGAGCGCTTTTCGCTCGTCGACGCCGTCTTCGGCCCCATCTTCCGCTACATCGACGCCTTCGAACACATCGATGACTTTGGCACGCTGGATGGCAAGCCACATGTGCAGGCCTGGCGCAAGGCACTGAGCGAGCGCCCGTCAGTCAAGGGCGCGGTGGCGGCGGACTATCCGGAACGGCTTTACGCTTTCCTGCGGGCCAAGCCTTCGTATCTCTCGTTCCTCACTCTTCGGAACGATCCGGCAATCCGGCCTCTGTCAGCCAAGGTCGGCTAAGGAGGAATGGTCTCAATTCTCAAACATGACAAAGGCTGCCCACACCCGTGGGTCCTGCGCGCCTGATATCTTGCCGTCGCGCGCGTCACGGCGGGTCTGGCGCAGGGCTTGCGAATAGGTCTGGCCGGCGGCGAGATAGTCGTAGAAGCCGATCATGAATGCGGCGGTTCCCGCATCGTCCACCGGCCACAGCGTCAGCAGCGAGCGCTTGGCCCCGGCGATGTTGATCGCCGTCGGCAGGCCGCGCAGGCCACCGACGAATGTCTCCTGGCCACGCGCGGTCTCGCAGGCGGACAGCACCAGCAGATCGAGATCAGACAGGTCCCAGGTCATGATCTCCATGCCATAGAGCCGGCCGTCATCATCGTCTCGTTTCATCGTTTGCCGGTCACCGGACCGGGACAGGACAACCTCGCTCTGCCACAGGGCATTTACACCGCCCGTTCCACTCTCTTTTTCATCCATGTAGGCACCGTGCGTGGCAAGATGCGCGATTGTCGCTTGCTCCATATCCTTGCGCAGCGTCTTTTCGTTCGCCGCTGCTCCCGTAAGCACTGTGGCCGAGTACCGGTCGCCGCGCAGGATAGAGGCGATCGCATCGACCTCCCTGCGCGTGCCCGGCAGCGGCTCGGCGCCCTTTTCCGCGCCCCGCGCGTAATCCAGCCCCCCGGCCAGCACGGCCTTGCCGTCCTTTGGCAATGTTTGATTGGCACCGGTGTTCAACAGCGCCTCTGGCCGCGTTAACATGCGTATTTCGAAGCGATCATCGAGCGTTGCGCCCTTGCTGTCCTGCAGCAGCGGAAACGGCACCGAAAACAGCTTGCCATCAGGCACCACGAAAACGGTGTCGGCACCAAGAAGCGCCGGCTCAAGCGGTGCAATCAGGCTGGCATAGAGTCCGACGAACGTTTCGTTCAGATCGACCAGCGGCACCGCACCGCGCTCCTGCGCGGACCGGCTTGATCTGAGGCTCACCATACGGGTTTGCTTCGCGGCAGGGATAATCCGACGCGGGTCACCAAGGTCGAACTGGCGCGGCGGTTGATCCTTGCGTGTCACGATCGCGTAGAGACGCTCATCCTCCAGCGGATCGGCGCTCTCGCGGTCCGCCCGCCACTTGCGGGTGATAAAATAGTCGACCAGCACCTCGTTCTGGTTAAGCAGTTTTTCGGCTGTTGGCAGCGGCTTGTCCACGACGCTCTGATAGAAGCTATACTTGGCGGCAACTCTTGCGAGGACCTTCTGGTAGATCGCCTCGACCTCGTCGGGCTGCAACGCGCCTGGATCGGAAATGTCGCTGCTGGAGGCCTCCTCCTGATAGGCCAAAGACAGCCGCATGGCGGATTGGATCAAATGCCGCGTCTCCGTGTCGGTCGGATCGATCAGGCGCGACAATCTGCGAAATAGGTCTCGCTTGCCGTTTTCAAGCGTTGGCCAGCGACGCACTGCGTCTGCGAATGCTGGCACGACCGACGCATTGTTTTGCGCCAGGCGCGCATAATCGTAGAGCATGTCATCGGCCAGGGCTCGGCTGGCTTCAGCAAAGACGGGGCTGCCGGCTGTGCTCACCTGGAACCAGTTCCAACGCAGCATGTCATTGTCGAGGGCCGCGAAATCCGCTGCCGCCGCACTAGGGTCTGTCTTGGCTTTGAGATTGGCTATCCCCTGCCGCGCGGCAAACGTTAGCGGATGCACCACGCCGTAAGTCGACTTGGCGATGTCAAAGGCCCGGTCGAATTGCTGCATTGCGCTTGTTGCGTCTCCAACAGCTACGAAATGTGCAGCAAGCAGGTTCGCGATCTTGATTGCCAGTATCTCCGGATAGTTCGGGGCGGTGGTCAGGGATAGCAGATGCGCCAGCACCGGCCCGTCGAGCAACTGCGAGCCGGACAGCACGCTGGTGTAGAGCAGCCATGCATCAGCCTGTTCTATCAGATTGCCTTCCTGCTTGAGCACGACGGCGATGTCCCGATCTTGCTGGAAATAATGCGAGGCCTCGTCATATTTGCCGAGGTCGAGATAATCCTGCGCCGTGTTGTTCGCGCTGACCAGAACGTTGAAATGGTTGGCGCCATAGTAGCCGATACGCTTCTCGAGCACGCCAAGGTCGTAATGCAGGGCGCGGGTTGGCGCACCCATCTGGCGCAACATGTCGGCCAAATTGTTCTGCAGCTTCCAGGTGAAACGATCGTCCGGTCCAAGCACCCGCTCGGCAATCTCCAGGTTACGCCGTTCAATATTGATCGCCGAAGCGATCTGACCGAACGCGGCTACCCCTGTTGCCAGTACGTCGTTGGCATACAACAGTTCCGGGGATTCCGTCCCGTTGTAGTGGGCGTAGAGATTGGTTGCAGTAGCGCAGTTGGAAACGAAGCCCTGATAGTCCTTCTCGGCCTGCTTCAGCATCGCGTAGTTGAGATAGAAGTCGGCGCGCTTCGCGACGTCCTGCTGCATGGCCCTGGTTTTCAGGCCTTCCGTAAAAATCTCTTCTGCATTGTCGAGAATCTGGTTGTTGAGAAACGTCGCGCCGGCGTTCGAGTAACTCTCGACGGTGAGGTCGTAGAGATCACTCCTGGCTGCGGCGAGCAGCGCTGCCCGCAATTGCGCATAGCCCTCGTCGAAGCGTCCTTCTTCCATCATCAGCTTGTATGCTGCGTCGATGCGGGCTTTCAGAGCCTCTGCAGTGTCTGCCGGCGCATGCTGACTGGCCTCGTCTGGAGTTTGGGCTTGCGCATGAGACAAGGGCAGCGCCACGACCGACATTGTCAGGATTGACGCAACGATGCGCAACAGATCCTGCGATTTTCGCGCTCTGGATATGACAGACATGTGGACCGCCCCGGGCGAGAATTATGGCGCGTTCGTATCATGATCCGGATTTCGGCCGAAATCCCATTGTGCTTCGGTGAGTCCGATCCGCCTGAACGGATCGATCACCGTGCCAGCCACCATCGAGGCGAGGAACTGTGGCGCTGGCGGGATTTTCGCCACCGTCGCCACCAGCCTGTCGCGGATGAAGGGCAGTGCCACGGAATCCGACTGGTAGAACGGCGTGAACGCCAGCGACAGCGCCTGAAAGACACGCACGTGCCAGCGCCGCGCCTGGACATAGGCTTCAAGCGCGGCCTCTATGCTGTCCGTCCGGGACACTGCATGGCTGAGCGCGGCCGCGTCGAGCAGCGCCATGTTCGCTCCCTGTCCGAGTTGCGGGCTGGTCGAATGCGCGGCGTCGCCGATAACGGCCAGTCGCCGGCCTGCCGGCCGCTTCATCGTGTGATGGCCGTAGCGCGCCAACGAGAGCTGGTCGAAACTGTCGATCTGGCTGGTGAAGGCCTCGGCCTCGGGCCATAGCCGCATCACCCTTTGCTTCCAGCTATCGAGCCCGGCTCTTTGGACATCATCGGCGTCCGCCGGCTTCAGGCTCCAGAAAAAGGCCGCCATCTTCTCGGCGCCAGGTTCTGGCCGCCCGATCGGCAACACGCCAATCATCACGCTCGCCCTGTCATAGCGCTGCGTCAGTGCGTGCTCGTCGAAGCGGTCATCCCGCCAGGCGAGTGAGGCCCAGAACGCGCCATAGGTCAGTGATTTTGACGCGCCGGGATTGTTCACGCTCTGCCGCAGTTTCGAGCGCGAGCCGCTGGCGTCGACCACCAGATCGAACGGACCGACCCTTCGCCCGTTGCCGCAAATCAGTGTCGCTCTCTCGCCCGCCTCCAGCATTTCGATTTCGACGCCGGTCTCAATGCTGATCGCCTCGCGCTGGGCAGCGCGAAAAAGCACGCCAAATAGGGCCGCACGGTGTACCGCCAGGCCGAACCGGTGGCCGCTTTGTGCATCATAGCGGACGTCGAGCACGGTGCGGCCGGTGCTGGCATCGGCGCCATGCAGCCGGTCGATACGGCTGCCCAGCGCCAGGATGTCGTCAAGCAGGCCAAGATCGGCGAGTACCGTCAGGCCGGTCGGCTGCAGGATCAGGCCGGAGCCGACCGGCTTCGGTTCCTCGAAGCGCTCGAACATGGTGACCCGATGTCCCGCGCGCTTCAGGTAAAGTGCCGTGGCAAGCCCCGCCGGACCAGCGCCAGCTATCGCGATGTCAAGAGAAATTGCCCATGCCCCGCCCAGTTCGACTGGCCGGACAATCCTTCAGGGGCAGTCTCAAATCAAGGCGTCGTTTGCGCGCGGCGCCTCACACTTGTGCGGCGTCGAAACCGGCGCGAGCGCTGCGCACCGCGTCGTGATTGAGTTCGGCCCATTGGATCAAATGATGCAGGGCGCCGAACATCGAGCGCCCAAGGTCGGTCAGGCTGTATTCGACACTTGGCGGCTTGGTCGGGAACACTTCGCGATGGACATAGCCGTCGCGCTGCAATTCGTAGAGCGTCTGGGTCAGCATGCGCTGCGAAATGTCGGGCACCAGACGCCGCAACTCGCCGAAGCGATAGGGATGCTCGGCCAACGCCGACATCAGCAACGAACTCCATTTGCCATTCAGACCCTGGATCACGTCGCGGACCGGGCAATCGGAAAGGTTGCCGCCATTGCTCATGGCCTTGAAGATTTCAAGCTTGGTTCTCAAAGTGATGATTGCGCTGTCCACGGCTGTTTCCCCTGGTGGTTCCCTGCGAGTGCCTACCTCCCGAAAAACTGCCTTCTTTACGGCAGTGGGTCAATTCCTATTTTAGTGCTGGTCTCTTTTCGAGACTAGCCATCCCTCCGACCCATGCCAGGATCAGCAATGAGCAAAACACTTCTCGTCACCGGCGCGTCCGGCCAACTTGGCCGCAGCGTCATCAACCACCTGCTGGACACATTGAAGGTGCCGGCGGCGCGGGTCATCGCCACCACCCGCACGCCCGCGAACCTTGCCGATCTTGCAGCGCGCGGCGTTTCCGTCCGCGAGGCCGATTTCGACGACCAGGCCTCGCTTGCCAAGGCATTCGCCGGCGCCGACCGGGCGCTCGTTATCTCGACCAACGAACTGGCGGTGCAGGGCAAGCGGCGCGAGCAGCAGCTTGCGGCCGTCGCGGCCGCCAAGCAGGCAGGTGTTGGCCACCTGCTCTACACCTCGATGCCTAACACCGAGCCGGGTTCACCGGTTTTGTTCGCACCCGACCACTACGACACCGAACAGGCCATCAAGGCGAGCGGCATCGCCTATACGATTTTCCGCAACGGCTGGTATGATGAGAACCTGTTCATGTCGATGCCGCAGACATTGGCATCAGGCCACTGGTACACGTCAGCCGGCGAAGGCCGCATTTCCTATGGCGCACGTGATGATCTGGCGGCGGCGATCGCCGCGGGGCTCGCCTCGGACAGCAGCGAAAGCACCACCTACACGCTGACCGGTCCCCAGGCCTATACGACAGCGGAAGTCGCGGCGCTGGTCACCGAAGTCACCGGCAAGCCCATCCAGGTCATCCAGCTTCCCGATGAAGCATTGACCGAGGGCATGAAATCGGCCGGCCTTCCCGAGCCGATCGCCCGGCTTCTTGTCTCCTTCGATGCCGCCACCCGCGTCGGCGGCCTCGGCATGGTGACGGATACCGTTGAGAAGCTATCTGGCCGCAAGTCGGTGCCGCTGAAGCAGTTCCTGGAGGCCAACAAGGCCGCTTTGATCGGCTGATGCCAACCGCGCCGTGGCCGGGCCAGCGGGTTCGGCCTCGGCGCGAATTGCTACTTCTTCAGCAACACTATTTCTTGAGCAACCCGAGCCGGATCAGGCTTTCGCCGGTCGCGACCAATGCATCCTCGCGTGATCGCGGCGTCCACCCGAGCAGGCGCACCGCCTTGGCGTTGGTAGCGTTCTTGACCTTGCCCAGCTCTGGCACGAGTTGTGCGGCTTCCGGGTTGAACAGGCCGACGACCCGCACCAGCCAGTCCGGAAGCGCCCGTGTCGAGACCCGCGCCGCGGCAGTGCCAAGCCGCGCTTTCAGGGTCTCGGCCATCTCGCGCACGGTCATGAAGTCACCGGCAACCGCCAGGAACCGTTCGCCCTTGGCGGCGGGACTTGTCATGGCCAGCATATGCAGGTTCGCCACGTCCCGCGCATCGACCACGCCGAAGGACAGGCGCGGCAGGCCGGGCATCGCGCCATTCAACATGCGCTGGATGAATTCGGTTGAAGTCGAATGGTCAGCGCCGAACACCGGCCCAAATACGCCGACCGGATTGACCACCGCGAGCTCCAGCGCCCCGCCCTGCTTGGCGATGAAATCCCAGGCTGCCCGCTCGGCGAGTGTCTTGGACTTGACGTAAGCGCTGACCTTCGTGGTTGGATCGGTCCAGTCCTGCTCGGTGAAGGGCCGGCCGCCGGGCGGCATCTTGCCGTAGCCGACTGCAGCGAAGGACGAGGTCAGCACCACACGCTTCACGCCGGCGTCACGCGCCGCCTTGAGCACCCGCAGCGCGCCTTCGCGGGCCGGAATAATCAGGTCGTCTTCGTGCTTTGGCACGCCAGGCGGAAACGGCGAAGCGACATGCAGGACATAGTCGCAGCCAGCGGCGGCCTCTGGCCAGCCCGCATCGGCCATGAGATCGGCGATGGCGAAGGTAAGCCTGTCACCTGGCTCGACACCGCCAGCCCTGAGCATGGCGATAACATCGGCTTCGCGCTTGCTGGACCGCACGGTCGTGCGCACGCCGTAGCCCGCGTTCAGCAGCTCGAGGATACAGTGGGCGCCGAGGAAGCCGGAGCCGCCGGTAACAAGCACCAATTCGCCGCTCATAGCTGTCTCCTCGGCACTTTATGCGCCCTAAACCCTCAGATAGCCACCTGCGTGCCGATCTCGACCACGCGCCCGGTCGGGATCTGGAAATACTCCGTTGCGTCAGCCGCCGTGCGCGCCAGCCCAATGAACAGCCGGTCCTGCCACACCGGCATCCCGGAATTGGGCGAGGCTTTCAGCGAGCGCCGCGACAGGAAGAACGACGTCGTCATGATATCGAACTTCCAGCCTTGCTTGCGGCAGATCGCCAGCGCGCGCGGAATGTTGGGCTGCTCCATGTAGCCGAAGGTAAGCGTCACCCGCATGAACAGCTCGTTGACCGTCTCCATCTTGACGCGATCGCTGTCTGGCACCACGGGCTGCGGTGCCGTCACCACCGAGAGGATGACATTCTGCTCATGCAGCACCTTGTAGTGCTTCAGGCTGTGCATCAGCGCGGTCGGCGCGCTGAGGGGATCGCTGGTCAGGAACACGGCGGTGCCGGACACCAGCTGCGGCTTCTTCTTCAGCAGATTGCCGGCCAGGAAATCGAGCGGGATTTCGTTGCGGCGGGTCTTGTCGAAGAGATAGCGGCTGCCGCGCACCCAGGTCCACATTCCCAGCACGATGGTGAAGGCCACCGCCAGCGATGCCCAGCCACCTTCGAACACCTTGACGATGTTGGAGGCAAAGAAGCCGATATCGATGAACGCGAATACCGACGTCATCCCGATGGCAAGCCAGCGCTTCCATTTCCAGATACGGCTCATCACGACATAGAGCAGCACCGTGGTCACCAGCATATTGCCGGTCACCGAAATACCGTAGGCCGAGGCCAGTTTGCTGGATTCGCCGAACCCGACCACCAGCATCATCACCACAAGCGCCAACAGCAGATTGACGCGAGGCATGTAAATCTGGCCGGACTGTTTTTCGGAGGTGTGCAGGATTTCCAGGCGCGGCAGCATGTTGAGCTGCACGGCCTGCCTGGTCAGCGAGAAAGCACCCGAAATCACCGCCTGGCTGGCGATAACCGTGGCGGCAGTGGCTAGCACGACCATCGGAATCAGCGTCCAGCCCTCGTTCATCTCGAAGAACGGATGTCCCACCACACCGTTCTTCGACAGCACGAAGGCGCCCTGCCCGGCATAGTTGAGCAGAAGGCAAGGAAACACGATCGACAGCCAGGCCAGCACGATTGGCTTGCGGCCGAAATGGCCGAGATCGGCATAGAGGGCTTCCGCGCCAGTGACGGCGAGAAAGATCGCGCCGATCGTCACGAAGGCAACGTCAGGCGAATTGATCAGGAAGGCGACGATGTAGTGCGGACTGATCGCCCACAGGATTTCCGGGTCGGCCACGATATGGTTGAGGCCGGAAAGACCGATGGCCAGGAACCACACCGCGGTCACCGGGCCGAATACCAATCCCACACCGCCGGTGCCAAAACGCTGCACCGCGAACACCATGGCGAGAATGACGAGCGTCAGCGGCACGACATAGGGCTGGAAGGTCGGCGTGACGACATTCATGCCCTCGACCGCCGAAAGCACCGAAATCGCCGGTGTAATGACGGCGTCACCGAAAAACAGTGAGGCGCCGACGATGCCGACGGCGAGCATCAGCGCCGAACGCTTTGGAAAACTGCCCCGCGCCAACGCCATCAGCGACAGCACGCCACCTTCGCCGCGGTTGTCGGCGCGTAGCACGAACATGATGTATTTGATGGTGACGATGATCGTCAGCGACCAGATGATCAGCGACAGCACGCCCAGGATATCGCCACGGTCGGCGACTTGGCCGCCCGACGACGCCACCAGCGCCTCGCGAAACGCATAGATCGGGCTGGTGCCGATATCGCCATAGACCACGCCGAGGGCGCCCAGCATCAACACCTTGGTGCTGTGCTGCTCGATTTCAGGATGGCTCGATTGGTCGACGGGTTCTGCCTCACTACCAGCATTGGCAAGGGCCATATACGACACTCCGATGAACGCGCGGTGCTCTACGCTTGCTGCGGTGCAATATCAAGTGCCTTGACATTATGGCTGCCATGCCCGCAACGCGTTGCTCCTCTGCGAAGCACGATCCATTCGGCGTTCCGGTGCAGAGCAGGCTTCGCGGAATTTTGTCAGATCGCGACTTGCGTACCGATCTCGACAACGCGTCCGGTCGGGATCTGGAAATACTCCGTAGCGTCCGCCGCGGTACGCGCCAGGCCGATGAACAGCCGGTCCTGCCACACTGGCATGCCGGAATTGGGCGAGGCTTTCAGCGAGCGCCGCGACAGGAAGAACGACGTCGTCATGATGTCGAACTTCCAGCCTTGCTTGCGGCAGATCGCCAGTGCGCGCGGAATGTTGGGCTGTTCCATATAGCCGAACGTCAAGGTCACCCGCATGAACAGCTCGTTGATCGTCTCCATCTTGACGCGGTCGCTGTCTGAAACCACAGGCTGAGGTGCGGTCACCACCGAGAGAATGACGTTCTGCTCGTGCAGCACCTTGTAGTGCTTGAGGCTGTGCATCAGCGCGGTCGGCGCACTCAGCGGGTCGCTGGTCAGGAACACCGCGGTGCCTGCGACCAGATGCGGCTTCTTCTTCAAGAGATTGGCGGCCAGGAAATCGAGCGGGATTTCGTTGCGGCGGGTCTTGTCGAACAGATAGCGGGTGCCGCGTATCCACGTCGACATGATCAGCCCCATCAGACAGGCGACGGTGATGGATACCCATCCGCCTTCGACGATCTTCACGACATTTGCCAGGAAGAACCCGCTGTCGATGATACCGAACAGCAGCGCCAGACCGAGCGCCAGCGAAAGCCGCCACTTCCACATCTTGCGCATCACCACGAAGAGAAGGATGGTTGTCATCAGCATTTCGCCAGTCACCGAGATGCCGTAGGCGGAAGCCAGCGAACTCGAACTGCCGAACCCAACGACCAGCAGCATCACCCCCAGCGCAATGAGCAGGTTGACGCGCGGCATATAGATCTGGCCGAGTTGCATTTCGGACGTATGTTGAACCTCGATGCGCGGCAGGAGGTTGAGCTGCACGGCCTGCCGTGTGAGCGAAAAAGCCCCTGAAATGACCGCCTGGCTGGCAATAACGGTCGCGGCCGTTGCCAGGCCAACCATCGGCATCAGAGCCCAATCCGGGAGCATCTGAAAGAAGGGGTTGGTCGGCCTGCCGCCATTTGCCAGAACGAAAGCGCCCTGTCCGAAATAATTGAGCAACAGGCAGGGAAACACCACGGAAAACCACGCCAGCACGATTGGCTTGCGCCCGAAATGGCCAAGATCGACATACAGCGCCTCGGCGCCAGTTACCGCCAGGAACACGGCGCCGACAGTCACGAACGCCGCGGAGGGAGTGCCGGCAAGGTAAGCGGCCGCATAGTAAGGATTGATTGCCAACAGCACCGAAGGATCGTCCATCAGGTGATAAATGCCGGCAATCCCGATGGCCAGGAACCACAGTGCCGTCACCGGTCCGAATACAGCCGCCACCTTTCCCGTGCCGAAGCGCTGCACGGAAAACAGGATCGCCAGAATGAGCAGCGTGATCGGAACCACATAGGCGTCCAGCGTCGGCGTCACCACCTCCAGGCCTTCGACCGCCGAAAGCACGGAGATCGCCGGCGTTATGATCGCATCGCCGAAAAACAACGCAGCTCCGCAAAGCCCGATCGCCAGAATGAGTCGGGCTCCTTTCGGGTAGGCGCTGCGTGCAAGCGACATGAGGGATAGCGTTCCGCCTTCGCCCTTGTTGTCGGCCCGAAGCACGAAAGCGACATACTTGATCGTCACGATAATCGTCAGCGCCCAGACGATCAGCGACAGAACGCCGAGCACGTCGCTGCGTGTATCCGTGCCGGGCGAGGCATGAAGCGCTTCGCGGAAGGCGTATATCGGGCTGGTGCCGATGTCGCCATAGACCACACCGAGTGCGCCCAGGACAAGAACCCTGGTGCTCTGCTTTCCTAGATGCGAATGGCTCGGCTGTTCGGCGGTTTCCGCCTCGCTACCGCTGTTGGCAAGGGCCATCAACCACACTCCGATAAGCGCGGCGCTCTACGCTGGCTGTTGCGAGATGATAGTTGCGCGACGGCTGCCATACCTGCAACGGCTTACACCCTACCACCCACCAGCCTTCAGGAATCGTCTCACCGTGCCGGCCATGCCATACTCCAACGCATCGGCTGTCAACCCATGCCCGATCGACACTTCCGCAAGCGCCGGAATGCGCTTCGCCAATGCCGGCAGATTGCTGACCACGAGATCATGCCCGGCATTGACCTGAAGCCCGGCCGCGAAGGCTGCGTCAGCCGTTTTTCCCAGTCTTTCCAGTTCCTTCGCCGCCTTCGCTGAATCGGAATGATAGCCGCCATAAGGGCCAGTATAAAGCTCGATACGGTCCGCGCCCGTGTCGCGCGCGGCGCTCACCCCGGCAGGATCAGGATCGGAAAACAACGACACGCGAAAGCCGCCCTTCTTCAAACGCTTGACGATCGGTGTCAGGAACGCCGCCTCCGCGGCAAAGTTCCAGCCATGGTCAGACGTCGCCTGCGCCGGATCGTCCGGCACCAGCGTCACCTGTTCGGGCTGATGTTTTTCCACAAGCGCCAGGAAATCCTCGGTCGGATAACCCTCGATGTTGAATTCCGCCTGTGGGAACTCATCGTCGATCAACGCCCTGATCTCAGGCAGATCGGAATTCCGTGTGTGCCGCTCGTCAGGGCGCGGATGCACCGTCAGTCCGTGCGCGCCCGCCGTAAGCGCGATACGTCCAATTCCCGTCACGCTCGGCCATGGCAGGTCACGCCGGTTGCGCAGCATGGCAATGGCGTTGAGATTGACGGATAGTTTTGCGGGCATGGCTTGGGTGTCCGGCTGATTTTTCCGGCATCTATAGCGCCTTTGGCGGGAACAGATAGGAGTTTCCGGTGTTCCAGAAGGGCAACCCTGTCCTGGGAACGGAGGCGCGCCCATGAATTTTCTCGAATCCATACCGGCGATCCGCCGCCTCGACACAGATCGCGATGACCTTTTCGCCATCGACGTCGTTGGCCATGTTTCATCCGCCGACGGCGAGAACCTGTTCGGCCTGCTGGAGGCAGCCTATGCTCTACACCCACGCATAGACGTGCTGGTGCGGCTCATCGACCATCACGGCGTCGATTGGAGCGAGATTGCCGACGAGACGCTCAAACAGGGCACGGTTCATGCCCTGCAGCATATCGGCCGCTGCGCGGCGGTCGGCGAGCCGAACTGGATAGCCGATGCCAAGGGCTTTCTGCCTGCCTCACCGCCGATCGAGTTCAGGCATTTCAAAGCCGAGGATGAGGCTTGGCAATGGCTGGGCGCCAGGCCGCGTGGTTCCGGCTGATTACCGGACGATCGTCAGCCGCTCGGCTGCTCGTGTGATCGCGGTGTAGAGCCAGCGCTGTCGGGTTTCCTTGAACGCCCAACTTTCATCGAACAGCACAATGTCGTTCCACTGCGAACCCTGCGCCTTATGGACGGTCAGAGCATAGCCATAGTCGAAATCGTCGAAACGCTTCTTCTGCTGCCACGGAATGTCGGCGTCAGGATCCTCGAACGCCGCCTTGAGCAGCTTGATCTTGGCGACGCCACGGTCCGGATCGTCCTCTTCCGGCGACACCAGCAGGTTGATGCCGGGCTTCACCGTTTCGCGCGAGGAGGTCATCACCTTCCACAGCGAGCCGTTGAGCAGGCCCTTGGCCGGATCGTTGCGCAGGCAGACAAGCTTATCGCCGGCTTGCGGGTAATCGGCATTGAAACCCTTGAGTTCACGCAGACGCTGATTGTAGCGCCGCCGCGTGCGGTTGGTGCCGACCAGCACCTGGTCGGCCTTCAGCACCAGGTCCTGGGTGACGTCTTCCTTGCCGATCACCTGCGCCGTGCCGTAATCGCCGCGCATGAATTCGCGCCCCTCGCGCACATCAAGCGCCAGCCGCAGGATCGGATTGTCGCGCGCCTGCCGGTGAATTTCGGTCAGCAGGAAATCAGGCTCATGGTCGGTGAAGAAACCGCCGCCCGAGATCGGCGGCAACTGGCCGGGATCGCCGAGCACCAGGATGGGCGTGCCGAAGCTCATCAGGTCGCGGCCTAGCTGCTCATCCACCATCGAACATTCGTCGATGACAACCAGTTTTGCCCTCGTGATCGGGCTCTGCCGGTTGAGCGAGAAGGTTGGCGACATCGAAGTCTTGCCGGTCACCTCGTCCGAGACCGATTCTTCGCCCTTCGGCCGGTAGATCAGCGAATGGATGGTGCGGGCATTGACCGCGCCCTTGGAACGCAGCACCTGCGCCGCCTTGCCGGTGAAGGCGGCGAACTGCACCTGGCCATCGACATGCTCGGCAAAATAACGCGCCAGCGTCGTCTTGCCGGTACCGGCATAGCCGAACAGCCGGAACAGCTGCGGCTTGCCGTCTTTGAGCCAGCGGGCGACCGCTTGCAGCGCCTCGTCCTGTTGGGGAGAGAATTCCATGAAAGCGAGAGACCGGATTCGCAAGGGAAAGACAAGCGTCCGGTTAATCCTTCCTGTCAGCCGATCGCAATCAAAGAGGTGCCCGCAAAGGCGAGCAAGGCACCGAACCAGGCCGGCGCGGACGGCCTCAGGCCCGTACGCAACCACACCATTGGCAACACCAGCACCGGCGACAGCGAAGACAATGTCGAAACGATGCCGACCTGGCCACTTGCAAGAGCCGCCATCAGCAGGGACATGCCCATGCCGGTGCCGATCAACGCGCCTGAGATGCCGATGGTCAAGGTCCGCGACGTAGGCTTCGGATACCTGTTGCTTCGAGGCATTGGAACAAGCAACAGCAGCAGGAAGAGCAGAGCTGAAACACCGGTGCGGATCGCCATGGCCGTGAAGGGATTGACGCCCGATGCCATGACCGGGCGCGCCACCAGCGCGCCGGCCGCCT
>JBDSLV010000591.1:0-4934 GCA_039916205.1 Mesorhizobium sp. | reverse complement strand
CAACCGTTCCCGGTCCTGCCGCGATCTGCTGGCGCCTGCTGACCTGACGTCCAAATGCTGTTCCCGGGCGAAGTGTCGGGCAGCCCCTTTGAAAAATCAATTGATATTGTTAGGGTCTTCTCTGTGAGAAAAGCTCACAAACTTTTGGAGCCGAATGGCCAACCGCCTGCCACCTCTCAATCCGCTGCGCGCCTTTGAGGCCGCGGCACGCCATGCCTCGCTGACCAAGGCGGCGAGCGAATTGAATGTCACGCATGGCGCCGTTAGCCATCAGATCAAGGCACTGGAACAGTCGCTCGGCGTCAAGCTGTTCGAGCGCACCGGCCAGCGGGTCAAGCTGACCCCGCACGGCGCCGAGCTGTTGCCGGCGGTGTCGAGCGCTTTCGACGGCATCGCCGCCGCCACCCAGCGCCTGACACGCCCGGCGAGCAGCGGCGCGCTCTCTGTCTCCTGCGTACCAGCGCTGCTGCTGTTGTGGATGACGCCGAGGCTGGGCAGCTTCACCGCGCAATATCCCGATATCAGCCTGACGCTCATCCCATCCAACGACGCCAAGGACATCCGAGCCCCGCATATCGACGTCTGCGTGCACTATGGCAACGGCAACTGGACCGATTGCTGGATGCGCAAGTGGTCGGGGCTCGAACTGTTCCCCGTGGTCAGCCCGACGCTGATCAACAATCGGCCTATCCGCACCGTCCGCGATCTCGCCGACCATGTCTTCCTGCATGGCGATGACGGTCGTGAATGGCACACCTGGCTGGCCGCCGCCGATGCTCTCGACCTGGAGCGCGGCCGCCGCCACTATATCGGCGACGCCCGAATGGCGGTCGAAGCCGCCGTCCATGGCCATGGCGTGGCATTGGGCGATTCCGTGACGGCCAGCGCTATGCTGGCCAAGGGTATGCTGGTCGCGCCGTTCAGCCTGTCGGTGCCGGCGGTCGACGACTTCTACATTGTCTGCCGCAATGAGATGAAATCGACGCCGATCGTCCAGGTCTTCATCGACTGGCTGTTCGCCGAAAAGGCTCAGGATGATGGCCGCGCCGACGCTCCGGTGGCAGGCCGCATCGGCATCCGCAGGAAGCGTCCTGCGCTCAGGGTCGTCGGGTCCAAGGTCTCGTCCTGACAGGCTTCCAGCCGTCGATAGCCGGCGTTGACGCGCAGCCCTCTCTTTTTGTCGGGCCAGCGGCCAAACCGGGCAGCGTTTTGGTCAATTCGATGCTATGAGGCCTGTCGCGGTTGTGGTTGGCAGGCAGCGAAGGCGGTGTTGAAATATGGCTAAGACCGATATTGCGCGGCGCGTCTACAACCACACCTGGAAGCTCGACCCGATCGTGCGCAGTTTGCTGGACACAGATTTCTACAAGCTTCTGATGCTGCAGATGATCTGGGGCATGTACCCCAAGGTCGAGACCACCTTCTCGCTCATCAACCGCACCACTTCGGTGCGCCTTGCCGACGAAATCGACGAGGGCGAGTTGCGCGAACAGCTCGACCATGCCCGCACCTTGCGCCTCTCCAAGAAAGAGATGATCTGGCTTGGCGGTAACAATTTCTATGGCCGCAAGCAGATCTTCGAACCGGAATTCCTGGCCTGGCTGGAGAATTTCAGGCTGCCCGAATACGAGCTTTCCAAGCGCGACGGCCAGTATGAACTGACCTTCAGCGGGCCGTGGATGTACACGACGCTGTGGGAAATCCCCGCGCTCGCCATCATCAACGAACTCAGGTCCCGCGCCGCCATGCGGGCGTTCGGCCCCTTCGCGCTGGATGTGCTTTATGCCCGCGCCAAGGCCAAGATGTGGGCAAAGACCGAGCGGCTGAAGGCGCTGCCCGGCATCCGAATTTCGGATTTCGGCACCCGCCGCCGGCATTCGTTCCTGTGGCAGCGCTGGTGTGTGGAAGCGCTGAAGGAAGGCATCGGCGAGGCGTTCACCGGCACGTCCAACGTGTTGCTGGCCATGGACAACGACCTCGAAGCGCTGGGCACCAATGCGCATGAATTGCCGATGGTGTTCGCCGCCCTTGCCAAGTCGGACAAGGAGCTCAAGCAGTCGCCCTACAAGGTGCTGCAGGACTGGCAGCGCTACTACGGTGGCAATCTGCTGATCGTACTGCCCGACGCGTTCGGCACGGCATCCTTCCTGCGCGACGCGCCCGACTGGGTCGCCGACTGGACCGGCTTTCGCCCCGACAGTGCGCCGCCGATCGAAGGTGGCGAGAAAATCCTCTCCTGGTGGCGTGAAAGGGGCAAGGATCCCCGGCAGAAGCTGCTGATCTTCTCCGATGGGCTCGAGGTCGAAACCATCGAGGAGACCTATCGCCACTTCAAGGGCAAGGTGCGCATGTCCTTCGGCTGGGGCACAAACCTCACCAATGATTTCGAAGGTTGCGCGCCGATCGAAACCAACAGGCTGGACGCCATATCGCTGGTCTGCAAGGTCACCGAGGCCAATGGCCGGCCCGCGGTCAAGCTTTCCGACAATCCGGCCAAGGCGACCGGTGACCTCAGGGAGATCGAGCGCTATATCGGCCTCTTCGGCGAGAAAGACCGCGTGGAGCAACTGGTCAAGGTGTGAGGAGCGGGGAGCATCCTTTCCCGATTATGAGGGACATCTCGGAAAACCTGAGTTCTCGCCCACCCCCCTCTGTCCTACCGGACATCTCCCCCGCAAGTGGGGAGATTAGCAGTTCGTTCGAAGGACGCCCTTCCTGCGACGTTCAAGATTGGCGAAAGCGGTGGCGACGGCCAATCTCCCCACTTGCGGGGGAGATGTCCGGCAGGACAGAGGGGGGTGCGAAGGATCGCGAAAGGCGAAGATATTCTTTTTCTACCGTCCTTTCAGTCTTCATCCTCATCTCACCTTCCCCCGCCTTCGCTCACGCCTCCGACCGTGGCCATGTCCTGCTTCTACCCACAGGCTACTACTTGGTCGGCGGCGCTTTCGCCGTCGCCATCAGCTTTCTGGTCCTGGCGCTGCTGCCGCCCAATTCCCTGGAGCGTTTTTGGCGCCGCCGTTTGCCGCTATTCGCCGTCGGTGACGGCGCCCGCGTTATCGTCAGCCTGATATCATTTGCCGGCTTTGCAATTCTCGTCGCGGCCGGGTTTTTCGGCAGCCGCGATCCGCTTTCCAACCCGCTGCCGCTGGTCGTCTGGACGCTGCTGTGGGCCGGTCTCACCTTGCTGCAGGGCGTCTTTGGCGATCTCTGGTCTTGGCTCAACCCGTGGTACGGGCTATCGCGCCTGTTTGGCCGGCACGACAGCGGGACATGGCGGCTTCCAGCGTGGCTCGGCTGCTGGCCTGCGGTCGTCTTGTTCTTCGCCTTCGCCTGGTTCGAGCTCATCGATCCTGCCCCCGACGATCCGGCACGCCTTGCCTGGGCGGCGGGCCTGTACTGGTTGGTGAGCTTTATCGCCATGCTGCTATTCGGCCACCGCCAATGGAGCCGCCGCGGTGAATTCCTGGCTATCTTCTTCTCCATGGTGGCGCGGTTTGCCATCGTGGCGCGCGATGAAAATGGTCGCCTGGTGCTGTGCTGGCCGGGTGCGAAGCTGCTGGCCGCGGAACCGCTGCCGCCCAGCGGCGTCGCCTTCCTGTTGCTGGCATTGTCGTCGGTGTCTTTCGACGGCCTGTCGAAAACCTTCTTCTGGCTTGGCCTGTTCGGCATCAACCCGCTCGAATTTCCGGGCCGTACCGCAATGATCGGCAGCGGGACTTTCGGCCTGGTTCTGACTTTCGCGCTGCTGGCGGCGGTGTTCATCTTCGCCGTCTTCCTCGGCCAGCGCCTTGCCGGCAGCGATCAATCCCTTGGCCGGGCGGCCGGGCTTCTGGTCTGGTCAATCGTGCCGATCGCGCTCGCTTATCATGTCGCGCACTATCTGACGGCGCTGCTGGTCGACGGCCAATACGCACTTGCCGCGATATCCGACCCGTTCGGGCTGGGTTGGGACCTGTTCGGCACCGCCGGCATGCAGATCGAGGCGGGGGTCGTCGCCGGAGCGGATTCCGCCTTCTGGCTCTGGAATGTCCAGGCGGGCGCCATCATTCTTGGCCATGTGCTGGCGGTTCTTGTCGCGCATGGCTTCGCCGGACGTTTGCACCCGATTCCCACGCGCGCCGCTCTCAGTCAGTTCCCGCTCACCTTGCTGATGATCGCCTACACCGTCTTCGGTCTCTGGCTGCTTGCCACGCCGACGGCCGGGTGAGACAAGTCTCAGCCGTGGAAGAAAGCTCGCTTGCCACATCGGGGCTTTGGTGATTTAGTTTGTATACATGCAATTTTGCATCCTCTTGCCGAGGATGTTCGAACCGCCTTCAATCGTTGGTCAAACGCAAAAACAGGGGAACGAACGTGACTGACAAGAACGGATTCTTCGACATCTCCAAAACCGGTCTCACCCGCCGCACGGCGCTGAAGGGACTGGCCGCCACCGCCGGCCTTGTTACCGCGCCCGGTTTCGTCCGCTATTCCCAGGCGCAAAGTTCGGCGCCTATCAAGATCGGCTTCCAGTCGCATCGCACCGGCATCGGCGCCGCCTATGGCCGCTGGTACGAGAAAACCACCGCCGCGGCGGTCAAGGCAATCAATGCCGGCGGCGGCATCAATGGCCGTCAGGTCGAGGTCGTCATCGAGGATGACGGCACGGACCCCGCGCGCGGCGCCGAGGTGGTCGGCAAGTTCGCCACCCAGCACAAGACCGACATCGTCTTCGGCACGCTGTTTTCCCATGTCGTCATCGGCTCGGCGCCGGCCGCCGGCGAGGCCAAGATTCCCTACTTCGTCGTCAGCGAAGGCCATCATGTCGCGTCGACCAAGCTGAACCGCTATGTCTTCCAGCCCGGCATCACCGATGTGAAGAGCCAGATCCAGTCGATGGCGCCGTGGATTGCGGGCAATGTCGGCAAGAAGGTCACCATGATCTTCCCGGA
>JBDSLV010000590.1:0-6877 GCA_039916205.1 Mesorhizobium sp. | reverse complement strand
CTGGAGGCGATCTCCTCGGCCGCATCGTCCTCTTCTTCGCCAAACGCGCGTGCTTCGCCAAGCGCCTCGATGATCGCATCGCGCAAGTCGGGCATGCCTTGGCCGTGTTCGGCAGAGATCGGGATCGGCTCACCGAGGCCGAGTTCCCACGCCTCCAGCATGCCGCCTTGCGCACCGCGCGCCTCGGCCTTGTTGGCGACCAGCACGACCGGCTTGCCGGACTTTCGCACGATCTCGGCAAAGGTCTTGTCGTCCGGCAGCAGCCCGGCTTTGGAATCGACGGTAAAAAAGATCAGGTCGGCTTCGCGTATGGCGATTTCGGTCTGCGCCCGCATACGGCCAGGCAAGGTCGAGGCCGCGGCATCCTCGAAGCCGGCAGTGTCGATGACGTCGAAATGCAGATCGTAGAGCTTGGCCGCGTGGACGCGGCGATCGCGGGTGACGCCTGGCGTGTCGTCGACAAGCGCCAGCTTCTTTCCCACCAGCCGATTGAACAGTGTTGATTTGCCGACGTTAGGCCGACCGATAATGGCGACTTTGAAGGTCATCCAGTCCTACAATCTGTCACGACGCGTTGCCCGACCCGCGGATCAGTTCGGACATCAAGGTCGCCCGCTCACGCGTGTTGCGTGGGGCGCCATCATCCGCGGCGATCTGGTCGAACAGCTTCAGAGCGTCCTGGGTCTTGCCTTCCTTCCACGCCGCAAGGCCAAGTGCCTCGCGCGCCGTGTGGCGCAGCGTGTTGGTGTCGGAGGTCAAGGCTTCGACGCGGCTGGAGACATCAGCGAAGGAGCCATGATCGACGAGCAGCAGTGCGGCCCTCAGCCGCGCCATGTCGCGGATGCCGGAGGGGATCGCGGTGTCGGCCGCTACGTCGTCAAAATCCTTGACGGCGGCATCAACGTCGCCCTTCGTCGCCTTGACGGTCGCGGCACGCATGCGGGCGAGCAGCGGATAGGCGCCGTAGCCATCCTTCTCCAACTGGTCGAGCGCGGCCAGCGCGTCGTCGCTCTTGCCGTCATTGGCCAGCTTCAGCGCCTGCGAGAACGCATCGCCGGAGCGATTGGCGCGTGTCTCATCCCAGTAGCGGTAGCCGACGAAGGCAGCGGTGCCGAGCACCACCAGGAGGGCGAGGCCAATCAGGAAGGGACCAAAACGGTCCCACAGCGCCTGCGCCTGGTCGCGCCGCATCTGTTCGTTGACTTCGCGGATAAAGCTGTCGTCCGACATCGATCAAAACCATCCCTGCCCAAGCGGGCCATTCTTGAGAGCGCGTTTTAGCGAAATTTTGTCGGCATGGAAGGGGTTGGGCCGGAAAATCGCCGTTTCCCCGGCTGTCCGACCGAAAAGCCGATCGCATCCACGCCACATTTGCGCGATAGCCGGTCGCTCAGTCCTGTTCAAGTCCAGATCGGAGCCGATGCCTCGTCCGTCCTGTATTGCTGCGTCCCTTGTCGTGTCACTCGCCACAGCCGGCGCCGCTTTTGCCGATCCGCCGGCGGCGCCCGTGGCGGCCAAGCCGAAGCAGATCGTCATCATTTCGTTCGACAGCGCCCGCGACATTTCGCAGTGGAAGCGCAGCCGCGCACTGGCCCAGCGCACCGGCGCGCATTTCACCTACTTCCTCTCCTGCGTCTTCCTGCTGTCGCCGGAGACGCGCAAGGAATACACCGCACCCGGCAAGACGGCTGGAAAGTCCAACATCGGCTTTGCCAGTTCCAAGCAGGACGTCGCGGACCGACTTGAGCAGATCAATCTCGCTGCCTCGGAAGGCCATGATATCGGCAGCCATGGCTGCGGCCATTTCGATGGCAAGGACTGGAGCAAGGCCGACTGGCTGAACGAGTTCAGGGCGTTCGAGCACATTCTCGACAATGCCTATGCCATTAACGGTATCGAGCCCGAGCCCAAGAGCTGGCATGACCTCGCCCACAAGATGGTTGTCGGCTTTCGTGCGCCCTATCTGTCGGCCAGCCCGGCACTCTACGAAGCGCTGCCTGCAGCGGGTTTCCTGTTTGATGCCAGCGGCGTCTCACGGGGCCCGGTCAAGCCACCGACCAGCAACGGCATCGCGCGCTTTTCATTGCCGCAGATCCCGGAAGGCCCTGCGTCAAGACCGGTGATCGCCATGGATTACAATCTCTATGTCAGGCATTCCGGCGGCTTCGAGCGGCCAAGCAAGGCGAACGAGTTCGAGAGCCGCACTTACGATGCCTTCCGCAACGCGTTCGACGCGCAATATTCCGGCAAGCGCATTCCGCTGGAGCTGGGCTTCCATTTCACCTTGATGAACGATGGTGCCTACTGGAACGCGCTGGAGCGTTTTGCCGGCGAGGTCTGCGTCAAGGCCGATGTCGAGTGCATCAGTTTCCGCGATTATGTTTCGCGGCAACGCCCCGACGGCAAACAGGCAACGGTCGGCGGCTAGCCGCCGACCGTTGCGCTCCCGCGAGCATCAAGCCGGGTCTTCAGCGCTCTGGCGTTCGAGATAGCGCTGGTCGATATCCGGCAGTGGTTCGCCTTGCAGCGTCGATTCGAAAGCACGCAAGCGCTTGTGAACCGATTGCAGCTCGACAATGGTCGACCATGAGTTGAGCAGGAACTGCAGCGACCCTGTCACTCTGCCGAACGCGTTCGAAATCTGGTTAAACGGACCAAACGTTATCTTGTGCGCCACGAAAGACGGTCCAAGGATAATATTGGCAAAAATATTGTCCGCCTGCAGGTAGGTGTAACGGACGACATTGAAATAGATATAGTGAAAATATAGCCTGAAATAATTGCGGCGGACATTGTCGAATAGCTCAGATGTGGTGGCTGGCTGTGCCCGATCTTCGTGATCCTCACCATAGACCAGTTCCTTGCGATAGGCGGCCTCGACGCGCTGATTGCGGAACTGCAGGCCCGGCAGCTTGATGCCGGCAACCATGACCGAGATGGTTCCGAAGATACACCATGCCAGTGCGGCAACGACCAACGGTTGCGGAATAGCCCCAACGATGGGCAGTTCGGTGATGTGCACCTGCAACCGGATCATAACCGGCAGGAATGCGATCAAGGTCATGATCGACTGGACGAAGGTGGCGCCAAGATCCTCCATGATCTGGGAGAACCGCATCGTATCTTCCTGAATACGCTGCGAGGCACCCTCGATGTGGCGCAGCTTGCTCCAGTTTTCCATGAAGTAATTGTTCATGGCCGTGCGCCAACGAAATATCCAATGACTGACAATGAAGGCGTTGACCACGCTGACATTCATGCCGACCAGCGCCAGCCAGGCAAAGCTGGCCACGCCGGCATAAAATTCCGCGTTGGTCGATTGCACCGTCCCTGACATCAGTCCCTGCACATAGTCGAAGAACGGCCCGTACCAGACGTTGACCGCGACGCTGACCTGCACATTGAAATAGATGAAGAACAGGATGACCGCCGTCATCAGGATGGACCAGCGCTGCCAGGGATGCGGTGCGTACCAGTTCCAGAATGCGTAGAAGGCGAGCACGCAAAGCGTGAAGTAGATGTAGAACCACAAAAACGGCTTCGACCAGAGCACGGTGATACCGATGATGGGCGGCGCATCAGTTGCGGCGGGGGGCAATCCTATGACTGCCCCCAATTGTTCACCACCAAAAAACCAGAACAGGATCGCGACAAGGGCCCAGACAGCCGCCGAAGCGAAGAAGAGCTTCGGCTTTGGAAAAAAGGATACGAACACTGTGGCGAATTCCTCGATCGATGCGCAAATCAGCGGGGTTGCCGTTCAGCGGGCATAAAGTCACACATTAGTTGGAAAGAAAATGCCTCCCGGTGCCCGGCACCGAGCAAGGCCACAATCATGGCGATTTTGGCGCGACCGACCATGTGATGGCGCCGGAGACGACGAGGACGCCAGCCGCGACAATCGACGCAAGGAAGAAATTGCCCGACATTTGCGCCAGCACACCGGCGACAACCGGTCCGATGATCTGGCCGAGGCCGAACGAAGCCGTCATCAGGGCAAAGATCCGGCGCGGTGCCTGAGGCGCCAGCTGCCTTGCCGCCTGGAGGCCAAGTGCTGTGACAGCGATGAAAGTGATGCCAAGGAGAAGGCCACCGAGAAGCGGGCCGATGCGCCCGCCAACGGCGACACTGGCGGTGACGCCGATGACTTCAACGAAGCACCCAAGCCCATAGGCCGCGTAGAGCCCGATCCGGCCAGCAATCTTCTGCCAAAGCCAGGTCGAGGGAAAACCGGCAAGGCCGGTGATCATCCAGACCATGGCCTCGAAGACGCGTCCGCCGCCGCCTTGCCGGACAATGGCGACGAGAAACGTTGCCGTCACCACGTAGCCAAAGCCGAACAGGCCGTAGGCGATGATGACCTTTACCAGCGACGGGTCCTTCGGCAGCGCCGGCTCGCGGACTGGACCGCCATTGGTGACCGGGCCGCTGTTGGCCAGAATTGCAACGATGACAAAGCCGCAGGCCGAAATCGCCGACGAGCCATACCATCCCGCCGCCCAGCCGGCGTGGTCGGTGACCAGGAGCGCCATCAGCGCCGAAGACGCCGCGATGCCAAGACCGACACCGCCGAAATGCAGCGCCTGCAGGTCGCCGCGGTTGGCCTCGGCCAGATGACTGAAGACGATGCTGGCCATGAACACCATGACGAAAGCGCTGGCGAGACCCGCCAGGAAGCGAACGATGACAAAGACCGCCATCGTCTCGGTCAGTCCCATCAAACCGAGAAGCACGGTGCTGGCGCCAAGGCCGGTCAGCATCAGCATGCGTTCGCGCCCCTGCGCCCAGCCGCCTGCCGCCGCCAGGGCACCGACGAGGTAGCCAAGATAGTTGGCCGAAGCGATCCACCCCGCCGAAGCCGGCGACAGGTGAAGCTCTTCCATCATGCCGGGAAGGATAGGCGTGTAGACGAAGCGGCCTATGCCCATGGCGACCGCCATGGCAACCATGCCGGCGAAGGCAAAACGCAGCGCTGTCGAATTGGCGGATATCATCGCAGCGCACCATAAGTGCGTTGGCCGGTGAAACAATCCGCCTTTTGTTGGGCCAGTTTGGCACGCCCGAGGTCAGCGACGCAAGGAAAGCGTCGCTTTTGCAATCAGCACCTTCCGCCGAAACCAACCTCCAGGGCCGCCGTTTCATGAACGGTGCGGCGCGCCGTCTGTCTGAACGGCACATCGCCAAGTTCGCGTTCAGACATGGTTTCCAGCACGGGGTGTGACAGCGGGTCCCGAACCCAGTTGGTTGTCTCGCTTTCATGCCGTGGCTGCCGCGCCTCGGCGGCGAACACGGTTTTCAGAAACGACAAAATTCCTGGCATGTTTGCCTCCGCAGGTCTTTCTGCTTAACCAAGGTCGGCCGTTCCCACATTTCTTTCAATTGAGATTTCGGCCCCGGCAGTTTAGAAAAACTGTATGGCCATGCTCAACCGCGTTCACCTCAACGGGCTCCGCGCCGTGGAAACCGTCGCCCGGCTCGGCTCGCTTTCGGCGGCGGCCGGCGAACTCAGCGTCTCTGTCAGCGCCGTCAGCCAGCAGATCAACCGAACCGAAAAGCAGCTTGGCCGCCCCCTGTTCGATCGCACCTCCAGCGGACTTGTGCTTACCGAGTTCGGCGCCGCTTTCACAGTACGCCTCGGTGCCGGGTTTCGCGAGCTTGCGCAGGCGGTGGCGATGGCCGATGAGGCGAGCCAATGCATATTGGTGGTGTCGGTGGCGCCAGCCTTTGCCTCGAAATGGCTGCTGCCAAGGCTGTCACGTCACTTCGACAGACATCCGAAAGTGCTGTTGCGCATCGATGCCTCGGTGCGGATCGCCGATCTCGATCATTCCGACATCGACATCGCCATCCGGCTGGGCGACGGAAAGTGGCCCGATGCGCGTTCGGAATTGCTGCTGGCGCAGGAGGTCTTTCCGGTCTGTGCGCCGGTGATCGCCAACCGGTTGAAATCAATCGACGACCTCGCCAGCACCTGTGCGATCACCGATGAAAGAGCCATGATCACCTGGGAAAGCTGGTTCAAGGCCGCCGGCGTGGCGCCGGTCACCTTTTTGAAGGGTGCACGTTTCACCGACCCGATGCTTTGCCTGGAATCGGCGATAGCCGGCCATGGCGTGATGCTTGGCTGGCAATTGCTGACGGCGGACGCGCTGGCTGACGGGCGCCTTGTCGCGCCGTTCGGCATCCGCGCCCAGAGCGGCCTCGGCTATTGGCTGGTGACCTCGTCCGCCAAGAGCGAAAGCCGCAAGATCAGGGACTTCAAGAGCTGGATTCGCGAGGAGATCGCGGCAACCATGGCGCAGTTCGGCGCTACCGCCTCTGGACCAGCGGGTGCGGGGACTGTGGAAACCACAGAGGCCCCGGTCTATGTAAGATCAGAGTTCAAATCACGGCAGGCAGGATCATGACCACACATTCGCGCGGCGTTGCCGCAACCATCGACCCGGTGAAACTGGACAGGCTGGCCGAAGTCGCCATCAAGGTCGGATTGCAGCTGCAGCCCGGCCAGGATCTCGTGCTGACCTCGTCAATCGCGGCGCTGCCGCTGACCCGGCGCATTGTCGAGCACGCCTACAAGGCCGGCGCCGGTCTGGTGACGACGATCTTCAATGACGACGAAATGACGCTGGCGCGTTATCGCTTCGGCGCCGATGATGCCAGTTTCGACCGCGCGGCCGGCTGGCTCTACGAAGGCATGGCCAAGGCCTTCGCCAACAACGCGGCCCGGCTTGCCGTGCGCGGTGAAGACCCGTCGCTGTTGTCGGCACAGGACCCATCAAAGGTGGCGCGCGCAAACAAGGCCAATTCGATGGCCTACCAGCCGGCGCTGGAAAAGATCACCGGCTTCGACATCAACTGGAATATCGTCGCCTATCCC
>JBDSLV010000589.1:0-8860 GCA_039916205.1 Mesorhizobium sp. | reverse complement strand
CCCTGCTCGCCAGCGCCACGGCGTGGACCAAGACCTCTGCGATGGGGTTGCCGGACGCCGCTGTCATGGAATCGCCGGACATGCAGCCACCGATATTTCCGACGAGCGGCCCGGACTACCAGCCGGTGGTGACGCTCAACGGTTGGACGCTGCCCCACCGCATGAACAATGGTGTGAAGGAATTCCACCTCGTCGCCGAGGCGGTTGAGCGGGAACTGGCGCCTGGCATGACCGCCTATCTCTGGGGTTACAACGGCCAGTCTCCCGGTCCCACCATCGAGGCGGTCGAGGGCGATCGGGTCCGCATCTTCGTGACCAACAAGCTACCGGAGCACACTACAGTGCATTGGCACGGAATGATCCTGCCCTCGGGCATGGACGGCGTGACCGGCCTAACCCAACCCGGCATCCCTCCCGGCAAGACGTTCGTCTACGAGTTCGATCTCGTGAAGAGCGGCACCTTCATGTACCACCCTCACGCCGACGAGATGGTGCAGATGGCGATGGGTATGATGGGCTTCTTCGTTATCCATCCGAAGGACCCGAAGTTCATGCGGGTGGACCGCGACTTCGTATTTCTGCTGAACGCCTACGACATCGAGCCCGGATCGTACGTTCCGAAAATCATGACCATGACCGATTTCAACCTGTGGTGTTGGAACAGTCGCCTGTTCCCCGGCATCAGTCACCTTGTCGTGTCCAAGAACGACAAAGTACGGGTCCGGGTCGGCAACCTTACCATGACCAATCATCCGATCCACATGCATGGCTACGATTTCGAGGTGACCTGCACAGATGGGGGCTGGACACGCCCTGAGGCTCGCTGGCCGGAGGTATCGATCGACATTCCCGTAGGCGCAATGCGGGCCTATGAGTTCGATGCCAAATACGAGGACGACTGGGCGATCCACTGCCACAAGTCGCATCACACGATGAACGCCATGGGGCACGATTTGCCTACGCTAATCGGTGTCGACAACTCGAAGGTCACCGACAAGATCCGCCGCGTCCAGCCCGAATACATGGCGATGGGTGACCGCGGCATGGCTGACATGGGCGAGATGGAAATGCCGCTTCCCGACAATACAATTGCAATGATGACGGGCTGGGGTCAGTTCGGCGCTATCGAAATGGGAAGCATGTTCTCGGTCGTGAAGGTGCGCGAAGGCCTGTCCGCGAACGATTACGCCGATCCCGGATGGTACAAACATCCGGAAGGAACCGTGGCCTACGAATGGACCGGTGATGTTCCAACCCCGACAAAATCAGGCGACGCAAAAACGATGGCCCCGGCAGCGCACGGCGGTCACGCCAAACAGGGATGAGAAACCGAAACCCCTCAACCTCAACAATGAGAGAATGTGCAGCATGAAACGTATAATCGCAGCGGCCGTTTTGATGGCGGTCAGTTCGGGAGCAGCTCTTGCCAGTGGAACTCACGCCGGAGGCCATGGTGACAAAGCCAGCACGATGCCAATTGGCAACCCTGGTGAAGCTGGCAAGGCAAAGCGGACTGTCAACATCTCCATGTCGGAGAAGGACGACGGGACGATGTTGTTCCAACCGGCTGTCCTCAAGGTGATGAAGGGCGAGACCGTTCGCCTGAAGTTCGTCAACAAAGGCCAAGTCGACCACGAATTCGTCATGGACGCCCATGAAGGGATCATGGAGCACAAGGTGCTGATGGAGAAGTTCCCCGAGATGGAGCACGCCGATCCCAACTCGATCCGGCTGGCGCCCGGCGCCAGGGGCGAGATCATCTGGACGTTCGCCAATGCCGGCGAATTCGGTTTCGCCTGCCTGGTCCCAGGTCACTACGATTCAGGCATGAAGGGCGATATCAGCGTCGTCAACTGACCCCCCAAACCATAAAGGAAGAAACCATGACATTGTTGACAAAAGCACTCTCGACGCTCGCGCTCGTGCTCGCCATCGGCGGCAGCGCCCTTGCGCAGGAATACGTGAAAGGCGAAGTCGTCAAGATCGACGCCAAGCAGAAAAAGCTGACGATCAAACATGAGCCGCTGACAAATCTCGACATGCCCGCGATGACGATGGTGTTCGTCGTCGCGGAGCAGGGCTTGCTCGAGAAAGTCAAACCGGGTCAGGCGATCGAGTTCACAGCCGACCGCGTCAACGGACGCATCACGGTCACCGGGATCAAGTGATCCGGGACCAGCGACCGCGGGTCGAAAATCAACCTGCGGTCGCTGTGCGATTGGACAGCGCCGTGTGTACCGGTGTCATGATGAGGGAGCCGCGCAGAATCTGAGACAGCACCACTCGCGTCCGTCTCGACCAGGCCAATAGCGACTTCAAAATTATAGTCGCCATTTTGCGAGGCGCTGTTGTTCACGACACTGAGCTGAACCGACGTGGCATCTGGGAAGTTGGCAGTGTAGAAGACCCGTTGCTCCGCCGCCATCGAGGACGTAGCCACCAAACGCCGGCAAGAAATGCAATGGCGCGCATCTCCTCCCCCAAGGATCGTCATCTATCGCATCGATGTCCGAATCTCTTTTCCTGTAACGTGGCGCACCAAGCGAAAACTACGGTCGCTTAATGGGCCTTCTGCCTCACGAAATCGCCATTCAAATAGTACAGGTAGCGCGGCCTCGTCATTGCCGCGATGCGAAGCCCTACCATGCTGCCAACTGGAAGAAGCGGGTCTTTCCCTAAGACAAAACCGGGCGCCAATTCGTAATCAAAGGCATGACATGCGTGTTATGATTTCGTTCTGGACGTTCCCCAAAACCGCGTTGGTTTCGGTCGCAGCCGGCGCACTTTGCCCGCTAACCGGCACAGCGCTTTTACCCGTTCTGATCGCCCGTCGGGCGGTGTGGCGCGTGCAGCACTCCCTCAATTGCCAGGCGCCTGAACATCCGATCGACCTCCGCTGGCGGTAGCTTCGCGCCCCGGTCGAGCCACCAGGTCAAAACGGCCATGTAGGCGCCAACGACATACTGGACGACGAGTTCGCGGGGTACGGCGACTGCGGAATTCTTGTCCGCGGTCGCCGTAAATTCGTCCCAGACCACGTCGGCCAATATCTGGCGAATGATCCCGAGTGCGACGGTACCGCCGCCGACCAGCCCTCGATGAAGGTCGATGTGGTCGCGCGCGTGTTCGAACAAGGTCAGGCTGAAGCCGAAGCTTCGGTCCCTGATGTCGCCCGGAGTTGCCAGAGCATCCCGCTGTCGGTCGCAGAGCACTTGGCGCAAGTTCTCGATGCCGCTCCGCATCAGATCGTCCTTGCTCGTATAGTGCGAATAGAAGGTCGACCGGCCGACATTGGCCGCGTCGCAGATGTGCCGGATGGTGATCGCTTCGTAGCCCCATTTCGGAATCAGGGACATCAAGGTTTGGTGCAGCGTTGCCCTGGTGCGGGCCACGCGGCGGTCGATCGGCGGCTTGGTCATAGGCCTCACCATTCATGGTCGAATTGATCTGATTGCCCGGTATCGGACATTCATGGCGATTAGTCCGGCAAAAGGACTTTGGACGTATGTCCATTAATGTACAAGCTGTTCAGTTGCGCAACGCCGCTGTTGAGTAGGGACTCCTCCACAACAACCGAACAGATCGAGGCTGATGGGACGAAGGCCGCCGAGCCCTTAGGCAAACGGCACGTTATCGCGAGGTGAAGGAAGACCAACATGGATCACGATCGCTATCGTCGCATGCATGGCCGCTCGGGCGCTTCAATGAAGACGGCTTCATTTGAAGTGGAGTTGAAGGGCAAGACGCAGATCGCGGACGAAAGCTGGGCTTTCGTCTTCGAGAGACCGGAGGGCTTTCGGTTCAAGGCAGGCCAGCATGTGCGGATGACGCTCCTCGATCCTGTCGAAACGGACCGCGAGGGCCACAGCCGGTTCTTCTCGCTCGCCAGCACCCCCCAGGAAACCGATCTGGTGATCGCCATGAGGATGCGTGACACCGCATTCAAGCGGGTTCTGGGTCGCCTGCAAATAGGGGACAAGGTTCTCATCCAGGTGTTGCTGGATGTTCCGCGCGGGGCGTTTGCGTTGCACGAGGATGCTTCACAACCGGCAGTTTTTCTCGCCGGAGGCATTGGTATCGTTCCGGCCTTCTCGATGATCAAGGACGCAATCGAGCGAAACCTGTCGCATCGACTGTTTCTGTTCTATTCGAACCGGCGGCCGGAGGACGCTGCGTATCTCAGGGAATTGCAAGAGCTCGCCGAGCAGAACCCGTCCTTCACACTGGTAGCGACGATGACCGAAGCGGCGGCTGGTTCATGGACAGGCGAAGCCGGACGCATAAGCCATTCCATGCTTTCAGCGCATGTCGATGACCTCCAGGTTCCCGTTTATTACATTTCCGGGCTGCCGGAGATGGCCAGCGCCATGAAGACGATGCTCGGCCGTTCGGCCGTCAGCGAGGCCAGCATGCACGCCGAAGAGTTTACCGGCTTCGATCTCAACCAGATCGGTCCGAATGAGACTGGCAAAGTCGGCGGCCATGGATGGAGGCGCCCCATTCCGATAGTCGCGACGGTCCTGGCCGTTGCCGCGCTGGTCATCTTGCACGCAGGCGCTGGGTTTTTCATATTTCGCAACGGGTTCGACGGATTGTCGGGGCCGACCTATGTGAGGTTCGGCTGGTACGCGGCAATCGGAATTCTTCTTGCACTTGCCCTGTTCAAAGTCAGGTATTTTGCCGGTCGCCATCTCTCCAGCAGGCACAGTCATGGCAACGCTTTCCACCGGTCAAGCGTCCATACAGACCATCGGCGGGATGGCCCTGACGCGCATTTGTAGCCTGTTCCAACCCAGGACATGGGAACCCCATCGGATATTGTCCGACGCCTGACTCCAGGCTACCGCCGCAACGGAGTCGCGCGAGCCAAATCGTTTCGGATTGCAACGGCGGCGACACCCCCTTGTCCTATGGCGTAAGAGAGCTGGTCAAGTCCGCGCACCACATCGCCCGCTGCGTACAGACCCATCACCGAGGTCCTTTGGTGTTTATCGACGATAAGACATCCGTCGCTCGATACTTCGGCTTCCATCGCAGCCGCAAGTTCCGAACGGACATCTGACCCTAACGCTGCATAGACCGTTGCGAACAAGCGGCGTCCAGTCGGTGTCGTGATCGCGATGCCATCCTGCAACAGTTCAAAGTTGAGACAAGGGCCGTCAACTGCTTGGATTGCGCCTTTCTCGAGCCGCGATAGTTGCGCTGCGTCGAGTTCGTGATTGCCCGTTGGAGCGATCAAAGTGACTTCTGCGGAGTAACCGCGCAGAAACTCCGCTTCGTTGGTTCCGTGTTCGCCGGTTCCTATCACCGCGACCGCGCTATCGGTCACCTCATAGCCATCGCAAATTGGACAATAGCGCAACAAGCCACGCGACAGTGCCTCATCGTGGACATTGGCAGGCATGCTCGGTCTCCGGTTGAAGACGCCCGTTGCCATCAACACGGTTCGCGCTTGAAACATCCGTTCCATTGTGTGGGCTACAAATAAGCCCGGCCCTCGGTTCAAGGAAACGACCTTTCCCGGCCAATGGCGTGCACCGTAGCGTCCTCCTTGTTCCCGCATGCGCGCGCGAAGCTCGGACCCTGCGATTCCATCGGGAAAACCGGAAAAGTTACGAGTAAGCGGAATGAGATCAGCTCGGCTCTCACCACTATCCACCACCAGGACCGAGAGGTGAAACCGAGCAAGGTATATCGCCGCCGTCAAACCGGCCGGTCCTCCTCCAACAACCAGACAATCGAGCAGTTCGGCTGCGTCGGAGGAAACATCGGAGATTGGGGGCATCGATCAAAAACCTCGGCCGTAGCTAGTTAACATCGATGATCATCGTCAGCCCGCCGCCGCCATTCTCCTCCACATTGTTGTTCGTCGTGTGATGCGGAATGTGGCAATGCAGCAGCCACTTGCCAGGCCGAAGCGCCCGCCACAGGACGTCGAACCTCTGCCCAGGCCCGACATTGATGGTATCGGCCATATACCGAGCGTTTTGGGGCAGCGTCGCGCCGTCGATGGCGGCGACCTCGAACGGCCCACCGTGAATATGCATCGGGTGGATGGCGGTGGTGTTAGATCCAACGAAACGGATCTTGAGCAACTGACCCACCTTCATGTTGATCGTCTCCGTCGCGGGATAAGACTTGCCGTTGATGGTGAAGAAATTAGGGAAGCCGCCGTCCATCGGCATGGACGGAAAGGTCAGCCCCTCCCGTTTCAGCCATTCCTGGAGTTGAACGGTATATTCCAGGTCGGCGGTGATTGCGTCGGCCGGATTCTTCGGGTCGATGATCAGCGCGCCATACAGGCCGAGCGCCTGCTGACGGTCGACATGATCATGGGTGTGATAGAAATATGTGCCGGACTGTTCAACGGTGTATTCGTAGGAAAAAGTTTCACCGGGCTCGATCGGCTTCTGCGTGACGTGGGCCGGGCCATCCATCGCATTGGGCACATCAAGGCCATGCCAGTGAACGGTCGTGCTTTCGGGAAGCCGGTTGGTGACGTTGATGCGAACGCGATCGCCTTGGGTAACGCGCAACGTCGGACCTGGAACCTGCTTGTTGTAGGCAAAGGCCTCGACCGTCACTCCGGGCAGAATCGACCAGCGGATAACCGAAGCCTCGAGATCGAATACCTTCACGCCATTCTCGATTCGCGGTTCGAGGACGGTGCCTCCTTTCGCCGTGGCATCAGCCTTGAAACTCACCAGCCTGGGGTTGATCGCCGCCATGTCGCGCATTGCGGCGGCCGGCGTGTCGCGGTCCATGATCATGCCGGGGGGCATAATCGCCCCGCCAACATCGCGGGCCGACAGCGTGAGATTTAACCAGTTCGCCGGCGCCATCATACCGATCGCGAGCGCGATCAGGGACACCACGCCGAGGGCGGCGATCTGCGGTGTCGTGGCGTCCGTCTCCATTTGGTGGCCGCCGCTCTTTTTGCCCGTGTGGGAGGCCATGTCAGGGCCTTGCTGGGCATGATTGCCAGCCTGCATTTCCATCCCAACATGTTGCCCCTTGGCGGGTCGAGCCTGTGCTGCATGGGAAGCGGATGCCTTCGCCTGTGACGGTGCTTTCGCAAGCGCGGTCTTCCCGGTATGTCCGGCATGGCCTTCTTCCGCCTTGCCAGATGCCCCGGCATGCGCGTGCTTCGTGTCCCGATCGGATTCGGCGGTTTGCGGGCGCACCGTCATCAGCCCATGCTTCAGCTTGCGTGCGACCAGCCAGATATTGGCAGGGTAGGCGAGCGTAAAGCCGGCAATGACGCCGATCGACATCACGCCCCAGAACAAAAGCTCGGTCGGCTCCATAGCGCGCATGTCGCGGCCCATCATCAGAAAGCTCATGACCGGGGCCATGCCGGCCATCATGAAATTCATGGAGATGAACTCTGGCAGGAAGCTTTTGCGCACGTTTTCCCAATAGGTGCCGCCCATCATCGATTTCATGAACAGCGACTGGAATATGAACAGGCCGAAGGCGAAGCCGGCGAGATATTCGACGATTAGATCGAGCCACATCGGCAGACCGAGCGCCGCGGTGATCACGGCAGCGAGAATGATGCCGGTCGCATCTCCAGCGACGCAGTGGATCGTCGAGCCGACGCCCTGCTTCCACAGAGGCTTGGTGAAGTCCTCGTGTTCACCCGGGCGGGGTTCCTTGTCGGCAAGCACATAAAGCAGCAGTCCAAGCGGACCCATATAGAGAGTGACGAGGATGAAACCCCATTTCATCACCACCGGTTCGGGGTTGTTGCGGTACTGGTCGAAGCCAACATAGAGTGTCGAGGCGGCCGCAATCGCGAACCAGGCAACGAGAAAATAATCGATCGGTTGGATGAGCATGAGCCGTTGGTTTCTCGCCGCATTCTAACAAATGGCCCGGCGTACCAAGCCTCAATACAAAACATGAATGCGGCCGGCGCGTTTATCTCCCCGCCGACCGCGAATGATAGCTTCAGGCAGCCAATCTTTCGTTGTCGTAACCGGCAGATCTAATGACATCGCAAATAGCGCTTTCGTCCGCCTCGGTTTCCACGGCGACCGTTGATGATCCGAGATCTATCGCCACTTTTGCAGACGGATCGATGCTTTTTACGGCCTTTTCGATCGTACTGGCACAGTGACCACAGCTCATGTCCGGAACCTTCAATTTTATCATAACAGCTCTCCTTTGTTGCTGATGAAGACGTTATGGGGCTTCCCATCGTTGGAAGGTCAAGAGAAATTTTTCAAATCGTTCGTCGCGGCTGCGTCAGATTGTGGATCGAAATTTGCCCCTTGACCTTCCTATCATGGGAACCCTTATATGATGTGGCAACCACCTAAGATGGAGTTGCGAACCCATGAACGCCGTTACCTCACACACGCCAGCAGGATCCGCTTCAGTTCCTGGTTCCACAATTCAGATCGGCATCGAGGGCATGACGTGTGCCTCGTGCGTGCGGCTCGTCGAAAAGGCCATCGCCTTAGCGCCGGGTGTCGTCGGGACATCGGTCAATCTAGCGACCGAACGTGCCGAGGTGACTTTCTCCGGCAAGCCGGACCTTGCTCCCGTTATCGCGGCTGTGGCGGCCGTTGGCTACGAGACGCGCGCGGACACGATCGATCTCGCCATCGAAGGGATGACCTGCGCCTCTTGCGTCTCGCGCATAGAAAAGGCGCTGAAGGCCGTTCCGGGCGTAACCGACGCCAGCGTCAATCTGGCAACCGAGCGTGCGACCGTCCGGATCGTCGCGGGTATCATCGAGACCGCCGCACTTGAAAGAGCGGTGACGGCCGCCGGCTACCAAGCGCGCGAGATCTTGCCGGACGCAGGAAAGGACCGTGAGCGCGACGGACGCGAAGCCGAGATGCGTGCGCTA
>JBDSLV010000588.1:0-8036 GCA_039916205.1 Mesorhizobium sp. | reverse complement strand
GCGATCAGCAAGAGCGTTCCCACGCCGCCATGGCCGATAAATGCAACGTCGTTGGCAAAGCCGGCGCCGAGCACGGCGTCGACCTCGCCCAAAATACGACGCTGCGCATCGATGGCACGTTCCCACCCGCGGATGCTGTTGTGCGGATAGGCGAAGAACTGGTCGGCGACGGCCTCGAATTCCTGGGGCGGCAGGAAACCTGTCGCCGAGCGGTCATTCTCATGCATCCGCTCCCTGATCTCGATGGCAATGCCGAGATGGTTTGCGAGGATTTGGGCGGTTTCTACCGCCTTGCGTTCGTCCGAAGAGACGATATGGCGGATCTCCCCTACCCACGGCTGACCGAGCATCGCGAACGCTCTCGTCCGGCCGATCTCGGACAAGCCCAAATCCGGCACCGGGATGTTTGCATCAATCCGCACCTGAGGGTGCGTGATATAGTAGGCAATCGGCATGATGGATCTCTACTTGTGAGAGAGCGGACCCGCGCCTGTGATCAATAGCTCTGCGTCGAGCGGCGTACCTTTGCCGCCACCGGCTGCTTCGCCTCCATGGCCGGCTCTGGTGGCGCAGCAGGCCTCGCCGAGCCTTTCTTGAACGGCGCCATGCCTTCGCGGGCGAGCTCGTCGGCGCGTTCGTTCTCGGGATGGCCTGCGTGGCCCTTGACCCAGTTCCAGGTGACCTGATGGCGCCTGTTGGCTTCATCCAGCGCCTGCCAGAGTTCACCGTTCTTGACCGGCTTCTTGTCGGCGGTCTTCCAGCCGTTCTTCTTCCAGCCATGGATCCATTTGGAAATGCCGTCCATGACATATTTGCTGTCGGTGTGAAGGTCGACCGCGCACGGCTCCTTCAGCGCGTTCAGCGCCGAAATGGCGGCAAGCAGTTCCATGCGGTTGTTGGTTGTATCGGCCTCGCCGCCTGAAAGCTCCTTGGTGGTGCCGTTGAAGCGCAGGATGGCGCCCCAGCCGCCGGGGCCGGGATTGCCTGAACAAGCACCGTCCGTGAAGATTTCAACCCGCTTGCTCATGTCAGTCCATATTCCGAAGGAGATTTGATGGCCCGGTGGAAACGCATCCGCCTGATATATTCGGTCGGGTCGCGCTTCATCACCAGCCCGCCATCGGGAACCGTCAGCCAGTCATAGAGCCGGGTCAGCATGAAACGCAGCGCCGAGCCACGCGCCAGCATCGGCAGTGCCGCTTTCTCGTGCTCACTCAGCGGCCGCACGCTCTGGTAGCCGGCCAGCAACGCCGTGCCCTTGGTCAGGTTGAAGGAAAAATCCTTCTCGAAGCACCAGGCATTGAGGCAGGTGGCGACATCGTAGGCATAGAGGTCGTCGCAGGCGAAATAGAAATCGATCAGCCCTGACAGCTTCTCCCCGAGGAAGAAGACGTTGTCCGGAAACAAGTCGGCGTGGATGATGCCTTCGGGAAGATCCGCTGGCCATCGGCGCTCGACATCGGTGAAGTCGGCATCGACCTCCGCCGCCAGCCCGGGCTCGACCTCGTCGGCGCGGTCGCGCGACGCATCCCACAATTTGCGCCAGCCATCGATGGCGAGCGCGTTAGGTCGGCGCATCGCAAAATCGGCGCCAGCGAGATGCAGTGCAGCCAGCGCCTTGCCCACTTCGGCGCAATGCGCTGACGTCGGGCGCCGCAGCGAGAGACCTTCGAGGAAGGTGATGATGACGGCCGGCCGGCCGGCCAGCGTTCCGATGACACCGCCGTCATGCGCGGTGACCGGCAATGGGCACGAAATGCCCTTCCGGGCGAGATGGCCCATCAGCCCGAGAAAGAACGGCAGGTCGGCCTTGTCGACGCGCTTTTCATAAAGCGTCAGAATGTAGGAGCCGGTCGTCGTGTGCAGCAGGAAGTTCGAATTCTCGGTGCCTTCGGCGATGCCCTTGTAGGACAGGAGATCGCCAACCGGATAGCGCTTCAGAAACGCGCCAAGCTCGCCTTCCGCGACGTCGGTATAGACCGCCATGCGCCTTACGCGGCTCCGTTGACGAAGGCCATGTCGGCCGGTGTCAGTTCGACATCGCGCAAAACCCGCATGACCGGGAAATCCTCCGTTTCCGTCGCCGTGATGGCCAGGTCGATCGTCACCTCGAAGCGCTGGCGGAACGCATCGATGATTTCGTCGACAATGATTTCTGGCGCCGACGCGCCAGCCGAAAGGCCGAGCGTCGAGATGCCGGCTATGTCATTCCATGGAATTTCGGCGGCGCGCTGTACGAGAAGCGACATTGTTGCGCCGGCACGTTCCGCGACTTCGACGAGACGCCGCGAATTCGAGGAATTGGGAGCGCCGACGATGAGGAACAGGTCAGCGCCCGGAGCTGTTTCCTTGACCGCCTCCTGGCGGTTGGTGGTTGCATAACAGATCGATTCCGCGGCCGCCGCGTGCAGATCTGGGAACCGGAGCTGCAACGCCCGAATGATGCCGGCGGTGTCTTCCACGGAGAGCGTCGTCTGGGTGACGAAACCAAGCGCCTGCGCGTCCACCGGCACGAATGTGGCGGCGTCGGCTTCGGTCTCGATCAGCGTCACCGCGCCTTCCGGCAGTTGTCCCATGGTGCCGATCACTTCCGGGTGGCCGGCATGGCCGATCAGCAGCACGTGGCGGCCAAGCCGCTGATGACGCATGGCCTGCTTGTGCACCTTCGAGACCAGCGGGCATGTGGCGTCGAGATAGAAGAGATTGCGCGCCTGCGCATCCGCCGGCACCGATTTCGGCACTCCGTGGGCAGAGAAGACAACCGGGCTCTGGCGATGCTCGGCGGGGATCTCGGAGAGCTCCTCGATGAACACGGCGCCCAGGCTTTGCAGGCCTTCGACAACGTAGCGATTGTGCACGATCTCGTGCCGGACATAGACCGGCGCGCCATATTTTTTCAAAGCCAGCACAACGATCTGGATCGCGCGGTCGACGCCGGCGCAAAAACCGCGCGGCTGGCAGAGCCGAATCGTCAAGGGTGGCTTGATATTGGTCTGAAGCATGAATCCGGGCCAGTCCGTTTAAAGCGCGTTGCGGCCAAAGGCCTTCATGCGACGCGCTTCAAGTTTTTGTTTGATGCATGTCGCCAACCCAAAACCGCAACGACTTTCGGGCGATATGCATTGGTGCCGAAATGAGGTGCGCACCCCTGCCCTGTCAAGGGCGCGTGAGATCATTCCGGCTTCGCCGGACGGCGCAGCCGCAGGAAAAGAACGACGGCCAATGTCGCTGCGAGCCCGTACCAGGTCATGGCATATTGCAAGTGGCTGTTCGGCAGGTCGATGATGGTGACGCCGCCGACCGGCAGCCCACCCGGGTTCGCGGCTGCATTGGCGTCAATGAAAATCGGCACCAGCTTGGCGAGCGGCAGTCCCGCGCTCATGGCCATGGCGTCGCGATCCTTCCAATAGAAGATGTTCTTGGTCAGATCATTGTCGGGAAGCATCATCGATGGCTTGCCCGGCAGCGGGTTGCGGGCAAGGCCGGTCACGCTCACCTTGCCTGGGATCTGTCCCTTCAGCCGCTTGGCGGCATCCTTGAGGTCGTAGGGTACGAAGCCGCGGTTGACCAGGACGTAGCGGCCGTCGTCGAGGTCGAGCGGTGTGTAGACGTTGAAACCAGCATCGCCTTCCCAGGTCGCATAGAAATGCCGCTCATCCGCATGCCTGAACGTGCCAGTGACGGTCACCGGTGTGTAGTCGACGTCACCGGTGGCGGAGAACTGCTTTTCAACCTCGGCCAGCGGCAGCGGCGCCGAATGAGTGCGCTGGTCGATGGTCTGCAGAAGGCCTTCCTTCCAGCGCAGGCGCTGGACCTGCCAGGTGCCGAGCGCGAGCAGGATGCCGATCAGCACCAGACCAAGGCCGAGCGCCAAGGCGCGCTTCGGCGCTGACCCGTCGGTGGCGGAGTTTGGCACACTGCTCATTCGGGACGGTCCAGCCGGCCCTCAGCCGCCTTGTTGGCGTATTGCAGCGTCAAGAGCACGCCCTTGATCAGCCTGAGCGCCGCGAGACAGAGCACCAGCGTCAGCGGGATCCAAAGCAGGAGATGCAGCCAGAGCGGCGGGCTCAGCGTCACTTCCACCCAAAGCGCCAGGCCAACCACGATAAAGCCGATGATCAGGATGACGAACACCGCCGGCCCGTCGCCGGCATCGGCGTAGGAATAATCGAGACCACAATTGCTGCAGTGCTTGCCTACCGTGAGGAAGCCGGAGAACAGCCGCCCCTCGCCACAGCGCGGGCAACGCCCATGCAGGCCTGCTGAAATCGGCTCGATCGGCGGCCAGATCGCCTTGTCGTCGCTCATGCCCTACCGCTCGATCTCGATGGGTGTCCCATCGGCCACCATTGCCCAGATTTCATCCATGTCGGTGTCCGTAACCGCAATGCAGCCATCGGTCCAGTCGACCGATTGAAGCAGCCACTCCCACCAGCCGAACCCGTTCGGCTGGCCATGGATCATGATCATGCCGCCGGGGTCGACGTTGCGCGCCTTCGCGGCCGCCTCATCGTCGGCGTTGGGATAGGAGATATGGAGCGACTTGTGGGCAACGCTTTTGGGATTGCGCCAATCCAGGATGTAGCGCCCCTCGGGCGTGCGTTCGTCGCCCTCCTGGCGCTTGTGCCCGAGGGGATCCGCGCCCAGGGCAATGCCGTAGCTTCGCAAAACCTTGCCGCCGCCGATCAGCTCCAGCCGCCGGTCCGACTTGTCGACGCGCACCAGATCGATCTTCTCGCCCGCAAGGGCCGAGGATGTCACGATTGCACAGGCAAGGATGGCACCGGGGATGGTCAGCCGCATCGGCTATCGATCGGCGATCATTGCGCCGAAATGAAGAAGGCGGCCGCGTTGCCGCGACCGCCTCCAGAAACGACCCGTGGTTGCTATCAGTGACCTTCGATCACCGCGCCGACCGATCCCCAGACGTAGATCGATGCGAACAGGAACAGCCAGACCACGTCGACGAAATGCCAATACCAGGCGGCGGCCTCGAAGCCAAAATGCTGCTTTTCCGTGAAGTCGCCCTTTATGGCGCGGATCAGGCAGACCAGCAGGAAGATGGTGCCGATGATGACGTGGAAGCCATGGAAGCCGGTGGCCATGAAGAAGGTGGCGCCGTAGATGGAATCCTTGAACGCGAAGGGCGCGTGCATGTACTCGTAGGCCTGCACCATGGTGAACAGCATGCCGAGACCGACGGTCAGCACCAAGCCATTGATCAGGCCCTTGCGGTCACCGTGGATGAGCGCGTGGTGCGCCCAGGTGACCGTGGTGCCCGACAGAAGCAGGATGACGGTGTTGTAGAGCGGCAGGTGGAAGGGATCGAGAACCTCGATGCCCTTGGGTGGCCAGACACCGCCGGTGAAGGTGTGGCGTGCGTAGTTCTGCACCTCACCAGCAAAAAGGCTGGCGTCGAAATAGGCCCAGAACCAGGCGACGAAGAACATCACCTCGGAGGCGATGAACATGATCATGCCGTAGCGCAGATGCAACGACACGACGCGGGTGTGATGCCCCTCATGCGCTTCCTTGATCGTATCCGACCACCAGGCGAACATGGTGTAGAGGACAATGACCAGGCCGATGAAGAACAGCCATGGATTGGCGATGTTGTAGCCGAAGATCGGGAAGTCGCCGGCCTTGAGATACTGCATCAGGCAGACGCCGCCGATCGCCATGACCAGCGCACCGATGGAACCCAGGAAGGGCCACGGGCTCGGGTCTACGAGATGGTAGTCATGGTGTGGTTTTGCGTGCGCGTCTGCCATATCAACCCCCGAGATTTCCTTCGGTATTCGAAACTGTCTTGCTGCCGTTCTGAGCCGGTACCGCCGACGCGACCGGCTTGTTCTTCTCGACCGGGAACATCGTATAGGACAAGGTGATTGTCTTCACGTCCTTCAGTTCCGGCACATTCACGATATCGGGATCTACATAGAACAGCACCGGCATGTCCAGCGTCTCGCCGGCCTTCAGCGTCGTGTCGGTGAAGCAGAAACACTCGACCTTGTTGAAATAGGGTCCCGCCAGTTCCGGTTGCACGTTGAACGTGGCGCGGCCGGTGACAGCGCGGTCGAACTTGTTGGTCGCCTTGTAATTCGCCTGCACCGTCTCGCCGATCTTCATCGTAATAGACCGATCGACTGGCTGGAAATCCCAGGGAACACCGGCAATGTTGGCGTCGAAGCGAACGGTGATCTCGCGGTCAAGCACGCGGCCGGCATACTGCTTCTCGGCACGCTGCGTCTTGCCGCCGTAACCCGTGGCCTGGCAGAACATCGCATAGAGCGGCACCGCCGCGTAGGCCATGCCGATCATGCCGCCGAAGAAGGCAACGCAGACACCGGCGACGATGCGGTTGGTGTTCTTCTTGGTCGGGTCGCTGATGGTCTCGCGGCTCATCATCGTCCTCACATCGATCCGGGAACGTGGTGGCCGAACTTCACGATCGTGGCGATGTAGAAAATGACGACCAGCACCGCAAGCGCCAGGCCAATGGCGACCGAGCGATTCCGCCTGGCCTTCCTCTGGCGGTCGGTCAGCGTGATCAGCTCAAGCTTTTCATCGATCATGATCATGAACCGCCCATGGCAAGCGCGCGCTCGACAACGCTGTCGGCAAGATAGGCGGCGAAGATGGCAAAGAGATACAGCAGCGAATAGGCGAACAAGGCCTTGGCGGGCTTCATGACGCGGTCATCGTCGGCCATGGTCAGCACCTTCCAGGCATACCAGACGAAGCCGGCGCCCAGAACCAGCGCCGCGATACCATAGGCCGGCGTGGTGTAGCCCAAGATCCAGGGCAGCACCCCGACGGGGGCGAGCACCAGCGCATAGGCGAAAATCTGGCGGCGGGTCGACGCATGGCCGGCAACGTTCGGCATCATCGGAATGCCAGCGCGGCCATAGTCCTCGGACTTGAACAGTGCGAGAGCCCAGAAATGCGGGGGGGTCCAGAGGAAGATGATCAGGAACAGCACGATGCTTTCGAGGCTGACGCTTCCGGTTACCGCGGCCCAGCCAATCACCGGCGGGATGGCGCCAGCGGCGCCGCCGATGACGATGTTCTGCGGCGTCGAGCGCTTCAGCCACATCGTATAGACGACGGCGTAAAAGAAGATGGTGAAGGCCAGCAGCGTCGCCGCCAGCCAGTTGGCAAGCACGCCGAGTGTCATGACCGACAGCACCGACAGCACCAGCCCGAAGCCAAGCGCTTCACCGGGAAGGATACGGCCGGCCGGCACAGGGCGAGCAGCGGTGCGCGTCATCACCGCATCAATATCGGCGTCATACCACATGTTGAGCGCGCCGGATGCGCCGGCGCCGATGGCGATCGACAGGATCGCGATTACCGCCAGAAGCGGATTGACGGTCACCGGTGCAGCGACCATGCCGACAAAAGCCGTGAACACCACAAGCGACATGACGCGTGGCTTCAGCAAGGCGAAGAAATCACCCGCCGTCGCTTCCGACATGCGGAATCCCGCTTCGTCAATGTTGGTTTCGTCGACTAGGGCCATGCGTACTCAAGTCCATTATTCCGTTTGGCTAAAACCGCCGGAAGATCCGGCGGTTTTGAATATGCGCGGGCTGCCGCCTTACTTGATCTTCGGCAGCTGCTCCCACTGGTGGAACGGCGGCGGCGAAGGCAGCTGCCATTCCAGGGTCGTCGCACCCTCACCCCACGGGTTGGCGCCAGCCACCCGCTTCTTCTGGAAGGCTTCGAACACGCCGTAGAGGAAGATGACGACGCCGACGGCCGAGATGTACGACCCATAGGACGACACCATGTTCCAGCCGGCAAACGCGTCCGGATAGTCGATGGTACGGCGCGGCATGCCGGCGAGACCGAGGAAATGCTGCGGGAAGAAGATCAGGTTGACGCCGATGAAGGTGACCCAGAAATGGGTGTTGGCGATGGCAAAGGAATACATGTAGCCCGTCATCTTCGGGAACCAGTAGTACCAGCCGGCGAAGATGGCGAAGACCGCGCCCAGTGACAGCACGTAGTGGAAGTGAGCGATGACGAAATAG
>JBDSLV010000587.1:0-7854 GCA_039916205.1 Mesorhizobium sp. | reverse complement strand
GTCATGCGCCATCGCATCGAGAATGGCGGCATGCAGCCGCTTCAGATCCGAATTGGCGAGATCGAGAAACTCGATATGGGCGAAGTTCTCGTCGATCAGCGCCGGATGATTGACCAGCGCGACGATGATCGTCGCCTCGCGCACCGACATCATCTCGCCACCACGCTTGACCAGCGCCGAGCGTCCGAGGCTCTCGGTGATTGCCGTACGCCCGCCGCCAGCCTTGGCGAACTGTCCGCCTGGCGGCGGCGGCTTGCCCTGGCCGCCTTGCCTGCCCCCGCCATCACGGCCCTGGCGCGCGCCGCGCTGGGCGCCGAAGAAACTCAGCACCCGCTCACGCATCTCCTGCTGGTAGTGGTAGCGAAGGCTCTCGTCGCGGATGCGGCCGGTCAGTTCGCGCAGCGTCTTTTCGAGTTCCGCGCGCCGCTCCGGCGTGTCGAAGACGCCGCCTGATGTCTCGCGCATCCACAACAGGTCGGCCAGCGGCCGCGCCTCGGCCAGCACGATGCGGAACGCATCCGGTCCTTCGGCCTTGACCAGGTCGTCGGGATCCTTGCCTTCGGGCAGCAGTGCGAAGCGCGCCGTGCGTCCGGACTGAACGACCGGCAGAACCATGTCGGCGGCGCGCCACGCCGCCTTCAGCCCGGCCTTGTCGCCATCGAAGCACAGCACCGGTTCGCCGGACATGCGCCACAACAGCTCAAGCTGGTTTTCCGTCAGCGCGGTGCCGAGCGGCGCCACGACATTCTCGAAGCCGGCCTGCGCCAGCGCGATGACGTCCATGTAGCCTTCGACGGCAATGACCGTGCCGCCCTTGGCCAGCGCCTTTCGGGCGCGAGCGAAATTGTAGAGAACATTGCCCTTGTGGAAGAGCTCGGTGTCTGGCGAGTTCATGTATTTGGCTAGCGCATCGGGCGCCAGCGCCCGCCCGCCGAAGGCTATGATCTTGCCGCGCGAATCCGGGATCGGAAACATGATGCGGTCGCGGAACCAGTCATAGGAAACCGGAATATCATCCCCATGGCGCACCAGCCCGCAGGCCTCGATATCGGCTTTCGGCACGCCTTTGGCGGCAAGATACTCCTTCAGCGCGTTGCGACTGTCGGGCGCGAAGCCGAGCCGGAACGACTGCTGCGTCGCCGGTGTCAGCCCCCGGTCGCGCAGATAGGCGCGGGCCTTGGCGCCTTCCGGCCCTTGCAGACGCTCCTGAAAAAAGGTGGTCGCCATCTCCATGACGTCGGTCAGGCTGGCGCGTTCCTTTTCGCGCCGCTCCTCCTGCGCATCGCGCACCGGCATTGGCACGCCGGCCATCTCTGCGACCTTCTCAACCGCTTCGGGAAAGCTCATGCCGTCGAGTTCGGTCAGGAACTTGAAGTGGTCGCCAGAGACCGAGCAGCCGAAACAATGATAGCGGCCCTTCTTGTCCTCGCAGTGGAAGGACGGGCTTTTCTCGCCATGGAAGGGACAGCAGGCCCAATAATCGCCGCGCGGCGCATTGGTCTTTTTCCGGTCCCATGCGACGCGCATGCCGATCACCTGGGAAATCGGCACACGGTCACGTATCTCGTCGAGAAAGGCAGGCGGAAAGCGCATGTCAGGGAACGGCTCGTTTCCCCACCATATAATCACGCTTGCCGGGTCCGACGACCCCTAATGCTAGCCATACCCGGTTTCCACAGGGCAAAAAGAAGGCGGCCATCGCGGACCGCCTTCCTTTTGAGTTCCAGCTTGGCGTTGGTCAGCCCGCTTTACCGAGCAGCGAGCGCGCCGAAGATCACGCCGGAGACGATACTGACCAGCACGTAATTATTGCCGACGCGGATCCATTCCTGGCCACGGCCCGGACGATGCAGGCCGTAGCGGCCATAGTCGCGGATCGGCTGATGGTTCTTCCAGCCGGAATATTTGTTGCCGTTGCGCCAGTGGTTGCGCTTAACCACGACCACCTTCTTCTTCACCACAACCCGCTTCTTCACATCGCGATGGTTGCCTGTTTTCTGCCAGTCGACCTTGCTGTAATTCGACTGCGGCGCGGCCGGGGCATTGAGCGGCGCGGCCTGGCCTTGCAGCGACGTGGCGGCCAGCATCGAGAAAGCCATGACGGAAAGAACAATGCGTTTCATCTGAGATACTCCTTGGTTGTCGATGCCCAAGAAATAGCGGCCGCAGGATGAACCGAAACTGAATAGCGGCATTACAATTCTGTAATGAATTCCGTTGGTTGTAGTGGCAAATTCACGATGATTTCAAAGCCGCGCCGTGCCCGTGTTCCGGTATCACGAAGCCTGACGAGCCGAAGGCGGCCGGTCGGCGCTGTCATTTCCGCGCTGACCCATTTCCGACACGGACCGTCGCGTGCCAGCAATCTGTCGCAGTGGACAAATTTTATTATCCGGCTAAAGTAAATCGACCTCATATCTGGCTACCCTGATGCTGATGATTCGCGCCCTCTTTCGCCCAAGCCCGCTCACCTCATTGCCGTGGACGCGTGCCGGCTTGTCGAGGCGGACATGAGCGGTTCCGTCGTCCTCCTGCATCTGGCCGGCGCGGTGGCGCTGATGCTGTTTGCCACCCGTATGGTGAAAACTGGCGTCGAACGTGCCTATGGCGACGTGCTGCGCCACAAGCTGCGCGCCACGATGCGCAATCCGCTGATGGCAGTGCTGGCCGGCTGCGGCCTCTCGGTGGCCCTGCAAAGCTCCACCGCCGTGACATTGCTGGTCGGCTCCTTCGCCGGCGCCGGCATCGTTTCCGGCATGTCGGGCCAGCTGGCCGTGCGCGGCGCCGAAATCGGCTCGGCGCTGGTGGTCAAGCTGCTCACTTTCGATCTGACCTTGCTGGTGCCGCTCTGCCTGATCACCGGCACGGTTATGTTCATGGCCACCGAGCGGCGCGACTGGCGCCAGACCGGCCGCATCCTGGTCGGCATCGGCCTTCTGATCCTTTCGCTGGAAATGATCGGCCAGGCCTCGGAGCCGCTGCGCAACAGCCAGTTGCTGCCGGTCATCCTCAACTACTTCTCCAGCGACTCCATCACCGCCTATCTTCTGGCGGCGCTGATCACCTGGTTGTTCCAGTCCAGCATCGCAGCTGTCCTTCTGATGGCGACGCTGGCCGGCCGTGGGCTGATCACACCCGAACTCGGCCTCGTCCTTATCCTTGGCGTCAACCTTGGTTCGTCCCTCATCGCCCCGATGCTGACCCGTTCGGCGGGGCCTGAAGTGCGCGTCGTGCCGATCGGCAACCTTTTGATGCGCGGGCTCGGTTCCTTGATCATCCTGATCCTGTTCATGCTCTTCAAGCCGCATGTCGCCTTCCTAGGCGTGACAGCGTCGGACCAGATCGTCAACGCCCACATCCTGTTCAACGTGGTGATCCTGCTGGCCGGCCTGCCGCTGGCAGGGCTCGTCTACCGCGCCTCGGAAAAGATCGTGGCGCTCGGCACCAAGCCCAACCCGGCCGCGACGCTCGACGTGGTCGAACTGTCCGCTCTCAACGAAAGTGCCCTCGACGTGCCGAGCCAGGCGCTGGCCAACGCCACCCGCGAGGTGGTGCGGGTCTGCGAGACGGTCGAGATCATGATCAAGCGCATCATCGAGCTCTATGAGAGCGCCGACTCCGACAAGATCAAGGCATTGGCGGCCCTCGATGACCGCGTCGACCGCAAGCACGCGGCGATCAAGCTCTACCTCGCCAAGGTCACCAAGAACCCGCTGACCGAGGACGAAGCGCTGCGCTGCCAGGAACTGATCGGCGCCTGCGTCAAGCTGGAGCAGGTCGGCGACATCATCGTTCGCAACATGCTGGTGCATGTGAAGAAGAAGCTGGAGCGCGGGCTGGAATTCACGCCAGAGGGCTGGAGCGAGCTCTGCGCCTTCCACACCTCGGTGCTCGCCAATGCACGGCTGGCCTTCAATGTGCTGGTATCACGCGACCCCGAGACCGCCCGCCAGCTGGTGCTGGAGAAGGACCGGCTGCGCGATCGCGAGAAAGAAACCAGCGCCAGCCATTTCGTGCGTTTGCGCGATGGCACCGCCAAGAGCGTCGAGACCAGTTCCATCCACCTCGACACCATCCGCGACCTGAAGCAGATCAACTCGCTGCTGGCCTCGATGGCCTATCCCGTGCTGGAAGAGCGCGGTCTGCTCGGCGGCACAAGGCTGAAGGCGAGCTGAGGCGGCGGCTTCTCTGCCGCCGCTCTCCAAAAATTGCGCGCTGCCAATGTTTCGGCGGCAAAATTACCTTTGCCCCATTTCCACCGATCAGGATAAGCATCGCAGTCCAGACTTCGGAGGAAATCGATGGATACCCATTCGCGCAGTTTCGCCAAGGCATTGTCCTGGCGCGTCACCGGCACCATCGACACGATGATCATCTCGCTCATCATCACCGGCAGCATCAAGCTCGCCGCGACCATCGGCCTGACCGAAGTCGTCACCAAGTCGCTGCTCTACTATTTCCACGAACGCGCCTGGCTGAAGATCCCTTACGGACGCAAGACAGCGGCCTAGGCTTGCCATGGATCAAGAAAAGCTAAAGCGGCGTCGATAATTTCTGGATTGCCGACCGCGATCATCCGTGGTTTGAGCCCTTCCTTTCAAGGTCCCATTGCATGTCGCTGCCGCTGATCGCCCTGTTCATCGCCGCCTTCGCTTTCGGCACCACTGAATTCGTCATTGCCGGCGTGCTACCGCAGGTGGCGGAAGGCCTTGGCGTCTCTATCCCCTCCGCCGGCTATCTCGTCTCCGGCTATGCCGGCGGCATCGCCGTCGGCGGGCCATTGCTGACGCTGGCCACCAAAAGCCTTTCCCGCAAGACCTTGCTGCTGGGCATCGCTACCGCCTTCACCATCGGCCAGGCCGCCTGCGCACTGGCGCCTGACTTCACCTCCATGCTTTTGCTGCGCATCACGGTCGCCGTGGCGCATGGCGCCTATTTCGGCGTTGCCATGGTGGTTGCGGTTGGCCTGGTGCGCGAGGATCAGCGCGGCATGGCTGTCGCCGTCATCCTGTCAGGCCTCACAGTTTCCAACATCATCGGCGTGCCGGCCGGCACGGCTATCGGCAACATCTGGGGCTGGCGTGCGACCTTCTGGGTCATGTGTGGCCTGGGTGCGGCGTCGACACTCGCCATGGCGACGCTTTTGCCGCGCACAACGGGATATCAGGCCAAGCCAGCCAGCCTGGCGCGCGAAGTTCGCGTGCTGGCCCGCCAGCAGGTCTGGACGTCGCTGATCCTGATGCTGATGCTGATGATCGGCCAGTTCGGCCTGTTCACCTACATCACGCCGACGCTGGTCGAAGTCACCGGCCTTGACGAAAGCCTGGTGCCCTGGGTGCTGCTGCTTAACGGTGTCGGCGCCACCATCGGTGTCTTTCTCGGCGGCAAGCTCGCCGACTGGAAGCTGATGCCGTCGCTGATCACCATGCTTGGCCTGCAAGCGGTGACGCTTGGCGTGATCTATGCCGTCAGCCCCTACCCCGTGCCGATGGCCATCGCCATCGTCATCTGGGGCGGGCTCAACTTCGCCATCGGCACGCCGATCCAGACCCGTATCCTGGCCTGGACCGCCGACGCATCGAACCTCGCCTCGTCGCTGATCCCGTCCGGCTTCAATGTCGGCATCGCGCTTGCCGCATCGCTCGGTGCCGCCATGCTCAACAGCGGCTATGGCTACCGCAGCCTGCCGCTGCTTGGCGTGCTGGCCATGCTGGTGGCGATGGTTGTGGCAGTCACGTCCCATATCTGGGAAGCCCGCAGCGACGTCAGGCCACCGCAGCCTGCCACCACCGCCTAACTCAAGCAATCATCCGCGCCAGCGCAGCAGGCGCATGGCGTTGGCGGTGACAAGCACAGTGGCGCCTGTGTCAGCCAGGATCGCCGGCCACAGGCCGGTGATGCCGGCAATGGTGGTGACCAGGAACACCACCTTCAATCCGAGCGCCACGGTGATGTTCTGGCGGATGTTGGCCATGACCGCGCGCGACAGGCTGATCATGCGCCAGACATCGCCGACCCGGCCATGCAGGATCGCGGCATCCGCGGTCTCCAGCGCCACATCCGTGCCGCCGCCCATGGCAATGCCGATATCGGCGGCGGCAAGTGCCGGCGCGTCATTGATGCCGTCACCGACCTTCGCGACCTTGAGCCCCTCGCCCTGCAACTCGCCGACGATGCGCTGCTTGTCCTGTGGCAACAGTTCCGCCCGCGCCTCGATGCCGAGCGAAGCAGCGATCGCTTCAGCCGTGCGGCTATTGTCGCCGGTCAGCATCACGGCGCGTATGCCCTCAGCCTTCAGCGCGGCGATGCCAGCCGCCGCATCCGCCCTCGGCTCGTCGCGCATCGCGATCAGTCCAGCCACGGTTCCATCAGCGACCAGCACCGACACGGTCTTGCCCTGGCTGTTGAGACCTTCGATGTCCGAACGCTGCGCTTCGGTCAACGTGGCGCGTTCCGCCGCTGCCTGCCCTGAGCCAAGGAAGACCGCGACACCGCCAACCTTGCCTTCGACACCCTTGCCGGAGATCGCCCTGGCCGCCAGCGCAGGCGGGACTGGCGCCTTGTCGGCCTTGGCCCGGTCGAGGATCGCGAGGGCAAGCGGATGGCTGGAGCCTTGCTCCAGCGCCGCCGCCAGCGCCAGCACGGCGCGTTCATCGCGCCCGAACGGCAGCACGTCCGTAACCACAGGCTTGCCTTGCGTCAGCGTGCCGGTCTTGTCGAAGGCCACCGCCGTGATCCTGGCGAAGCCTTCCAGCACCGCGCCGCCCTTCATCAACAGGCCGCGCCGTGCGCCGCTTGCCAGACCAGCGGCGATCGCCGCCGGCGTCGAGATGACCAGTGCGCAGGGGCAGCCGATCAACAGGATCGCCAGGCCTTTGTAGATCCATTCGTTCCAGTCGCCGCCCACCAGCAGCGGCGGCAGCAGCGCCACCAGCGCACCAACCACCAGCACCGCAGGCGTGTAGAGGCGTGAAAAACGATCGATGAACCGCTCGGTCGGCGCTTTGGCTTCCTGCGCCTCCTCGACCAGCCGCACCACGCGGGCAATGGTGTTGTCGGAGGCGGCGGCGGTCACTCGGAGCTTCAGCACGCCATCGGTGCTGATCGTGCCGGCAAAGACTGCTTCGCCAACACTCTTGCGCTTCGGCGTGCTTTCACCGGTCACCGGCGCCTCGTCGATGTCGCTCGCCCCCTCGATGATCTCGCCATCGGCCGGGATGCGGTCGCCGGGCCGCACGACGATCACATCGCCGACCGCGAGCTGTTCGGCGGCAAGCTCGACGATGCCGCCATTGCGCTCGACCAGCGCCGTCTTCGGCACCAGGTCGGCCAAGCCCTGGATGCTGGCGCGTGCCCGTCCAGCGGCGACGCCTTCAAGCATTTCGCCGATCAGGAACAGCACCACCACGGCCGCCGCTTCCTCCGTCGCGCCGATCATCACCGCGCCAACTGCGGCAATGGTCATCAGCGTTTCGATCGAGAACGGCGTGCCGGCTAATGCCGCCATCAACGCGCGCCTGGCGATCGGCACAAGCCCGACCAGCAGCGCCGCCAGAAACGCCCAGCGTTCAGCGGCGGGGAACAGATGGCCGATGCCATAGGCCGCAAGCAGCGCTGCCGCACAGCCCAGCGTCAGTGCCGCGCGGCGGGAGCGCCACCAGGCCTGCCCCGGCTCGCCATCGCCGTGAAGGTGAGACGAGGCCACCGCTTCCTTACCGGTTGGGTGGCCATCATGATCATGCCCCTCATGGTCGTGACCTTCGTGATCGTGGCCCTCGTGGTCAGCATGGTTGTGATCATCCGCCTTGCCGGCCGAAATGCGCGCGCTGGTTTTGACATCAGCCTTGACGATGC
>JBDSLV010000586.1:0-4483 GCA_039916205.1 Mesorhizobium sp. | reverse complement strand
CATCATCAGCACGGCCATGGCCGAGGCATAGGAAACCTTGCCGGACTCGATGAAGCCTTGCGAGAAGGCGTACATGTCGAGCGTCTCGGTCGCCACGCCCGGCCCGCCGCGTGTCATCACATAGATCAGGTCGAAGGAGCGCAGCGACTCGATCATCTTGACGAACATCAGGCTGATCAGCGGCGCCTTCAGCATCGGCAGCGTCACATAGGCATGGACCTGCCAGCGGTTGGCATGATCAAGCCGCGCCGCCTCGAGCGGCTGCGGCGGCAAGGTCTCCAGCAGTTTCAGCACGATGACCGCGAAGAACAGGCCCCATTGCCAGACATCGACCGACGCCACGGCGAACAGTGCCGTTGACGGCTTGGACAGTGGGTCGAAGATCAACCCCCCAGTCAGCAGGCGGTAGGGATAGGTGGCGATGCCGTAGAGCGGATGATAGGCGAATTTCCACACGAAGGCCGCCGAGACGCGCGGCAGCAGCACGGGAATGATGAACAGCAGGCAGTAGATGTTGCGCAGGCGCGGTGTGGCTACCTCGAACATCAGCACGCCCAGTCCCACGGCCACGGCCATCGTCGCAACGACAGTGACGACCTCCCATTTCACCGACACCCAGACGGCATTGAGGAAGCGGCGGTCGGAGAACAGGTCGATGAAGTTCGAGAACCAGACATAGGAATAGGCCGTCGAGCTCAGCTCGCGGTTCTGCAAGGCGATGATGATCGCGTACAGCGTTGGCACCATCGACAGGATCAGGAGAATGATCATTGTCGGCACGACGAAGGTGATGGGCAGGGAGGAGCGTCGAGGCATCGTCACGCCTCGCTGTGTCGCGGGTGCTTGAACATGGCTGAACCCTTTGGCGCGGTGTGGCTCACAAGAATTCTTGCGACGCACAGGTCCCGGCATTCGACCGAATGCCGTGGACCGTGCGCCGCAAGAGGGAGGTTCCCTCTACTTCTTCACCAAGTCGTTGGCGTAGGCCTCGAGTTCGTTGAGGCTGCCTTTGACGTCGGTGCGTGTGCCGGCAATCAGCTCCTCGAGGATGATGCCCCAGCGGTCGCCAAGATCGGGCCAGCGCGGATCCTGCCAGAAATTCACCGCCGTGACCTTGCCGGTCTCGGCCAGCGCCTTGCCTAGGTCGGCGCCATAGATGTCGGCGAATTCCTTGCTCGACAGGATGCTGGTGCGGTTCAGTTCACCGAACTGGTGGGCGTCGAGCCTACGCTTCTCGTTTTCCTTCGACGTTGCCCAGGCGATGAACAGGCCGGCGCATTTCTTCGAGGCGTCGTCGGCATTGGCCTTCGACGCGATGGCGAGGCCATGGCCATAGCCTCCGCCCGTCAGCGGCGACGGCGGCGGCAGGAAGCCGATCTTGCCGACCACTTGCGAGGTCTTCGGGTCGACCGCCATGCCCGAAAGCGGCGTCGATTCGACGAGGATAGCGACCTGGCCGGACAGGAAGGCGCCGGTCGATTCATCCCAGCTGCCGGTCTGCGTGCCGGGTGCCGAATCCTTGAACAGCTTCAGGTAGGTCTCTGTCGCCTTGACCGCCGCTTCAGAGTTGAAGGCCGGCTTGTCGCCATCGAACCACTTGCCGCCATAGGCCTTGAAGAAGGGCATCCAGCGCCAGACATTGGCACCCGAGCCACGTGCGCCGCGCAATGCGATGCCATACATGCCCTTGTCCGGGTTGGTCAGCTTCGGCACGGCGGCGATCAGCTCGTCCAGCGTCTTCGGCGGCTGGATGCCGGCAGCCTCCAGCACGTCCTTGCGGTAGACCATCAGGTCGCCGCCGCCGGTCAGCGGCGCGAACCAGACCTTGCCTTCATAGGTGGCGACCTTCTGGCGGCCGGGATCGAAGTCGGCGTAGTCGTAATCCGCCGGGTAGTAGTCGGCCAGCGGCACGATCCATTTCGACGAGGCAAACAGCGCGACATTGGCTTCGTCGACATAGTAGACATTGTAATTGCCGACCGTGGACGCATCGGCGCGCGATTTTGCCCGGCGGTCGTTCTCGTTGAGATAGTCGATCTGGAAGCTTGCACCGCTGAGCTTCTGGAACTCGGCCTTCGAGTCCTCCAGCAGCGTCAGGCCGTCACGTGGCTGCGCCAGGACCTTGACCGGTGCCGAGCAGACTGGCGCCTGTGCCAGCGCAATGGTCGAAACCGTGGCCGAGAGCATAAAGGCCGCGCTCAAACGCGCGGCGAACCGAATTGATTTCATGGTCTTTCTCCTCCGGAATAATCTTCGCGGGAAGCAGGAGTGCTCGGGTTGCGCGATCCTCACCATCGCCCGAGCGGCAAGCCACCCGCCGTCAAAATGCGGAGTTAACGGTGACCACGCTAGAAGCTCCGTTGCACCGGACCTGTACTTTTATGCATTGTGCGGTGCAAAAAAACCCGCCAATGTGCGGGCCTATTCACATAAATACCGGTCGGGTTCCTGAGAGGCGGCTATTGCGATGCCTGAAGCGGCTGCGTGCGCCGCTGCCGTGACAGCCGCCGATAGGATGACGGCGTCATCCGGTGCTTGCGCATGAAGGCCCGGTTGAAGTTCGAGATGTTCATGTAACCGACCTGGAAGCAGATGTCGGTGATCGGAATGTCGGTATCCGCCAGCAGCTTGCAGGCCTGCCACAGGCGAAGCTTGGCAAGGTGGTCGCTGAAACTGTTGCCGGTGTTCTTCGAGAAGAAACGCGAGAACGTGCTCTCGGTCATTCCAGCCAGCACAGCCACGTCGGGCAGTTTCAGGTCCTCGGCGAAATGCTGGAAAAGGTAGGTCAGCGTGCGCTGGATGATGTCCAGCGAGGCGGCGTCGAGGGTGGGCGAGAAATCCGGCGACGACAGGAGTTCGTATTCATCGGTCTTGGCCAGCAGGTCGACGAGACGCAGGAAAATCCAGAGCCGGCTAAGTCCGCTGACTTCTCCCATCTGCTCCATCAACTCGGCGCCCTGCAATGCCGTGGCGCCGTGGAAGACCATGCCGCGCAGTGAGCGCTCCAGGAACGGCTCCATTTCGCGCAATTCCGGCAACAGGCCGGCCGACCCGCGCAGCCGCTCGGCGTCGAACTGCAGGACAATGTCGCGCCCTTTGATCAACTCGCCCGGCTGTGTCGCGGTGACCCAGTCATGCGGCAGTCCACCGCCGACAATGGTGAGATAGCCCGGGCCGAATTCGCCGATATGGTCGCCGACCAGCACCACGCCAGAGGATTTCCGCAGCAGGTGGATCTCATACTCAGGATGGAAGTTCCAGACATTGCGCTCCCACGGATAGTCGTCGAGCCGCCACAGGAAACTGTCGCTCGCTTCGGTGACGATATGCTCGAAGGCCGGCGCTGTCCGCAGCGTCGCGACCGGGCTCTTCCTGCGCTTGAACTGCATCCTGAATGTCCCTTGGCGGATCGGAATCCATCATTCACCGATGCAAGTCGTAACAGCCCATCGCGTCTGAGTGAAATGGGGCGTGTCCCGGCATTATCCGGCCAGCTATTCAGAATAGTGGGGTGGCGCGTCGGACAGAGCCAGCCTAGCTGGATCAATCTCTTCCCGCCGGTCCTCCCTTGCCTTCATGTCGCATTTCGTTCAAAAGACGACGCAAACGCTGCGAAACCGAAGGTTTTGCCGTTTCCAATGCGGCTTCCGGCCTTTTGCCGATGCGCCGCAACCTTGAAAGAGCAGGATAATGTCTGCGATCGAAGCCGGCGCTCGCGCGCCGGAAAATCTTTGGCGTCAGGAATTCAGGGCGACGCTGGCGCTTGCCTGGCCGATGGTGCTCACCAACCTCGGCCAGACCGCGATGACGGCGACAGACGTCATGATGATGGGTCGGCTCGGGCCGGACACGCTGGCCAGCGGCGCGCTTGGCGCCAACCTCTATTTCATGCCGCTGATCTTCGGCCTCGGCCTGATGCTGGCGACCTCGCCGATGATCGCCACCGAGCTTGGCCGCCGCCGCCATTCGGTGCGCGACCTGCGCCGCACCGTGCGCCAGGGCCTGTGGCTGGCGATCCTGATCTCGATCCCGATCTGGCTCGTGCTTTGGCATGGCGAGGCCATCCTGCTGGCGATGGGCCAGCAACCGGCGCTGGCGCATCAGGCCGGCATCTATCTGCGCTGGCTCGAATGGGCGGTGCTGCCGTTCTACGGCTATATCGTGCTGCGCTCGTTCATCTCGGCGCTGGAGCGGCCGGGCTGGGCGCTGGTCATCGTCTTCGTCGCCGTCGCCTGCAACGTCTTCTTCAACTGGGTGTTCATGTTCGGCAATCTCGGCGTGTCTTCGATGGGCATTGCCGGTTCCGGCCTCGCCACCACGCTGTCCAGCACGCTGATGTTCGTCGGTCTGGCGGTGGTGGTGATGCTCGAGAAAAAGTTCCGGCGCTACCGCCTGTTCGGGCGCTTCTGGCGGGCCGACTGGCCGCGCTTCAAGGGCCTGCTGCGGCTCGGCCTGCCGATTGCCGGGCTCCTCGCCTTCGAGG
>JBDSLV010000585.1:0-4915 GCA_039916205.1 Mesorhizobium sp. | reverse complement strand
GGGCCGACCTCTACCGCCTGTTCCTCGAGCAATTGAGCGGAGAACTCGGCGCCGAGAAGGCCGAGGCGATCATGATCAAGGCCATTGAGCAGCGCGGCAAGGAAGTGGCCGCTGCGGCCTTTGCCAGTTTCGGCCCGAACGACGCACGTGCCATCGGCGAGGCATTTCTGGCGGTCAGCCCGGATGGCGGCCTGATGTATCCGACCGATGTCGAACGCAGCGATGAGCGCATAGCCTTCAAGGTCAAGCGCTGCCCGCTGAAAGACGCGTGGGTCGACGCTGGCGTTGGCGACGACAAGCTCGCCACGCTGTGCCGCATCGCCGGCGCCTTCGATCGCGGCCTGTTTGAGGCGACCGGAGTGCGTTTCGAGAACGTCACCTGGTCGCCAGGTCATGGCTCCGGCTGCTGCCATATCGCCCTGACCAACAGGGATGTCGGCTAGATTGCCACGACCCGGCGCTATGGATTGCCGGGAAAGACGTGCAACTCCGTTCCGGCCGCTTCGATCGCCGCGCGCAACTCGGCCTGCGGCTCGGAATCGGTGACGATATCGGCAACGTCGCCAAGCCCGCAGACACGCTCGAGGCTGGCGCGGCCGAATTTGTCGTTGGTCACCACCAGCACCGTCGACAGCGAACGCGAGATCATAGCCCGCTTGACCGCGGCCGCGCCCGTGATCATGTCGCTTGGACCATCCGCGGTGACGCCTGATGCGCCGATAATGGCGATGTCGGCATTGTAGCGGCGCACGAACTCGACGGTGTCTTCGCCCAGTACGCTGGCTTCGCGGCTGTCATAGGTTCCGGGGCAAAGGATAACGCGGAACGTCGGGTTGGCGCCCACAACCGATGCGACGCCGATCGAGTTGGTGATGATGATCAGGTCACGCTTCAGCTGCGACAGATTGCGCGCCACCTCATAGGTTGTCGAGCCGCCGTCAATCATCACGATCTGGCTCTTTTCGACGAGATCCGCGGCACCACGCCCAACCCGGGCACGCTCCTCGACCATGGTCAGGCCGCGCTCGGAAATAACTGGCTCGGATGTCACCAGCGAGATTGTCGCGCCGCCATAGGTACGGTTGAGAAGCCCGGCCTCGCCAAGTTCGATGAGGTCGCGGCGGATCGTCTCGCCGGCGACGCCGATGCGCCTGGCCAGCTTGGAAATCCGGATCGAAGCCGATCGGCGCACTTCCGAAAGAATGAGGTCGTGCCGCTCTTTCTTCGTCAATCGGCTTGGGTCCATGATTACCCCTGTCCTTTACTGCAATCAGAGCGTCGAAATATCGCGAAACCCATCCGCGCCACACCGCCCGCAACCAAGGCAGGCGACGCCGGATGTTTGCCTCGGAGTCGGGTGACTTTATCGATGCCGATGCTGTTGGGGAAGAAGCGGGACATCGGTGCGTTGCTCGGCGACTGATCTTTCCAGGATGCAATCGCCTTCCTGCGGTTGGCTTGGCTAACCCGGCCTAGACAGGGCGCGGAGGCCACGCCTAAGTTTCTCGGGTGGACGCGATGCCAGGCTGACAAATCGAACCGTCGCTGTTTTGATGAAACCGCGCGAATCGTAAGCTGGTTCGGCACTTCTTCGGGGAGATATCAGATGCATGTCGTAACCTTGCTGAAGGCAGGAATGTTCGATGTCGAGATCGACGGGCGCCCGGCGTCGATCGCCGAAGCCCTGCCGGACTGGAACCCGCATGACCGCTTCGGCCTCGTCATCGACGACCCACTTGGCGGCATTGGCGCCACCCATCTGCTGCAGATCGCCATCACCTCGTTCTATGACATCAAGCCGAGCCGGCGGACGGAGCTGACCGTCTATCCGGAGATCTATGCCTTCCATATCGGCAAGGGCTACGGCGCCCACGCGCCCTATGATTTCTGGCCCGCCCGCCGTGAAGTCATCACCTCGCGCGATCATCGCGAGGTGCTCGACGCCATCAACGATCGCGGCATCACCCGGCTGGCGGTACCCAACAGGCAACCGCGCGAGGTCGTTCACCGGCCAAAGGAAGTCGACGCCGCGCTCGACCGGATCGTCTCGGCATTCGTCTACAGTCCCTCGGGCAGGGTGGCGAACCCTGACCTCGTCATTGCCGGCAACGACAGGCGAACCGAATACAATCCGAGCAGTGCCTTGAAGCCCCGCTACACCGACAGCCGTCCGGCTTCCGTTTCAACAGCGGCCAAGCCGGTCAAGGAAGTCGATCCGTCCTATATGGAATGGCTGCGCAAGCGCGAGCATGATCTGACTGCGGAGGAGCGCGCCTTTGTTCTGAAGCGCCGTGAGGACTTGCGGCAAGACGGTCTGGTCACCGAAAGCTACCGGCGCACGGGCGTTTCGGAAGCGTTGATGCGTCTGGCATCGGCTGGACTGGTGCAAGCAGCCTGACCTGGAGCATTTCTGTCATCACGAACCAGCGGCAGACCGTGCCAGTCTGGCCGCTATGCCGTCGAGAACGAGATCCAGCCCTGCTGTAAAACTCTGGTCCTGTATATTCCCGGCGAGTTCGCGCGCCCTCTCGAAAAGCGCTGTGGGTGTATGTGCCCGATCGACGCGGGCGTGGCTTGAGTGGGCCGTTCGGCGACGTCTATGGAATGGAAAAGGAAGCGCAGGATCTTGAAGCCCTGATGGCCGGCACCGCTGCTCAAGATGTCTTCGGTCTCAGCTCCGGTGCCCTTATCGCACTCCAGGCAGCACTTGTTCTGCCCTCTCTTGGCAAGGTCGCGCTTTACGAGCCGCCACTGGTGGTGAACGACACGGTCTCCCCAATGACCTGGGTGGCACGCTATGAAAAAGACCTGGCGCGAGGCGATCTGGCGGCCGCGATGACTTCCTGTATGCACGGCACTGGCGATGCCTCTCCGATCAGGGTCCCGCGCTTCATCATGGTGCCGTTGATGCGACTGGCGATCTGGGTCAGCGCCAGGGATCTGCCGAGCGAGAAGGTTCCATTGGATGTTCTTGTCCGTTGCATCCATTTCGACATGAAGCTGGCGGCGGAGATGGCAGGCACCATTGAAAGCTTTAGAACAGCGCACGCTGAAATTCTCCTGATCGGAGGTGACAGAAGCGTGGCTTACCTGCCGTTGGCGTTGGATGCCCTGACCGGCGTTCTGCCAAGAGTGAGGCGTATGGAGTTACCCGGCCTGGGCCATTTGGCGGCGGACGACGTTGGCCAGCCGGAGCTCGTCGCCGAGGTCTTGTTGCGGTTCTTCTCGGAAGCCGCCTGATCACAAACAATGAGATGGCGTCGCCGCACTACCCATGGTGAGCGAGGGTTCGAGACTTGTGCAACCACGAGGATGGTAAGCGATAACTTACATTTCCACTCGGCTCACTCGGCCGCCGACGCGGATGACCCGTCGGCTTGAGTGGCCTGATGGGTTGATATTGTTTTTGAGAAGTTTGATAGAGCTGGCTCGGTTTGTCTGAACAGTTTCGGGCGTTTTGCTAAGTGGATTTCCGCCTCGATTAAGCTGCGACCATCGTCGGTGTCAGCGCGTTAAAGTAAGCCTGATCCGGTGTCTGCCGGTCAAGGGATGAGTGTGGGCGTCGGCTGTTGTAAAAGGTCAGATACCTACCGATGCCAACGCGAGCCTCGGTCACGGTTTTGTACGCGTGGAGGTAGACCTCCTCGTATTTGATCGACCGCCAGAGCCGCTCGACGAAGACATTGTCCCGCCACGCGCCCTTGCCGTCCATCGAGATAGCGATCTCAGCCTTCTTCAGCACGGCCGTGAAGTCGACGGAGGTGAACTGCGAGCCTTGATCTGTGTTGAAGATGGCGGGCTTGCCATGGCGGGCAAGTGCTTCCTCGACCGCTTCGATGCAGAAGGCCGCTTCCATCGTGATCGACAACCGCCATGATAGAACCCGGCGGCTGAACCAGTCCACGACAGCGCAGAGATAGACGAAGCCGCGCGCCATCGGAATGTAGGTCAGGTCCATCGCCCAGACCTGGTTGGGCCGGGTGACCGCCAGCTTGCGCAGGAGATAGGGGTAAATCTTGTGTCCCGGTGCTGGTTTCGAAGTGTTCGGGCGACGGTAGATCGCCTCGATGCCCATCTTCTTCATCAGCGTGGCGACGTGCAGCCGCCCAGTCTCCAGCCCTTCTCCCCTCAAAAGACCTTGCAACATCCGACTTCCGGCAAATGGGTAGTCGAGATGCAACTCGTCGATCCGGCGCATCAAAGCCAAATCGCCCTTCGATACTGGACGTGACGAATAATAGACGCTGCCTCGGCTGAAGCCGAGAAGCTTCGCCTGCCGCACGACCGACAGTTTGTGCTCGCGGTCGATCATTTCTTTCCGCCCAGCAATCCCGCCTTGCCGAGCGCACCGGACAAAAAATCGTTCTCCAGCGTCAGTTCGCCGATCTTGGCGTGAAGCGTTTTCACATCGACAGCGGGTGCTGCCGGTTCAGCTCTGGATTCATCGCCGAAAATGCCCGTCGCTCCCTCAAGGAGCTGGTCTTTCCACTGCTTGATCTGATTGGCATGCACGTCGAACTGCTGCGACAGTTCCACCAGCGTCTGTTCGCCTCTGATGGCGGCGAGCGCCACCTTCGCCTTGAAAGCCGGGCTATGGTTCCGGCGCGGTCGTCTTGTCATGGTATCTCCTGTTCTCGGCATCTAAGCCGAAGCCAGGCAGAAGTTCCACTTATCCCCGCTGTTCAAATTTCCCGAGCCAGCTCTAACACAATCGCCTTCAATTTCGGACCACTGCTCAGGAGTACGAGATGACCCGATCGAATGAAGAACGACTGAAACGCACAATCCGCAGGCATCAACTACGCGAAATGGTGCCGCTTGCGGACAGTACGATCTACGAAATGGAACAGCGAGGGGAATTCCCGAGGCGCTTCGCTTTGACTCCGCGATGCGTGGTTTGGGATCTGAGCGAGGT
>JBDSLV010000584.1:0-5696 GCA_039916205.1 Mesorhizobium sp. | reverse complement strand
GAGGAATTCCAGCGCTTCAAGACCCATCCGGCCATTTCAGGCACGTTCGAGGGCGCGAAGCGGCTCGGCTATGGCGCGCGCGCCATCACCGAGGGCGGCTGGCAATCTGTACCGACACTGTCCTTCCCCGGCGGCGCGCTGATGGGTTGCTCGGCCGGTCTCGTCAACGTGCCGCGCATCAAGGGCTCACACAACGCCGTGCTGTCTGGAATGCTGGCCGCCGAGCATGTCGCCGAGGCGATCGGCGCCGGCCGGGCCAATGACGAACTGGCCTCCTATGAGGCAGCCTGGCGGGCAACCGACATCGGCAAGGACTTGAAGAAGGTGCGCAACGTCAAGCCGCTGTGGTCGCGCTTCGGCACCATCGTCGGCATTGGTCTTGGCGGCCTCGACATGTGGCTTAACACGCTGTTCGGCGTCTCGCCCTTCGGCACGCTGAAGCACGGCAAGGCCGACTACGCAACGCTGGAGCCCGCGGCGAAGCACACCAAGATCGACTATCCCAAGCCGGATGGCGTGCTGACGTTCGACCGGCTGTCCTCGGTGTTCCTGTCGAACACCAATCACGAGGAAAACGAGCCGGTCCACCTGCTCGTCGGTGACATGGCCCTGCAGCAGCGCTCCGAGCACGATGTCTTTGCCGGACCTTCCACACGCTACTGCCCGGCGGGTGTCTATGAGTGGGTCGACAAGGATGGCAACGCCGCCGCCGATCCCTCAGCGAAGGATGTGCGCTTCGTCATCAACGCGCAGAACTGCGTCCACTGCAAGACGTGCGACATCAAGGACCCGAACCAGAACATCAACTGGGTGCCGCCGCAAGGCGGCGAGGGCCCGGTCTATCAGAACATGTGAGCGCTCAGGAACGTTGAAGCGGCGCGGCGCTTATGATCTGCTTGGCCCCCTGGCGAAGAGGCAGGCATGCGCGCAACCATCTTGATGTTCCTGGCGGCTATTGGAGCCTCGTCCGGTCTCGCGTCCGTGGCGTGCGCTGACGTCACGGTCATCGTCAAGACGCGGACTTACGCCATCACAGGCACATCAGGCGAAGCGTTGGTAGCGTCCATGAACCGCCATGGGCCGCATCATGGTTTCCTGACCAGTGCCATCGCGCTGACAGGCTATACCAAGGATTGGGATCTCGACCTTGTCCAGGCCAAAGGTACCTGCCGCATCAAGCGGGCCAGAGGGACGCTCAACCTGACTTACACCTATCCACGCCTGACCTCAGCGCTCTCGCCGGTCCTCGACAAGCACTGGAAGCGGTTTTTCGCCGGTGTTCGCGCGCATGAGCAGACCCATGGCGCGATTGCGAAACAGATGATGAAGGCTGCCGAGAAATCGCTGAAAGGCCTGGCATTCCAGGCCGACGCGCAATGCATCAAGACACGGCGCGAGGCGCGCCGACGCGCCGACGCCATCTATGATGAATACGAAGCCAGGCAGAATGCCTTCGACGCGCGCGAGCACAGGGATGGCGGCCATGTCGAACGTCTGGTCGGTGCCTTGGAGCGGCCCTAAATTTAGGCTTGGATTCAGCTTCGCGCCTTGCTGGGTTGCTCTGCCGACACGGTCGCCGTCTCATGCTCGTCCACGGGCTTTTCCACTTCGGGACGGAGCGAGAACTCAACCATCACGGGCAGATGGTCCGACCCGGTGTCCTCAAGCCTTCTCGCCGAGCGGATGTTGATCGCGCCCCTGCTGAAAACCTGATCGATCGGCAGGCCTGCGAAACGCAGGAAATCCGGCAGTTTGATGTAGAGCCAGGTTGGTCCGACGGACGGCATCAGCCGCAGCCCGCTGATCGCGGCAACGCGCCGGACAGCCGCGCTCCACGGCACCGCATTGCAGTCGCCCGCCATGATCGCCGTCTCGCCGAGCGAGGCGAGGGGCTCCGCCAATTCGCCAATCTGCCAATACTGCTCGCGTGGCCATGGCCAGCTGAGGTGAATGGCGGCGACGTCGATGGGGGTTCCGCCGAGATTGACGCTGGCGATCGCCATGGCCCCGCGGCCGAAGCAGCCCGGTTCCGTGCCGGTTGCGAAGGGCCGGCTCGACATAAGTCCAACGCCGAATGTTCCGTTCGGGAACGGGCAAAAGATCCGATAGGGGTAGGCACTGGTCAGCGGCGCGAATTTTGCCTCCCACATGTCGGACACCTCATCGAGGGTGATGACATCGGGCTGGATTCGGCCAATCAGCGACAGGACTTTTTCAGGCGTCGGGTTGTTGTACCGCAAGTTCATTTGCAGCAAGCGATAAACCGGGCCGTCATTGTTCTTGGCCTCATAAGCCTGGACGGTCCAGAAACGCGGCAGCGTGTTCGTGGTGGTGGCAAAGGCAGCCACGGCAAACACCAGTGCCGCGGCCGCCTGCGGCCAGAATGTCGTGGCCAGCAATGGCAGCGCGCAAAGCGCCATCAGCACCGCGAAGTGAGCGCGAAAATGCGAGAAGGAATCGAAAGCCGGATGCAACGTGCCGAAGAACCCGGCCACGAGCGCACCCGAGAGCACCAGCATGGCAAGGAATGCAATCGACGTCAGCAATGTCGCGAAGTTCGCCTTCTCCATACCGCCCGCTTATCGGCAGAAATGCGGCTCAATCAAGATGACGAAGTGCCTCGCTTGGCCGCTTACTGGAATGCCGTTTCCGAAAAACTTCTGAGCTTGCGTGAATGCAGCCGCTCCATCGGCATTTCGGACAGCTTTTCCATCGCCCTGATGCCAATGGTCAGATGCTGTGCCACCTGTCGCTTGTAGAACTCGGTCGCCATGCCGGGCAGCTTCAACTCGCCATGCAGCGGCTTGTCGGAAACGCACAGAAGCGTGCCGTAAGGAACGCGGAAGCGAAACCCATTGGCGGCGATCGTCGCCGATTCCATGTCGAGCGCGATCGCCCGTGACTGTGAAAGCCGCTGCACCGGGCCGCGCTGATCGCGCAGTTCCCAGTTGCGATTGTCGATGGTCGCGACGGTTCCGGTGCGCATGATCCGCTTGAGGTCGTAGCCGGACAGGCCTGTGACTTCGGCGACCGCCTCCTGCAGGGCCACCTGGATCTCGGCCAGCGGCGGGATCGGTACCCAGACAGGAAGATCGTCGTCGAGGACGTGGTCTTCCCTGACATAGGCATGCGCCAGCACATAGTCGCCCAGCGCCTGGGTGTTGCGCAGCCCGGCGCAGTGGCCGAGCATGACCCAGGCATGCGGCCTCAGCACGGCAATGTGGTCGGTGATCGTCTTGGCGTTGGAAGGGCCAACGCCGATATTGACCATGGTGATGCCGCCATGGTTCGGCTTCTTCAGGTGATAGGCCGGCATTTGCGGCAGCCGCGGTGGCGCGACCCCTTCGCTTGGCGCGCTTTGGCCCGCCTTGGTGATGACGTTGCCTGGTTCGATGAACTCGGCATAGCCGTGGCCGCCTTCCGCCATCTGGGTCCGCGCTCGGGCAACGAACTCGTCGATATAGAACTGGTAGTTGGTGAACAGCACGAAGTTCTGGAAATGCTGCGGCGTGGTCGCCGTATAATGCGACAGGCGGTGCAGGGAATAGTCGATGCGCTGCGCCGTGAACGGCGCCAGGGGCCTTGGCTCGCCGAAGGCCACCTCGAACGTGCCGTTGGCAATCTGGTCGTCGGTGCCGTCGAGATCCGGCACATCGAAAAGGTCACGGATCGGCCGCTTGATGCGCTCTGCCGCCGCGCCGTCGACATGGGTGCCCTCGAGGAAGGCGAAATGCAGTGGAATGGGCGTGGTCGATTCCGAAACGGTGACCGCAACGCCATGATTGCGCATGATCAGGCGCAACTGCTCCAGAAGATAGCTTTGGAACAGGCCTGGCTGGGTGATGGTGGTGGAGAAATGCCCTGGCGTCGGCATGTGACCATAGGCCTGCCGCGAGTCGATCTGGGTGAACGAATTGGTGGTAACGCCTATCTCCGGATAGAAGGCCCGGTAGCGCTTGCTGTTGTCGCCGCCAGCGGCCAGCGTCGCGAAGGAGTCGCGCAGGAATTTGGTGTTGCGGTCATAGAGAACCTGCAGCGCCGCAACGGCCTTTTCGGCGTCGGTGAAGCTTTGCCGGCCAAAAGGCTCGGGCATGACGACTGATTCAATAGCTTGTGGGTAGATTCGCTTTTCCATGGCTCAATATAGAGACTTGGAACTGGTGTTGGGAGGGGTGTCGTGGCCGAAGGCGGCCAAAGCGTCGTTTTTCTTTTCCGGTGCATGTCTCCTAAAAGCATGCCACGCGCCTGGACCGAAGGTGCGCAACGATTTTTGGACAACGACATCCAAAAGGCGGGAATCAGCCGCGCTGCAGGCTGACCAGCAGCACGAAGCCGACGCCCGTCTTCTTCAATGCAGGGGCTTCGATCGTCGAGCCCGCGTCGGCGCGCATCATCGGGACGGCCAGAACAGGAGCGGCAAGAACCATCAGGATAAGCGCCGCCCGCGGCAGAAGCCGAAGGGTTTGGAGAGCGTTGGCGGCGATGCGGTTCATGACGGTTTGCTTTTCTTTCGAGGTCTTGTTTCTTTGTTCAGTTGCGAAGATGGGCAAGGCAGGCGAGGTGGCACGTCCTGGAACTGGCTTCGTCCCAGGCACGGGCCGGACGGCCCGCTTCGGCGACGAGGATGGCGAAGAACATTCCAAACAGGCTCATCAGCAGGCAGACGATGGTAAAGCGGCGAGCAAGCATTGGGTCGTGTCTCCTTCAACACGTATGAGAATGCCCTGATGCAACTGAACCGGCTCTGATGCCGGCGTTCATCTGCGGTTCAAATTGATTGACGGTGTTCTTGATAGCGCCGGCCTGAGCTTCGGCGGGGCGGGCGTGGGATAATAGTGGTCGGCCTGCCAAGCAGGGTGCCCTGGATGGGCGTCGACGCGATCCCATGATCGCAAGCTCATCGACAAAACGAAAACGGGGCCCGCTGAGGGCCCCGTTTCATGGCTGAGAGATTGGGATGATCAGAGCTTGTGCCAGGTCTGGCTTTTGCAGATCAGTCCGCCGAGCACGCAGCCGCTCATCTTGAGCGAGGTGCCGGACACCGAGGCCTTGCCCGAATAGGTCTTGTCGGTCTCCGGGTCGGTTATGGTGCCGGTGTATTTGTTTTCGCCGGACACCTTGAACGAGCCAATGTTCTTGCCGGAATATTTGCCGGATTTGAGCGTGATGGAAAACAAGCTGCCGCCGCCGGTGATGGCGGCGGTTGAACCGGCCTGTGTCTTCCAATTGCCTTCGATCGGGTCGGCCCATGCCGCGCCGGCCATGATCATTGTAGCCGCGAGGGCCAGGCTGATTTTTCGAAACATGTACTTCCTCCCTTTGAGTACCGGCCGGATGCTCCGCCTCGCCGGTCTGCCGCTTACGCAAACGTAAGCTAATCCAGCTCCCGACAAAACAAAAGCGGTGCCGCAACGGAAGACTTCGGGATTTTAAAGGGCTCAAAACACGCCTTGCGGGCAACGAAATGAAACGATCGGCGCATTGCCTTTGTCTCCCGTGGTTAGCGGAGTCTTGATTTGATGCGCGAAAATTTTCGTCGAATTTGATGCAAACCAGCGCGATTACTGACTTTGTATCCTTAACGAATTTGCACGTTTACCTCTTGTTTTACCTTTGTTTTCTTCAAATTAAGCACGCCATTTAACGACGGATTCAAGCCTCCACGGCATTCTCGAAAGCATCGGAAGAGCAGCCAG
>JBDSLV010000583.1:0-18898 GCA_039916205.1 Mesorhizobium sp. | reverse complement strand
GCATTTTCAGATTTCTGCCGCGCCTCGCGCCAACGCTTGAAATCGTTGTCCAGCGTGCCGTCGAGCACCCGGGTTCGCAGTTGCATGAGGAGATGGACGCCGCGTGGCGTCCATTGCATCTGCTGTTTCTTTGCGAAACGCTTGGCGATCACCTGGTTGACCGTGGACTCGACGAAGGCGGTCGAAACCACCTCGCCATAGTGGTGCCGTTCGCCGTAATTCGGAATGAGCTCGGCGTTGTTGCTGATGTAGCGGCTAAACTCCTCGAGATACCGGCGCAGCTTGCGTACTTCCGGCGGTGGGTCGCGGATCAGATCGAAGCCGTCACCGAAATCCTCAATCAGCTCAAGCGCCCTTCCGACGTTGCCGTGCCACAGATAGCGCCTCACGCTTTCGAGCACCGCGACAGCCGGAGGCGCTGCGGCGCTGAGCGGTGGTGGCAGGCCACGCGCCATCTGTTGGAGGACCGTGATGCGCATGGTGATGTGAAAATAGTCGAGAACGTGCTCCGCGTTGGGACGCATGTAATATTGGAGGTCGCGCAGATTGCAGGCGCCATCCGACATGAACGTCACCTCCTGGTTCATCGCGATTCCCTGGCTCACCAGAAGTTCGTGCAAACGGCGTTTCGGCTTGTCGTCGTGCCCCGCCACAAAGCCAAATCGACGTATCGGTCCTTCTTCGGGCACGGATTTGCCGACGATCACCTCGAAATTGGTCGGTCTATCGGTCCAACTGCGTACGTAGCCGCCATCGATGCCTATCGTTACAGGCGGGCCTGGGATCGGCATCTTGTTCCATTCGGCCTGGCATCCACTCGCGAACATGGCTTGCTCGGGGCCGAGCTCAGCTTCGAGGCGCTCGGCGACGCGCAACGCGTCGTTCCTGATAGTCGACGCGTTCACGGCCCCGTCGATCGGCAATACGTCGGCCAGCAAAGCGGCAGTGATACCGTAGGCCGCAAGTGACGCCCAGCGCGCCTCGAGCGCAAGCAGATCGGGAGTAACGCGTTCGGGCAACGCTGCCACGACAGGCGCGACAAAGCCGGCCATCGCTTGGCATCGGCAGCGTCGATATCGGGGACTTGGCAGAGCGAGCTTGCCGAAGCACGTGCGCACGGTGATTGTCCGGTTATCCTTCAGCCAGCGGGGTCTGCAGCAGTCTGGGCAAGGCCGCTGGCACCGGGAATGATTCATCACCTGAGCACCGGTGATCGCGGTCTGGAGCGCAGCAAGGGCCTTCTTCGCTTCTTCCAGCGTCAGACCGAGTTCATCGATCGACAGCGCACCGTCTGTTCGGTCGAAGCTGATAATCTCTTGCGTTTCGTCGGCTGCGTCGCCGCCGTCGATCATGAGTTGAATGGCAAACCGCATACGCATCCCTCCTTGTCTGCGGGAGAGGGAAGCATGTTGACCTGTTGCGGTCAGCCCCTGGTGAGCTCCGGAAATTCGAGTTTCAAAGCTGCATTCACCTCGCGGCGGCTGAAGCGCTCGGGTTCGAAGACGCGCTGCGGATCATCGTCCTCGAATTCCTCATCTTCTTCGTCTCCACGAAGCAGTCGGTCGATGTCGCCGAAACGGATCCGATCGACGAGCACTGTATAGCCTGGTGGGCCACCAATATCTTCAGGCGGACCGGCACGCGCGCCGGCGATGCAGACCGGATAGATCTTGCCGCCTTCCCGCTCGTGCTTGGCCTCAACCCGGATCTCGTGTTCCCACAGGTCACCAAAATCGTACTCGTATCGAATGCGCTGGCGCACGCGCAGTTGGAGTTCAGTGAGCGTGATCTCCTTACCCGTCGCGTCGCGGTGTCGCTCGCCGGTCCGTGTGGTGCCATAAAGCCGGCCGTGCAGCTTGAAAGCGTGGAGATGATAATCCTCCCACCCGAAAGCGATCTGGATAGTTCGGTGCAGCGCGTGGAGTTTCATATCTTCTGGAACGAGCAGCCGGCGCCAGATCATCGGCGAGATACCTCGCAAGCTAACTTTGAGTTGATAAACTTCGGAATCTGCAACGTCAGACATCGCGGTCAGGCTAATCCATCGCGGACGGCGCCCCCAACTTTTTCATGCTCCCATTTCTGGGCCAGATCGACGCGCCTGTCGCCAAGTTTATCGCCGATGGCGCCTATGACGGGGCACCCGTCAGTGATCTTGTCGAAGCACGGTTTGGCAAGCAGATCGAAATCATCATTCCGCCATGTGTTGGTTGAAACGCTCCGCATATGTATAGGCGTTACTCGGCAGGATAGAAGAGCCAGTCCACCGTTGATTTGTGGCACTGCCCTATCCCTTGACTTGCACCGGCAGCCGAGGAAGCTCGGTTGTCGGAATTGGATTGTTGTTGACACAGGCGGCAACGATATAGGCGGTCAGCAGACGATAAAGTTCCGCCTGCCAGTGGAAAAACGTCCTTCGCAGGACGTTGGATGAGGTGAGTTCGATTTGGGTCTTGTATCGGTCGCACCATTACGATCAGGACGCGACAGATTGGGCCGCCTTATTAAACTGATCCCGTGTTGGGAGGGCCAAAGAGCCGATCCCGAGGAGAAGCGAGGCCCCGCGAAAGACGTCAAATGCCGAAAGGGCAGAAAACCAGCCACTAGCACCGTTCATGGACCGGCAGTACGCGGCGCTTATCGCCTGCCGGCTTCATCGTATCTACTGCGCCTGCCCCTCCGCCAGGCACACGCTCTTGACGCGCTTGACGAACAGGCTAGCGTAGTGGGAGAGAGGCCGAAGGTCGCTGTAAACGGCATAGACATTGAAGCGGATTGCGGGCGTCATTTTCGAGATGTGTATCTTGTGGGAATTCCGAAAGGAGTTGGCCGTAAAGGCGTCCACTATGGCGATGCCGCAGCCGTTTTCAGCCAGAGAGCAGGCAACATAATAGGTCTGGACCTGTATTCGCTGGGCGGGCACGATACCGGCCTGCTTGAGCTTCTCGTCGAGGAGGCGCCCCAGAGGATCGTCGCCGATCAGGCTGATGAGGTCTGCGGGGTCGATGTCCGTGAGGCGGGTGTGGTCACTGGGCGAGGGCCTTTCCGCGCTCCGCACGCAGAGCAACTCTCCTTGGCAGAGCTTTTCCGCGCGAATGCCGACCCTCGGCTCCGGATCGAATGTGAGCGCGATATCGAGGCGCTGGGCCATCAGGCTGTCGATGAGTTCCGACGTATGCCGCGTTCGGACCTCGTAGCGAATGTCAGGGTGGCGCGCCTGGAACTGCTTTATTACACGCGGCACTAGGCTCAGGCCGAGGCTCGGGATGCAGCCTATGCGGATACGGTCCTGCCGGCTCGGCAGGAGATTGCGGCTGAGCTGCTGGACCTGGTTGAGCTGGTGGAACAGCTTCTCGATCTCCGGCGATAGCAAGATCGCCTCTCGGGTGGGAACGAGCCGTCCCTTGAGCCTTTCGAATAGGCGAAATCCAAGCTGCTGTTCGGCATGCTTGATGAGCTTGCTGACCGCCGGCTGGCTGACCCCCAGCACACGCGCGGCCCGGGCGATGGCGCCGGTCTGCAATACCGCATGGCACGCTTCTATGTGGCGCAGCTGCATGAGAATTCACCTATAACTTTTGAGCATATATATAGCAAACAAATGTACTTGCACGTGGTTTCCCCGGCAGCATAGTGGGTGCGTCGGAGGGGGGACGCGTTCAGCCATGCAAGTGTGCGTTTTGGGAGCTGGTGTAATCGGGCTGACGACCGCCTACTTCCTGGCGAGTGAGGGCCACAAGGTCACGATCTTCGACCGCAACGGCTTGCCGGGCCAGGAAGCGAGCTATGCCAATGGCGGCCAGTTGAGTTACTCCTATGTCGCGCCGCTAGCGGCGCCGTCCGCCCTGTTGTCCCTGCCGAAATATCTTTTCGACCGTGGCTCGCCGCTGCGCTTCCACTTGCGCGCCTGCCCCGATCAATGGTCCTGGGTCCTGCATTTCCTCCGCGCCTGCTGGCCCTCTTCCTACCGCCGGCATACGGCTGAGTTGAGTTCGCTCGCCTATCTCAGCCGCGAGATGATCGAGAAGATCGTGGCGCGCGAGGCCATCGACTTCGACTATGGCCGACGCGGTAAGCTAGTCATTTATCGCAACCGGCAAAGTTTGCGCGCCGCCGCCGAGCTTGTTGCGTTTCAGAAGGATCTCGGTGCCGACCAGAGCCTGCTCGACGAGGAGGGTTGCATCTCGCTCGAGCCTTCGTTGGCAAGCATGCGCGGCAGTCTTACCGGTGGCGTCTTCACGCCATCGGAGGATGTCGGCGATTGCCACAAGTTCTGCGTGGCGCTCGACGGATTGCTGCGCGACCGCTACGGCGTCGAACGGCTCTACCATCACCGGATAGGGCGCCTGAAGACGGAGAACCGGCGGGTGCGCGCGGTGTCGACCAACCACGGCGAGATCGAAGCCGACATGTTCGTCATGACGGCGGGGCTTTCCAGTCGCGAATTGATGCGGCCGCTTGGAGTGCGCCTGCCGCTTTGCGCACTCAAGGGTTATAGTTTCAGCGTTCCAGTCGATGGCTCGCGCGACGCGCTCAAGGTCAGCGTCACCGACAGCCAGAACAAGATCGTATATGCTCGCCTCGGCGAATTCATCCGCATTGCGGCGATGGTCGATATTGGCGCTGCGCATGGCGCGATAGATCAGGAACGGACAGAGACATTGAAGCGTCATGTCCGGGCCAGCTTTCCCGATCTCGGACCGCTCGACGCCGCCAAGGTGTGGGCAGGGGAGCGGCCGGCAACCGCGCAGGGCAAGCCGATCGTCGGCGCCAGCCCCTTCGAAAACCTTTATCTCAATGTCGGACACGGCGCGCTCGGCTTCACGCTTGCCTGCGGGAGTGCGAAGCTCGTAACTGAGCTTATGCAGGGAGGCCCGACCACCATCGACGCGCGGCCGTTCCGTCTGGGGACCGTGCATTGACTACAGCAAGGCGGGCAGCGAAACGTGCGGCACCCGTCATAATCAACGGGCACGAACCACAAGGAGAGCGGACAATGGGAGCGAATAGCGGATCAGTTTTCGATAGGAGCAGGCGTAGGAGGAGTCTCGGTCTTTCGGCGGCGGCGATATTAGCCGCCCTCGCCACGGCAGGGACGGTCTGGCCGGCACAAGCGGCCAGCCTCAAGGTAGCGATTGTTGCCGACGCCCTGACGCTTGACCCTATCGCTTCGAGCGACAATCCCTCGATCTGGACGGAACTTCTAATATTCGACCAGCTTGTGCGCCCTTCCAAAAGCGGCACCGAGCTTGAGCCCGGCCTCGCGGAGAAATGGACGGTCTCGCCGGGCGGTCTCGAATATACGTTTACGCTCCGTGACGCGAAGTTTGCCAATGGCGAGCCTGTCACGGCCGACGACGTCCTCTATTCGCTGCAGCGCGCGGCGGGCGAAAAGTCCGACTGGGCGCGCTTCTTCAAGCCGATCACCAAATATACCGTGCTCGATGCGAAGACCATCAAGTTCAATCTCGACAAGCCGTTCACGCCGCTGCTGAACAATCTGGCGATGTTCAGCGCCTCGATCCTTCCGAAGAAAGAGGTTGAGGCCAAGGGCGAGGATTTCTTCCAGGCGCCCTTCGGGTCCGGCCCTTTCACGGTCAAATCGTGGAGCCATGGCGAAAAGATCGTGCTCGCCAAGAATCCTAATTACTGGCAAGCGGGCAAGCCCGCCGTCGACGAGGCCGAGATCCAGGTCATTGCCGAGGACAATTCCCGCGTCCTGAAGCTTAAGGCCGGGGAAGTCGATGCGATCGTCGGCATTCCCTTCAACCAGGTGAGCCAGCTCAAGAGCGATCCCGAGCTGAATGTCGGTGTCGCGAACGTCTTTCGCATCGAATTGGTCCAGCTCAACACCACCAAGAAGCCATTCGACGACGAGCGCGTGCGGCAAGCCCTGAACTATGCCGTCGACAAAGATGCCCTGGTCAAGGGCGTCCTGCGCGGGAATGGCCAAGCCGCCGCGACGGCGCTTCCGATCATGGCCTACCACAACGAAGACCTGAAGCCCTATCCGCATGATGTGGAAAAAGCCAAGGCGCTGTTGAAGGCGGCGGGCTACGAGAACGGCTTTAAGGCTTCGATGCTGGTACAGGCCGGCGACGTGACCTACCGGCAGGTCGCCAGCGCCCTGCAAAGCAACCTCAAGGACATCGGCGTCGACCTGCAGCTTCAGGGGATCGAAAGCAGCTCGCAGTTCAGCACTACCAAGAGCGGCAATTTCGAGATGTCGCTGAGCTACGCCTCCAGCGACACCATCGATCCCGACCAGATCATCGGTTTCACATCCATCAATCCCGAGCGCGCCAATGCCTTCCATACGCAATGGAAGGACGAACGCGTGAACGCTCTGTACGACCAGGAACGGCGGACGCTAGACGGCCCGGAACGCGGCGCGATGTTCAAGGAGATGGAGACCCGCGTGCATGATGGGGCGCCGTTCATCTTCCTTTATCATCAGGGCATGCCCTATGCGAGCCGCAAGAACGTGGAGGGCTTCGCGGTCCTTCCGACGTCGAACTACCGGCTTGAAGACGTTGTCGTGAAATAGACGGACCAATCGGGGGAGACCGCAGGCCGGACGGCCAGCGGTCTCCATGTTGCGAGCATGAAGACGAGGCTATGGTTTTACTGAAGTTCACCGCGGGGAGGTTGCTCCAGCTTATTCCTGTGCTTTTTGTCATCACGCTGATTGCCTTCCTGCTGCTGCGCGTGTTGCCGGGAGATCCGGCGACGCTGATCCTCGGCAGCAGGGGCACGCCCGAGGATATCGCCCGTCTGACGACGCAGCTCGGGCTCGACCGGCCGCTGTGGCAGCAATATCTCGGATTTCTCGGCGACATGCTGCGCGGCAGTTTCGGCCAGTCAATCGCCTATCGCACGGCGGTCGGCCCGCTGATCCTCGAACGCCTGTGGGCGACGCTGGCGCTGGTCGGCCTCAGTACGGTGTTTGCCGTCGCAATGACCGTCCCCTTCGCGCTGATGGCCGCACTCCACAAGGGCGGCGTGGTCGATCACGTCATCAAGGTCTTCTTCGTGATGATGATGTCGATGCCGGCTTTCTGGCTCGGCGTGCTGTTGGTGCTGCTGCTCAGCATCGCCTTCCCGATCTTTCCCGTTTCCGGTTTTGGCGAAGGCGTCATGGACCGTCTGTATCATCTGTTCCTGCCCTCGTTCATCATCGCGCTGGGCACGGCGGCGCTGACGATCCGTTCGCTTCGCTCCAGCCTCATCGACGTGCTGAAGGCGGACTACATCGATACCGCGCTGGCCAAGGGGCTGCGCTCGCGCCGCGTGCTGTTGGCCCATGTGCTGCGCAACTCGCTTATCAGCACGATTTCGGTGCTTGGCGTGCATACAAGCTGGGTCATCGGCGGCACGGTTGTCATCGAATCCGTCTTCGCCATTCCAGGGCTCGGCTATCTTCTGCTCTCGTCGATTTCGGCGCGGGACTATCCCATGGTCCAGGGGCTGACCGTGACCTTCGCGGTGCTGGTGGTCACGATCAATCTCATCACCGACATCGCGTATGCGGTCGCGGACCCGAGGGTGAAGCTGTCATGAGCTGGGTTTCGGCTGAAACCCGCGCCCGCTTCCGGCGCAACCGCTCTCTGCAGGTCGGGCTGGCGATGCTGGCCGCGCTGGCTTTGCTCATTTTCGTGGCGCCGCTGTTCCTGCACGCGGACATCATGGCAGTGGATTTCGGGCAGGCGCTGCTGCCGCCCGGCGCCGACCACTGGTTCGGCACCGACGACCTCGGTCGCGACGTTTTCGCCCGCGTCGTGTCGGCGGCAGGCGTGGACCTTCAGATCGCGATCGTCTGCGTGTTCGTCCCTTTCGTGATTGGCAGCGCCGTCGGCCTGATCTCGGGCTACGTCGGGGGCATTACCGACGTCGTGCTGATGCGCATCGTCGACGTCCTTTGGGCCTTCCCGTTCTACGTGCTGGTCATCGCCATCGTCGGTTCGCTCGGTCCCAGCCTGCTCAACATGTACATGGCCTTCACGCTGGTGGCGTGGATATCCTTCGCGCGCATCGTGCGCGGCGAAGTCCTCCTGGTGAAGCGCATGGAATACGTGCAGGCCGCCCAGGTGCTCGGCTACAGCCAGACGCGCATCATCTTGCGGCACGTCCTGCCCAACGTCATCGCGCCGGCCATCGTCTTCATGATGGCGGATGTGGTGCTGACCATTCTCGCCGTCACCGCGCTGGGCTTTCTCGGCCTCGGCATCCAGCCGCCGACCCCGGAATGGGGCGTGATGATTTCCGAAGGTCGCAATTTCATCCTCGACGGCTGGTGGGGCTCGCTCTTTCCGGGCTTGGCGATCGTCTATGTCGGCGTCACCTTCGCCTTCCTCGGCGATGGGCTCGACGATTTCCTGAGGCCGAAGGCATGAGCGGATCGCCCCCATTGTTGCAGGTCGAAGGCCTTGTCACTCGCTTCGGCGCGGTTACCGCCGTCGACGGTGTCAGCTTCGACATCCGCCCCGGCGAGATATTCGGCCTGGTGGGCGAGTCCGGCTGCGGCAAGAGTGCCACCTGCCGCTCGCTGATCCGCCTTTTCGGCGGCGCTTCCGCCGAGATTGCCGGCGGGAGCGTCCTCTTCGAGGGCAACGACCTGGTAAGGCTCGACAACCGCGGCATGGAAGACATCCGCGGCAACCGGATCGCGATGATCTTCCAGGACCCGATGACGGCGCTAAACCCGACCATGCGTATCGGCGAACAGATTGCGGAAGGCGTGCGTCGTCATCGCGGGCTGAAGGGCGAACCGGCGCGCCGGGAGGTGATCGCCCTTTTGGAGAGCGTCGGCGTCACCTCCGCCGAGTCCAGGCTTTCGGCCTATCCGCACGAATTCAGCGGCGGCATGCGCCAGCGTGTCCTGATCGCCATTGCGCTCGCCTGCCGTCCTCACCTGCTCATTGCCGATGAACCGACAACGGCGCTCGACGTGACGATTCAGGACCAGATCCTCAAGCTGATCCTCAGGCTGAGCAAGGAGACCGGCCTTGCCGTGCTGATGGTCACGCACGACCTGGGTGTCGTGGCGCAGACCTGCGACCGCGTGGCGGTGATGTATGCCGGCCGGATTGTCGAGCGCGGCGACACGCGGCAGATATTTCGCCGCCCGGCGCACCCCTATACGCGCGCGCTGCTGGATGCCCTGCCTGCCCATACGGGCCGAGGCACCCGCCTCAAGCCGCTCGGCGGCGAGCCGCCGGACCTTTCCGCCCCGCCGCAAGGATGCCGTTTCCATCCTCGCTGCGCCTTCGCGACGGAGGTCTGTCGGGTCGAACAGCCGTCGCTTCAACCCATCGAGAGCCGGCACGACACTGCGTGCCTGCGCGCCGGAGAGCTTGGCCTGTGAGCATGCCATCGAAGAACGCCGAGCCGCACCGGCAACCGCCCCTCCTTGAGGTTCGTGGGCTGTGCAAGAGCTTCGGGCAGGGCCGCAGCCTCGGCCAGGCGTTGACGGGGCGTAGCGGCAATGTGCTTCGCGCGGTGCGCGATGTGTCTTTCGCCGTCCGTCCGGGCGAAATTCTCGGCGTGGTGGGCGAGAGCGGCTGTGGCAAGAGCACGCTCGGGCGCTGCATCGCCGGCCTCCATGCCCCGAGCAGTGGCGAGATCCTTTGGCAGGGTCGCCCGCTCGCGGCGATGGGCGGCCGGCGCACGGCGTCCCGCCTGATCCAGATGATCTTCCAGGACCCTTATTCCTCGCTCAACCCGCGCATGACCGTGGGGCAGACGATCGAGGAGGTTCTTGTCGCGCACAGACTTCACGGAGGCGGCGCCACGCGGGCCGCGCGCGTCGACGAGTTGTTGGCGACGGTGGGCCTGTCCCCGCGCCACAAGGAGCGCCTGCCGCATGCCATGAGCGGCGGCCAGCGCCAGCGGGTAAGCATCGCCCGCGCCCTTGCGGTGGAACCGAGGCTCATCATCGCCGACGAGCCGGTCTCCGCGCTCGATGCCTCTGTCCAGGCGCAGATCATCAACCTGTTCGAGGAGTTGCGCGATCGCTTTGGCATCGCCTTCATCTTCATCGCGCACGACCTCAATGTGGTCCGCCACATCAGCGACCGCGTCGCCGTGATGTATCTGGGCGAGGTGATGGAAACCACCCGGGCCGACGCGCTGTTCGAAACGCCGCGCCATCCCTACACCAGGGCGTTGCTGTCGGCGATCCCCTGGCCGGACCCCGATCGCAGGACGACCGTCACGAGCCTGGAGGGCGAGTTGCCCGACCCGCTCCATCCCCCGGCGGGATGCAGCTTTTCGAGCCGCTGCGCCTGGGCGCAGGCAAGATGCCATTCCCAGCGACCACCCATCGAGCCCTATGCCGAGGCCCATGACGTGCGCTGTCTCAGGATGCATGAGATCGCTTGAATCACAGGAGTTGCCGACGATGTTCTATGACGAAACCGCGCATGCCCGTGCGCTGGGCGAGAATTTGAAGGCCTGGTCGCTGGATCGTTTCGGCGTCGAGGGGCTGGATGCCGACCGCATGGCGCTGACCCTCGTGCCGCTCGATGCGCCACTGACGTCCCACGCCAGCGGCCAACCGGCCGGCTACAGCCACAACGGCACGAAAAGTTTCTATCCCTGCAGCGTCGTCAAGGCTTTCTATCTGGCGGCGGTCGAGGCGCGCCTGGAAGAAGGGGCGGTCAAGCCGCATGCCGAACTCGAGCGCGCCATGCACGACATGATCGCCTGGTCGAGCAACACGGCGACGAACTACATCATCGATCTGGTCACCGGCACCACCGGCGACACGTTGCTCGACGACACGGAAATGCGGGAATGGGTCGAACGGCGAAACTGGGTCAACCGCTACCTGCAGGGACTGGGCTGGCCCGAGCTGCAAGGCATCAACGTTTCCCAGAAGCTGATGGACGACGACCGCTATGGTCGCGAGCGCATGTTCGTGCAGTTGGGCGGCAACAATCACAACAGCCTCACCACTCTCGCCGCGGCCCGGCTGTTCCACGACATATTTGCCGGGCGCGTGGTGACGCCCGCCCGGAGCCGTCAAATGGCGGAGCTTCTCCACCGCCCGCTCGATCCCGCCTTCGCGACCCTGCCCGCCGCGCAGGTGGAGGGCTACTTCGGAGCGGGTCTTCCTGCGGGCGCGAAGATCTGGTCGAAAGCGGGCCACACCGGCTGGACGGGCGATGCGACGGCCAGCTATCGCCGCCACGATGCCGCTTATGTCGAACTGCCGAACAGCAAGGCCTTCATCCTGGTGGTCTTCACCGAGGGCCAGGCTCTGTCGGAGAATCTTTCCATGCTGCCCGCATTCGCGGGACATGCGGCGGCCCTGCTCTCCTGATCCGGAATTGGCGACCGGTCTACACCCGTGGATATGAATGGGTCGCCTGGCTGCCGTTTTTCCAAGGCACTATAATTTTTCCGAAACGATAATTTTTGTTGCTATTACGATAAGCGCATTTACAATGGCTTTCACTGCGGGAGGGTGGATTGCCGGTGTTTGATCCCGAAGAACTGGGAGCGCGCATTCGCACGCAGCGCAAGAAGGAAGGTCTGACCCTTGCGGAGCTCAGTCAGCGTTCCGGCGTCGCGGTTTCCACACTGAGCAAACTTGAAAACGGCCAGACCACCGGGTCCGTCGAGACGATCTTCAAGATCGCGCGCGCCATGAGGGTGCTGGTCGACCATATCTTTCCCTTCGCCCCGGCCGAGATGACCAACGGGCGCCTGCTCGTGACGCGCCGCGACGGGGGCGAACGGCTCGCCATCGAGCATTATGACTACCAGCTTCATGCCGCCGGCCTGATCGGGAAGCGGATGGCGCCGCTGCACATGGCGATCAAGGCGCGGACACCGCCGCCCATCGAGGAGTGGAGCACGCATCCAGGGGAAGAGTTTGCCTTCGTTCTCTGCGGGCTGGTCGAATTGAATACCGAACACTATGCGCCCGTGCGGATCGGCGCCGGCGAGAGTGTCTATTTCGACAGCATCATGAAGCATTGCTACGTCGCCCTGAGCGACGAGGAACCAAGACTTCTTTCGGTTTGCCTGTCCGAAGCCCCTTCGATGAAGTCGGCGCCGGAGAATTTATTCGCGAGTGCCGCCCCCAAGCCCTGAGCAGGCTCGAAGCGGACAACAAAGGGAGGAACGATCATGATGACGAAGACGCTACTAAGATGGAGCAATCGAAACTTCAGGGCATCGGCCAGGCGTTCGGTCGCCGGGATAGCGCTTGGCCTCGCGCTTGTTTCAAGCGGGGGATCGCTTTCCTATGCCGCCGACGACATCCTCATCGGCGGCAGCCTGTGCCTGACCGGCATTCAGGCTCCGCTTGACGAGCCGGGCCTGCGCGGCGCGGAGCTTGCAGTCAAGACGATCAACGAGAAGGGCGGTGTTCTAGGCAAAAAGCTGCGCTTCGTGAACCTGGACGGCAAGAGCGATCCCGTTACGGTGGGCAGCAATGCCGCACAGCTTGTCGCGGAAGGCGTGGAATACATGATCTCGCCCTGCGATTTCGACATGGGCGGACCGGCCAACCGGGAAGCGCAGAAGGCCGGGATCGTCGGCGTTTCGACCTGCGCGTCCTCGCCGCTCGCCGGCTCTGTGCCGCTTGGCGACAAGCAGTTCACATTGTCGATGTGGAACACCGAGATGGGTGCGGCGGCGGCTGAGTATGCCTACAACACCAAAGGCTGGAAGAAGGCCTATGTGGTGACGGACACCTTCATCGACTACACAACCAGCCTCAGCGAATATTTCATCGGCCACTACAAGCAGCTCGGCGGGACCGTCATCGCCGAGGACAAGTACACGCAGGGCGCCCAGGATTTTTCCGCGCAGCTCGCACGTCTGCAGCGCGCCGAAAAGCCCGACGTGATCTTCATCTCCTCCTACATGCCGGATCTCGGAACGATCATCCGCACGATCCGCGAGGCCGGGATCGACGCCCCGATCCTCGGCGGCGACTCCTATGACGATCAGGGCCTCTTCGACGCCCTGGGCGAAAAATTCGGCAGCAACGTTTCGTTCGTGACGCACAGCTTCATGGCGCCCGACGTGACGCCGGAAATGGCCGAGTTCCTCAAGCTTTATCAGGCTGAATACGGCAAGGCGCCCGACACCTCCATGGTCGCCACCGGATGGGACGCGGTCCAGGTGTTCGCGCAGGCCGCCACGAAGGCCGGCACCACTGAAGGTGCGGCCCTTGCCAAGGCGATGGAGGGCACGGAGTTCAACCTTCTGACCGGTAAGCTGAAATGGTCCAGCGCCAAGACCGGGCACGAGCCCAACATCGAAGCGCCACTGGTGGAACTCAAGGGCGGCAAGCCTTCCTTCATCGGATGGACGCGGCCGGCCGACGTGGCCAAGCCCGACTATCTGATCAAGTACATGGAAAAGAACAAGTAGACGCGCAAAGGCGAGCGCGCCGGCCACCCGACCAGGTTTCCGGCGCGCAAGTTCTTCATTTCGGACACGACATCAGATGATTGCCTCCAGCCTAGCATCGACTGACGCCGAGTGCCTCCGGGTCGAGAGCCTCTCGAAGCACTTCCTTGCCTTGAAGGCGCTCGATGAGGTCAGCCTCACGCTGCACCGAGGGGAAATCCTTGGTCTCATCGGCCCAAACGGATCGGGAAAGAGCACGCTGATCAACGTCGTCAGCGGCGTTCTGCCGCCGACCGGGGGCCGCGTCGTCCTCGACGGCACGGACATTTCCGGCTGGAAGGCCCACAGGATAGCCAAGGTGGGCATCGGCCGTTCGTTCCAGCGCGTGCGCCTGTTCGGCGGGATGAGCGTGCTGGAAAACGTGTTGGTCGCCGCGTTGAGCGTGGGCTTCGGCAGGATCGAGGCACTGGAGCGCGCGCACCAGGCGCTTGCGACGATGGGCGCCGAAAGCTGGCTCTCGATGTCGGCAGCGGCACTTCCCTATGGCCACCAGCGGCTCGTCGAGGTCGCCCGCGCGATCGCGATGCGCCCGCATTATCTTTTCCTGGACGAGCCGGCCGCGGGTCTCAACGAGCATGAAAGCGCTGAACTTCTCAACCGCCTGGCCCCGCTGCCGAAAAGCGAGAGCCTCGGCATGCTGATCGTCGACCACGACATGCATCTCATCATGCGCCTGTGCCATCGGCTGCATGTCCTGAATTACGGCCGCACAATCGCGCAAGGCACGCCCCAGGAGGTGCGCCGCATCCCTGAAGTGGTCGAAGCCTATCTCGGCTCTTCCGCGGAGGCTCTCCATGCTTGAACTGCGCGACATTCACGCCCGCTATGGGGCGGTGCGGGTGCTGCACGGCATTTCGCTGGAAGTGCGGCAGGGCGAGCTGGTCGCGATCGTGGGCGCCAACGGCGCGGGCAAGAGCACGACGCTCTCTGCGGTCACCGGTGTTGTCAAACCGAACGCGGGTGAAATTGTCTTCAAGGGTGAGCCGATCGCCGGCCTGCCGCCGGAAGCGATCGTGCGCAAGGGCATCGCGATGGTCCCGGAAAACCGAGACATCTTTTCGGCGCTGACGGTCGAGCAGAACCTTCGGCTCGGCGCCTATATCCGCCGCGATCGGGGAGAATATCTGCGCGATCTCGACGAGATGTTCGCGCTCTTCCCGATCCTGGCCGATCGCCGGACCCAGGCGGCCGGCACGATGTCGGGCGGCGAGCAGCAGCAGCTCGCGATCGCCCGGGCACTGATGTCGCATCCGCAATTGCTCATCCTGGACGAACCCTCGCTCGGTCTGTCGCCCAAGCTCGTGGAGCAGGTCTTCGCGCTGGTGCAAAGGCTGCATGGACAGGGGATGACGATATTGCTGGTGGAGCAGAACGTGGCACAGGCACTGAACATCGCGGACCGCGCCTACCTGATCCGCATGGGCCGGGTGGAAGCCGCCGGAACCCCGCAGGAGTTGCGCCGGACCGTCGATGTGGAAAGCGCCTATCTCGGCGCGGCAATGGCGGACGCGGCAATCGGTCGGGAGTCCATGAAATGAGCGAAGCCTTCGGTTTCATCGTCAGTGCCCTCAGCCTCGGCAGCATGTATGCGCTCATGGCGCTCGGGCTGGTGCTCATCTACGGTATCCTGAAGCTCGTGAACTTCGCTTATGGCGAGCTTATCATGGTGGCGGGATACACGCTCTACCTGCTCAATGGCTCGCCGCTGCCCTGGTTGGTCATGGGGTTTTGCGCGATCCTGGCCGCGATCGTCGCGAGCGTGCTGACCGAGTACATCGCCTTCCGCCCGATCCGCGACAAGTCGCTCACCGCCATGCTCATCACCTCCTTCGCGGTCAGCACACTGTTCCAGAACGCCGCGCTGCTCCTGATCTCGCCGCGTTCGAGGGTGGTGCCTCTGCCCGACATCTTCAGCCAGAGCATCGCCGTCGGAAACGTGCTGATCCAGATGCGCGACATCATGGCGGTAGTGGTGACGTTCGTGCTGCTGGGCGCGCTGACGCTTCTTCTCAACCGGACGGTTCTCGGCATCGCGCTACGCGCCGCCGCCGACAACATGCGCATGACCCGCATGCTGGGCGTGCCCGCCAACTTGCTGATTTCGATGGCTTTCGCGATCAGCGGCCTGCTGGCAGGCACCGTGGCGCTGTTCTGGCTTGGCCGCACCGCCTCGGTCACGCCGGGCATCGGTCTGGAGCCGCTCATCGTCGCTTTTGTGGCGACCGTTCTCGGTGGTCTCAACAGCCTGGTCGGCGCGGTGGTCGGCGGCTACGTGCTCGCCCTCATGACCGTGGGGATCAACACGTTCCTTCCGCAGGATCTGGTCGACTACCGGCAGGCGTTCACTTTCGCCCTGGTCATCCTCGTTCTGCTGTTCCGCCCGGAAGGACTAATTTCATCCAAGATAGGGACCGGCAACCGGCCATGAATACCGGCTCATTCCATTCATTGCGCGGCAGCCTTCCGACCGCGGCCCTGCTTCTGGTCATCCTTGGCATCATCTACACGGCCACGGAAATCATCGGCTCACCGGTGCTCGGCCAGTTCGTCATCAGGATGTACATCTATCTAATCCTGGTCGTCGGCCTGCAGATATTCATGGGCAACTCGAACATATTGTGGTTCCCCCACGTCGCCTTCATGGGTATCGGCGCCTATGTCAGCTCCATCTGTTCGATGGAGCCGTTCCAGAAGTCCATCTCGCTGACGAGCCTGTATCCGATCCTCGCCGATATCCATCTCCCGTTTCTGCCCGCGCTCCTGGTCGGAGCGCTGGCGGCGGCCATCGTCGCCGCAATCCTCGGCCTGCCGCTGATGCGGCTTTCGGATTTCCCCGTCGTTATCACCAGCTTCGCGCTGCTGATAATCCTGCACGTCGTCATGACCAACTGGCATTCGCTGACCAACGGGCCGCAGACCTTCTTTGGCGTCGACCAGTTCACGGACCTGAAGACGGCGGCGATCTGGGCTGCCATCGTGGTGGTGGTCGCCTGCGTGTTCCGGGAATCCAAGGTGGGGCTTCAGTTGCGCGCCTCCCGCGACGATTCGATCTCGGCTGGCGCCATCGGTATCGACCTCATCAAAGTGCGCTGGATCGCGCTCGTGCTCAGCGCCTTCATTGCTGGCCTCGGAGGCGGGCTCTTCGCGCACTTCATCACCTCGTTCACGCCGAAGGCGTTTTTCCTGACCGAAACCTTCGTCATCCTGGCGATGCTGGTCATCGGGGGGCCGGCGACGGTTTCCGGGGCCGTGATCGGAACCATCCTCGTCACGGTCATCTACCAGTCGCTGCGCTGGGTAGAGAACACGCTGAACATTCACCAGGTCTTCTCTGGCAATGTCGCGGGTCTGACGGATACGGGCCTCTCGCTCATCCTGATCGCCATGCTGATCCTGCGCCCCGGCGGCTTCCTGGAGCGGCGCGAACTGAGCCCGGGAGTACCCGCCGCATGGTTGACCCGCAAAAGGCCAGCCGGCGCTTCGTTGACGCCGCAGGTATCCGCAACCCAGGAACAGGAACTCAAATGACCACGAAATATCCGCAGTGGCTGTCGAACTCGATCATGTTCCAGCGTGGCGTCAGCCAGGGCCGGCCGGGAGCCCGGCACGAACTCGACCAGGAGGTCCAGGGCAAATACAACTATACGATCGGACCCTATTCCGACCCGGTGATGACGGTCGATCCCGGCGACCGGATCGTGCTGTGGACGGAAGACTGTTTCGAAGGCCGCATCAAGACCGAGCAGGATAAGCCGTCCGACATCCTGGAAATGCCGTTCATCAACCCGCAATGCGGGCCTATCATGATCCGGGGAGCCGAAAAGGGCGACACCGTCGCCGTCTACATCGAGTCGATCAGGCCGCGCCCCGACAAGCCGGGCGGAACCTGTTGCCTCATCAAGGAATTCGGCGGCCTTGTCGGAACCACCTACACGGCCATGCTCAATCCGCCGCTGCCCGAGATCGTCAGGAAGATCGCTCTCGACGAAAAGCATGTCTACTGGAGCGACCGCGTCACGCTGCCCTACCGTCCCCATATCGGAACGCTGAGCTGCTCGCCGGAGATCGATTCCATCAACGCGCTGACACCCGACCAGCACGGCGGCAACATGGACATGCCCGATATCGGACCCGGCAACATCGTCTTTCTGCCGGTGAAGGTTCCCGGCGCCCGCCTGTTTGTCGGTGATTGCCACGCCTGCCAGGGTGAGGGCGAGATCTGCGGCGTGGCTGTCGAGCATGCGGCAATCGTGACAATCCGGGTGGATCTGATAAAGAACTGGACCATCGACTGGCCCCGACTCGAAGCCAAGGATTTCATCATGTCCATTGGTTCGGCGCGGCCGCTGGAGGATGCGATGCGGATCGCCTATCGTGATCTCGTCTACTGGATGGAGAAGGACTACGACTACGATCGCTACGATGCCTACATGTTGCTCAGCCAGGTGGGAAAAGCCAAGCTCGGCAATGTTGTCGACCCGAAATACACGATGGGTGCGGCGATCAATAAAAAGTACCTCGCTTATAACACATGACGATGAAATAGGATTCGATTTTCGGAAGAGGATCACATGCAAAGTCACGTTCTTGATCGGCTATGTCGCAACATTCTGATTTGAAGGTGCTGAGGAACAGTGAGCTGGCGCGAGAAAGTGGCGCTGGCCCGGACACCGTGTTGGGTCAATACCTCATCTCGGCTTTGCGCCGCGCCATGAAGGCCTGTAGGGCGGCGTCTCTCTCCTGATCGATCGGCGGTGCTTCATAATCAGCAAGCATCGCCTTCCAGCGATCGTTGGCGCGCTGTTCTGACGTCCTGCGGCCAGCCTCGACCCACATCTCGTAGGCGCCGGCCTCTGCGATATCGGGCATGAAATTTGCGGTGGCAAAGTGCTGCATCGTGTGGCTGGTCGATAGAAAATTGGAACCTGGCCCGGCTTCACTGTAAGACTGTTTGGTGAGGGTTTCTTCGGATACTGGCATCCCCGTCACCATCCGCAGCATGGCGCCGCAGTGATCAAGATCCATGACGAATTTCTCATAGCCCATGGTCAGCCCTCCCTCGAGCCAACCTGCCGCGTGCCAAACCTGGTTGGCGCCTGACAGGATGGTCGCCCACATGGCCGAGGCGCTGTCCTGTATGGCTTGACCGTCTGCGGAGTTGGCTGCCGTAATCTGACCGCCGCCGGAGCGCATCGGCACCCCCAATCGACGTGCAAGCTGCGCCAATGCCATCGTGACCAGATTGGCTTCTGGAGAACCAAAGGTGAGCGCCCCAGATTTCAGGCTCATCGAATTGTGAAGGCTACCATAAACCACAGGGCATCCAGGCCGAACGAGTTGGGCCAGCGCGATGCCCGCCATTGCCTCGGCATGCGTCTGGGCGGCGACGGCGGCAGGCGTGACCGGCCCCATCGCGTCCGAGAAGATTGCGGGCGACACGCAGACGCATTGGTTCGCCGCAGCGTAGACC
>JBDSLV010000582.1:0-6838 GCA_039916205.1 Mesorhizobium sp. | reverse complement strand
AATGACCGAGGCCATCGGCACGCAGAAGCTCGCCTTGCCGTCGTCGGTCTGCCAGGCGGACTTGGCCACCGGCGAGAAGTTGTCCATGCCGGGCAGCGCCGAGAGGTCGGCGAGGTTGCCCTTCTTGTACAGTTCAAGCGACTTGTCGAACGGGCGGCAGGTGATCAGGTCGCCCGCTGAACCGGCGGCGAGCTTGGCGCCGAGTGCGGCGTCGTATTCGGTTGGAGCCGACGGTGCGAACACCACCTTGATGCCTGGGTTCTTGGCTTCGAAAGCCGGGATCAGCTTGTCCTTCCAGATGGCAAGGTCGTCGCCGCGCCAGCTTTCGATGTTGAGCGTTACGTCGCCGGCATAAGCCACCCCGGCGGAGCCGAGGATGCTGGTGCCCAGAAGCAGTGCCGTCAGTAGTTTCGTTGTCATGCTCAGTCTCCCTGTTGACCTTTTTCAGGTTCGGTTTTGATGAGAACCTAGGCTTTGGAACCCTTGTTCCCCTCGATTGCGGAAAGGGCTGGCCGCAGCTTCTGGCCCGTCCCTTCCAGCAGTTTCTCGGCCGCATCGGCATTGTCGGCACCGGCGGCAAGCAGAATGGCGGTCTTGACCACGCCGCCGCTCTTGTCGAGCAGGCGGGCGGCGTCGTCGCGCGTGCGGCCGCTGATGGCGGCGACGATGCGCGCCGCACGGTCGCGCAGCTTGATGTTGTCGGCCATCAGATTGACCATATAGCCGTCATGCACATGGCCAAGATGAACGGCGGTGAGCGTCGACAGCATGTTGAGCGCGATCTTCTGGGCGGTGCCGGCGCCCATGCGGGTCGAGCCGGCGATCACCTCGGGCGGCGTTTCCAGCAGGATGGCGGTTTCGGCCAGCCTGAGCAGCGCGGAGTCCCTGTTGTTGGCGATGCCGATGGTCGCCGCACCTCGGCGCGCGGCCTCTTCGATGGCGCGCACGGCATAGGGCGTGGTGCCGCTGGCGGAAATCGCGATCAGGCAATCGTCCTTGCCGATGCCGGCAGCGGCGATGGCTTGCGCCGCCTCTTCGGTGTCGTCTTCCGGGCCGCCGGCCAGCGTCTTGAAAGCATCGTCGCCGCCGGCGATCAGGATGGCGATACGATCACGCTGGATGCCGAAGGTGCCCGGCAATTCCAGGGCATCGGCAAGCGCCATCAGGCCGGAACTGCCTGCCGCCGCATAGGCAAGCTTGCCACCGCTCTTCAGTTTGGCGGCAATGATCTCGGCTGCCGCGGCGATGGACGGAATGGCGTTGCGCACGACTTTCGCAGCTTCGATCTGCGCATCGGCCAGCGAAGAAAGGATGGCGTCCGGGGCCTGGATATCCAGCCCCTCGGCATTCTGGTGAAGCGCTTCGGTGCGCGTTTCGGCCATTCCAGTTCCTCCAATGCAGGAACAATACCAAAAAAATACCACTTGTCCACATGCATTAACGAATTCGCGGACGGGAAATCGTTGAGCCGACGAAATGCTGAGGTTTTTCAATAAAATACGCCTTAATCTTTTTGAAACGAAAATTAATCCTTGGCTATTGGTATTTTATTGGTATTATCCGTCCGGAGGAGAAATCGTGTGAACTTTGTGCTCGGCATCGATGGCGGCGGCACCAGCTGCAGGGCGGCCCTGGCAACAGCGGACGGCACTGTCGTGGGCCGTGCCAAGAGCGGCGCCGCCAATATCCGCACCGATCTTACCGGCGCCCGCTCAAACATTGTCGAAGCGGCAAGGCAGGCCTTTGTCGCCGCCGGACATGACCCTGAACTGATCCCGCGCACCCCGGCCATTCTCGGCCTCGCCGGCGCCAATGTCGGCACCTACCGTCAGCAGCTCGAAGCGATCCTGCCGTTCAGTATCAGCCGCGTCGAGACCGATGCGGAGATCGCCTTGGAAGGCGCGGTCGGTTCCGGTGACGGCGCCATGGCGATCCTCGGCACCGGCACTGCCTATATGGCGCGCAAGAACGGCACGTCTCGCGCCATTGGCGGCTGGGGCTTCCAGGTCGGCGACCAGGGCAGCGGCGCCCGCATCGGCCGCGACCTGCTCGAGCAGACCTTGCTTGCCTATGACGGCATTTGCCAGGGCTCGCCGTTGACGCAGAGCATGCTCGCCGTTTTCCGCAACAATCCCGAAGACGTGGTCGAGTTCACCACCAACGCCAAGCCCGGCGATTTCGGCGGCTTCGCGCCCAAGGTGTTCGAGCATGCCGCGAAGGGCGACAGTGTCGCCAACTGGATCCTTGACCGGGCGGTCGCCGATGTCGAAGCGGCACTCGGCGTGCTCGACCTTTCCACCGGCGCGCCGCTCTGTCTGCTGGGCGGCCTGGCGCCGCTTTACGCGCCACGCCTGTCGACGCGTTACCAGGCATTGCTGAAGCCGCCGCTCGACGACGCGCTTGGCGGCGCGGTGCAGATGGCGGTACGGCTGTTCAAAACCACGGAGGCGGCGCGATGAGCGAAGCCGCCGACCAGATCTTCGCCACGCTTAAACAATCGTCGCAAAGCGGCGCGCCGCTTTATCTGCAGCTGCGCAAGAGCATCGAGGACGCGGTCAATCGCGGCCTGATCGGGCCGGGCGACGCCTTGCCCTCCGAGCGCGACATCGCCACCAAGGCCGACATTTCACGCGTCACCGTGCGCAAGGCGGTGCAGGATCTTGTCAAGGGCGGCATCCTTGTCCAGCGCCACGGCTCCGGCACGTTCGTCGCGCCGCGCATGGAGCGGGTCGAACAGTCGCTGTCGCGGCTGACATCCTTCACCGAGGACATGGCCCGGCGCGGCATGAGCGTGCGTTCGGCCTGGCTGGAGCGTGGCATCTTCGCCCCCTCGCCCGATGAAATGATGGTGCTCGGCCTGTCGTCCAAGGAACTGGTGGCGCGGGTGTCGCGCCTGCGCATCGCCAACGACACGCCGCTGGCGATCGAGCGGGCCGCGCTGTCGACCAGCGTGCTGCCCGACCCGACATCGATCGGCTCCTCGCTTTACGCGGCGCTGGAGACGACCGGCAACCGTCCGGTGCGCGCGGTGCAGCGCATCTCGGCGACCAATCTCGGCGACGCTGACGCGCGCCTGCTCGAAGTGCCGCCCGGCATCGCCGGCCTGCATATCGAGCGCATTTCCTATCTCGCGAGCGGCAAGGTGATCGAGTTCACCCGCTCCGTCTACAGAGGCGACGCCTACGACTTCGTCGCCGAGCTCCGGTTGAGCGGACCGGGAGAAGAGGGCAGACCATGAGCACTAATAAGACCCACATGCAGCGCGAGATCGAGGAGATCCCCGAAGCCACCGCCCGCCTGCTCGACGGTTCGCGTGCCATTCTGGCCGAGGCCGGGCGCGGCATTCGCGAGCGCGACCCGCATTTCGTCGTGACCGTGGCGCGCGGCTCGTCCGACCACGCCGCCACTTTCGTCAAATACGCTGTCGAACTGACCGCCGGCCTGGCCGTGGCTTCGGTCGGCCCGTCGATCGCGTCGATCTATGGCGCCAGGCTGAAGCTTGGCGGCTCGGCTTGCCTGGCGATCTCGCAGTCGGGCAAGAGCCCCGACATTGTCGCCATGGCCGAAACGGCGCGGGCCGGCGGCGCCTTGACCATCGCCATCACCAACACCGCGGATTCACCACTGGCGCGCGCCAGCGACTACGCGATCGATATCCTTGCCGGGCCGGAGCGCAGCGTCGCGGCGACCAAGACCTTCGTCAATTCGGCGGTCGCCGGCCTCGCGCTGATGGCGCATTGCACCGGCGATGAAGCACTTTTGGCCGCGCTAGCCCGCTTGCCCGACCATTTTCGCAAGGCCATCGCCTGCGACTGGACCGTGCTGGCCAAGACGCTGGAGAAGCAGAAGTCGCTGTTCATCCTTGGCCGTGGCCCGTCCGCCGCCATCGCCAACGAGGCGGCATTGAAATTCAAGGAAACCTGCGCCATGCATGCCGAGGCATTCAGCGCCGCCGAGGTCATGCATGGGCCGCTGGCGCTGATCGGCCCGGACTTTCCGGTGCTGGCGCTCGCCGCCCGCGACGCCTCGGAGCCCTCCGTCGCCGAGGCCGCCGACAGCCTGGCAGCCAAGGGCGCGCCGGTGTTCGTCACCTCGGATCTGGCGCGGGCGGCGGTGCGCCTGCCGCATGTCGCCACCGGCCACCCGCTGACCGACCCGCTGGCGCTGATCGTCTCCTTCTACATGTTCGCCGAGGCCTTTGCCCGCCATCGCGGCCTCGACCCGGACACGCCACCCAATCTGCGCAAGGTGACTGAAACCGTATGAGCGACCGTTTTGCCCTGACCGGCGCCCGGATATTCGACGGCGACAACTGGCACGACAATGCAGCCCTTGTCGTGCGCGACGGGCTTGTCGAGGCCATCGTGCCAGCCGGCGCCATTCCCTCTGGCATCGGCCATGTCGAGACCAATGGCGGCCTGCTCGTGCCGGGCTTCGTCGACCTGCAGGTCAATGGCGGCGGCGGCGTCATGCTCAACGACCATCCTGATGTCGCCTCGATCGAGACCATCTGCCGGGCGCACGCGCCCTTCGGCACAACGGCGCTGTTGCCGACGCTGATCACCGACACGCCCGCCATCACCGCCGCCGCGATCGCCGCCGGAGCGGAGGCGGCGCGGCAAAAGCTGCCGGGCTTCCTCGGCCTGCATATGGAAGGCCCGCATCTGTCGATTGCCCGCAAGGGCGCGCATGACCCGGCATTGATCCGGCCGATGACGGATGAGGACCAGGCGGCGCTGATCGCCACACGGCAGAAACTGCCGGTGCTGCTGACCACCGTTGCTCCAGAATCCGTGACGCCGGCGCGCGTCTCGGCTCTTGTCGAAGCCGGCGTCGTCGTCAGCCTTGGGCATTCCGATGCCGGCTACGCCGATGCAAGCGCCTTTGCAGCGGCCGGCGCCTCGATGGTCACGCATCTGTTCAACGCGATGAGCCAGATCGGCAACCGCGAGCCGGGACTGGTGGGGGCCGCCATCGACATCGGTTCGTTGTCAGCCGGGCTGATCGCCGACGGCATCCATGTCCATCCCGCCAGCATCAAGATCGCAATGGATGCCAAGCAGGGGCCGGCCCGGATCTTCCTGGTCACCGACGCCATGGCGACCATCGGCACCGACATGAATTCGTTCACGCTCAACGGCCGCACCATCTACCGCAAGGACGGCAGCCTGCGGCTCGCCGACGGCACGCTGGCCGGTGCCGATCTCGACATGATCTCCGCCGTGCGCTTTATCCACCGGGTTGTCGGGGTAGAGCTGTCGGAGGCGCTGCGCATGGCTTCGCTCTATCCCGCGCAAGCGGTCGGCCAGTCACACCGGCTCGGGCGGTTTGCCAATGGCACCGCCGCCGACATTGTCGCCCTCTCCGACGCGCTTGATATCAGGCAGGTCTGGATCGACGGTCAAAGGGTTTTCAAGGCCGGCTGAAAGCGAGCCCATGGACACGGTCGATTGCGTTGTCGCCGGAGCCGGGGTCGTGGGACTGGCCATCGCCAGGGAGCTTGCCTTGTCGGGCCGCGAGGTGCTGGTGGTCGAAAAGGCCGGTGCGATCGGCACGGCGACAAGTTCGCGCAATTCCGAAGTCATCCATGCCGGGCTCTATTATGTGCCGGGAAGCCTGAAGGCGCGGCTCTGTGTCGAAGGCCGTCAGCTTCTCTACGCCTATTGCGCCGAGCACAATGTCGCCCATGCCCGCACCGGCAAGCTGATTGTCGCCGTCGAGCCCGACCAATTGGACAGGCTCGTGGACATCCGAGCCAATGCCGAGCGCTGCGGCGTTACCGATCTCGAACTGCTGTCGCGCGCGGAGGCTGAAAACCTAGAACCCGCGCTGAAATGCGCCGGCGCCTTGCTGTCGCCTTCCACCGGTATTGTCGACAGCCAGGCGCTGATGCTCTCGTTGCGCGGCGACGCTGAAGCCGCCGGCGCCTCTTTCGCCTTGCTGACGACTGTTGCCGCCGCCACAGCTGAGGCCGACGGGATCGAGATCCATACGCTGGATGCCAATGGCGAAGCGTTCGCGCTGAAGGCCGGCGCCTTCGTCAATGCCGCTGGCCTGGAGGCGCAGGCCCTGGCCAGCCGAATCGAAGGCTTCCCGCAAGAGCGGGTTCCGCCACTCTGGCTGGCGCGTGGAAATTACTTCGCGCTTGCGGGCCGGTCGCCGTTCTCACGGCTGATCTACCCTGTGCCCGTGCATGGCGGCCTCGGCGTGCATCTGACGCTTGATCTTGCCGGCAGCGCGCGTTTCGGTCCGGATGTCGAATGGATCGACACCGTGGATTATACGGTCGACCCGGCCCGAGGCGCCGTCTTTTACGATGAGATCCGCCGCTATTGGCCCGGCCTCGAGGATGGCGCTCTGCACCCAGCCTATGCCGGCGTGCGGCCAAAACTCTCCCGGCCGGGCCAGCCAGCGGCCGACTTCATGGTGCAGGGACCGGCCGATCATGGCGCCGGGCGGATCGTCAATCTGTTCGGCATTGAAAGCCCAGGCCTCACCGCGAGCCTTGCTATCGCCGACCATGTTTTCGGGCTTTTGTACCCGGGCTGATACCTGCTCGTGGCGGCGACTGTCTTGTCTCTTAGGAAGCCGGCTTCCTAAGAAGAATAGAGCCCCTTGTAGGTGTCGCGCAGAAGGTTCTTCTGCACCTTGCCCATGGTATTGCGCGGCAATTCATCAACGAAGATCACCCGCTTGGGATGCTTGTATTTCGCCACCCGCTGTGCGATCGCACCGAGGATGTCGGCGGCACTTATGACAGAGGCCGGCGAGCGGACCACGACGGCGGTGACACCCTCGCCGAAATCCGGATGGGCAACACCGATGACTGCGCTCTCCG